>JBFFZF010000019.1:0-40287 GCA_041568755.1 Longimicrobiales bacterium | reverse complement strand
TCTCCCTCCGCCCTTCTCCCTTCTCCCTTCTCCCTGAAACTCTCCCTCTCCCTCTCCCTGTCCGTGTCAGTTTTCCTCGAGCTCGCCTTCGTGGACGGTGTCGGCTTCCTCGTCGGCTTCGGTGGGCTCGCCCGTCGTGGCGCCGGGCAGGGCGGGACGCTCGGCGCTGCCGGACGAAATCATGCCCATGCGCTCCTTGAGCTGGAGCAGGCGGAACTCGACGCTCTCGGAAGCGGGCTTGAGCTGCGCGAACTGCCGCTCGAGGGTGTCGCCGGCGAGCAGCGTCTCGGCCACCTCAGCGGACGCGAGCGCGCGGCGCTCGGTCTCTTCGATGCGTTCGGCCATGCGGTCGAATGTCTCGAAGGCGGACCGGTCGTTGAGGCCCGACATGGTCTCGTGGATCCGCTTCTGCGCCTGTGCGCGGCGCTGCTTCGCCACGAGCAGGTTCTTCTTGCGCTTGGCTTCCTCGATCTTCTCGTTGAGCTGGCGCAACGCCTCCTTCAGGCGCTCGGTCTCTTCGTGCTGCTTGTGCCACGTCTCTTCGAGGCTGGCAGCACGTGCGGCGTGCTCCTGCTGGCGCATCAGCGCCTGCTTGGCCAGGTCGTCGCGACCCTCGCGCACGGCCAGCACCGCCCGGTGCTCCCAGTCCTGCGAGAGCTTCTGTTCGTCTTCCAGCTGCGCGCGCAGCTTGCGCTCGTCCGCGATGGCGATCGCGACTTCCTGCTTGGCCTTGGCGAGCTGCTCCCGCATGTCGAGAAGAACCTGGTTCAGCATCTTCTCGGGGTTCTCCGCTCTGGCGATCGCGTCGTTCACATTGGAGCGGATGACTTGGGACAATCTGGAGAATATGCCCATGGCTCCCTCAGCCCTCTTGCGGTACAGGAACGAGATCGGCCAGCCGCGACAGGTGGCTCGACACCGCGAACATCATGCTCTCGTACGAGTTGCGCAGTTCCGCGAAATCCATTGTTTCCAGTTCCAGCGCGTCCGACAGCACGATCTGGTCTTCCTCGATACCATAGCTGCCATGCAGGATGTCCGTCGCATTGAACTCGAGGAGCTGACGGTAAAGCTGGCACAGCTTCTGCCCCCCGTTCTGCGGCAGCTCCATGACTTTGAGCCGCAGCAGGAGCAGGGGCGGCGAGAAGTGCGCCACGACGGGCGTCGCCTCGGATTCGCCTCCGGGGTGGATGACCCAGAGCCCCTCTTCGACCTCTTCCATGTCGAGGCCCATGCGCAGCAGGTAGCTCTCGACGTCTTCGCGCGTCACCATTGATCCGCTCCAATTCGGATGGGATACCTTGTGTATCCGTACGTCCGGGCCCGGCCGCGCTGTTTCAGCGCCGGTCAGCCCACGGGCGCCAGGCCGAGCCTCTCGGCCAGGAACCGGCCCGTGTGCGAGACGGGGTTCGCGGCCACGCGCTCGGGCGGTCCCTCGGCCACGATGCGGCCGCCGCCGTCCCCGCCTTCCGGGCCCAGGTCGACAATCCAGTCGGCCGTCTTGATCACCTCCATGTTGTGCTCGATGACGACGACCGTGTTGCCGCGATCGGCCAGTTCGTGGAGCACGTCGAGCAGCATCCGCACGTCCTCGAAATGCAGGCCCGTCGTCGGTTCGTCGAGGATATAGAATGTGCGGCCGGTGTCTCGCCTTGACAACTCCGTCGCCAGTTTGACACGCTGCGCTTCCCCGCCCGACAGCGTGGTGGCCGACTGACCCAGCCCGATGTAGCCCAGGCCGACGTCGGCCAGCGTCTGCAGCTTGCGCCGGATGGCCGGTACGGCATCGAAGAACTCGAGGGCTTCGCTCACGGTCATGGCCAGCACGTCCGCGATGGTCCGGCCCCGGTAGAAGACCTCGAGCGTCTCCCTGTTGTAGCGGCGAGCCCGGCAGGCGTCGCACGGGACGTACACGTCCGGCAGGAAGTGCATCTCGATCTTGATCAGGCCGTCACCCTGGCACGACTCGCACCGGCCGCCCTTCACGTTGAAGGAGAACCGGCCCGGCGAGTAGCCGCGCAGACGCGATTCCGGCAGCTCGGCGAACAGCGCGCGAATGGGCGTGAACAGGCCGGTGTACGTGGCCGGGTTGGAGCGCGGCGTGCGCCCGATCGGGGACTGATCGATGTCGACCACCTTGTCGATCAGATCGAGCCCGTCGATGCCGTCGTGGTCGCCGGGTACGACCCGGGCGCGATAGAAGTGGCGCGCCATGGCCGTGTACAGGATGTCGGTCACGAGCGTGCTCTTGCCGGATCCGCTCACGCCGGTCACGCACGTGAACGTGCCGAGCGGCAACGCCACGTCGATGGACTGGAGGTTGTGGTGACGGGCGCCCCGGACGGTCAGCTGCCGGTCCGGGTCCACGGGACGGCGCTCGTCCGGTACCGCAATCTCGCGGTCTCCGCGCAGATACGCGGCCGTCAGCGAACGGTCGCTGGCCAGGACGGTCTCGATCGGGCCCTGCGCCACGACTTCACCGCCGTGACGGCCTGCCCCCGGCCCGAGGTCGATGACGTGATCGGCCGCCAGAATCGTTTCCCGGTCGTGCTCCACGACGATCAGCGTGTTGCCCAGCTCCTTGAGGCGTTGCAGCGTGCCGAGCAGGCGCTCGTTATCGCGCTGGTGGAGGCCAATGGACGGCTCGTCCAGGATGTACAGGACCCCCACGAGCCGGCTGCCGATCTGCGTGGCCAGCCGGATGCGCTGGGTCTCGCCCCCCGACAGCGACTCGGCCGTGCGGCCCAGCGTGAGGTAGTCGAGTCCGACGTTGGTCAGGAAGCGCAGCCGCTCGCAGACTTCCTTGAGGATGGGCCCGGCGATCTCGGCCGGCAGCGACGTGGAGGCGGCCAGGTCATCGAAGAAGGTGAGCGCCTGGGCGATGCTGAGTTCCGTCACTTCGCCGATGGACCGGCCACCGACGGTCACGCCGAGGCACTCGCGCCGGAGCCGGCGGCCGCCACACGCGCTGCACGGCAACGTCATCATGTACTGGTCGAGCTGCTCGCGGATCGCGTCGGAACCGGTCTCCTCGTAGCGCCGGCCCACGTTGGCCAGCACGCCCTCCCATGCCTCGCGATACGTGCCCGCGGTCCCGCCCGTCTTGTACGGGAACGTGATCTTGCGCGAACCGGAGCCGTGCAGGATCGCCTTGCGGACGGCCGCGCCAAGCTCGCCCCACGGCGTGTTCGCGTCGAACTTGTAGTGCTTCGCCAGTCCCGGAATGATGGAGCGACGCAGGTGACCGGTCGGCTCCCCCCAGGGCAGGATCACGCCCTCGAGCAGCGAGATGATCGGATCGCCGACGACCAGTTCCTCGCTGACCTGGCGACGCGTGCCGAGGCCGCCACACCCTTCGCAGGCGCCGTACGGTGAATTGAAGGAGAACTGGCGCGGCTCGAGCTCGGTCATGCTGGTGCCACAGTTGGCGCACGCGTAGCGCTCGCTGAACAGGTGCGTCCGCAGCTCACCGCCATCGTGCTCAATGACCTCGAGCACGCCGTTGCCGGTGCGCAGCGCGGTCTCCACGGAATCGGCGAGCCGCTGGCGGTCGGCGGCGCGCACGACGAGCCGGTCCACGACGACGGCGATCTCGTGGTTCTCGTAGCGGTTGAGCCGCGGCGCCGCCTCGAGGTCGTAGAGCTCGCCGTCGATGCGGGCGCGAACGAAGCCCTTGCGGCGCGCATCGTTCAGCAGGTCGCGGAACTCGCCCTTCCGACCGCGCACGAGCGGGGCGAGCAGCTCGATGCGCCGGCCCTCCGGCAGCGTCAGGATCTGATCGACGATCTGACTCGCGGACTGACGTCGGACCGGCCGGCCGCATTCCGGGCAGTGCGGGACCCCGATGCGGGCCCACAGCAGGCGCAGGTAGTCGTAGACTTCCGTGACCGTGCCCACCGTAGAGCGCGGATTGTGGCCGGTCGATTTCTGCTCGATCGAGATGGCGGGTGACAGTCCCTCGATGACGTCGACGTCAGGCTTCTCCATGACGCCGAGGAACTGGCGCGCGTAGGCCGACAGCGACTCGACGTAGCGGCGCTGGCCCTCCGCGTAGATCGTGTCGAAGGCCAGCGACGACTTTCCGGAGCCCGACAGGCCGGTGATCACGACCATGCGGTTGCGCGGGATCTCGACGTCGATGTTCCTGAGGTTGTGCTCGCGCGCGCCGCGGATGATCAGGCTGTCAGCCGCCATGGTGCCCCTGCGGTGCTGCGCCCGGCCCGTGCGGTCCGGGGACCGGCGGTGCGACGGGTCCGTGCGGGACGATTCCGCTACTTGGCACGTTCCAGATACTTCCCCTCGCGCGGGTCGACGCGGATCATGTCACCCTGACTGATGAAAGCGGGGACCTGTACGGTCACGCCGTTGGACAGCCTGGCGGGCTTGGTCAACGCCGACTTCGTGGCACCGGCCACCGTGGGCTCGGTCTCGACGACTTCGAACTCCAGCGCGGCGGGCAGATCCACGCCGATGGGCCGGCCTTCGTAGAACTCCGAGATCAGCGTCATGTTGGGCACGAGCCAGGCGGCCTGATCGCCCAGCGTCTCCTCGTCCAGCATGAGCATCTCGAACGACTGGTTGTTCATGAAATGGTAGTGATGCCCATCGCTGTAGAGGTACTGGAGCTCATGCGTTTCCATGTCCGCCTTCTCGACCGTGTCCGCGGCCCGGAAGCGGTGCTCGAACGTCGAACCGCTGCGCAGGTTCCGCATCTTGGCCTGGACGAAGGCGCGCAGGTTACCGGGCGTGTGGTGATGGAATTCGACGACCCGGCACGGGTCGCCGTTGAAGACGATCACGTTGCCCCGGCGGATCTGTGTGGCTGGCATGGCCATGAAACGGGTCTCCTGTGCTGTCGTACGGATCGGGTGCGACACGAGCCGTCACCCGGGTTCGGCACCCGGCGGCGGCACGGCGGCCGGGAGCCTTTCAATTTCGCCCGTCGAACCGCTTCCGATCAACCCCGCACGGCCGGTACGAGCACCTGCATGGCGCGCGGGACGACCGTGGCACGGACCGGCGTCGTGCCAGCCGGGTCCCCGTCGATCTGTACGGCGATGGGCGGATCCGCCTCGATGCTGATCTCACTGGCCTGGAAGTGGATGAGGCGGTCGTCGCCGGCGAACTTGCGGTGCGCCGCACGCCACAGCAGCGCGGCGAACTCGGGCGGGTTGCGCGGCGCCAGGACGACGACATCGAAGCGGCCATCCTGCCAGGAGTCGGTGGGCTGCGGTCCGAGCGGGATGCGGAACGGGATGAACTGCGAGAACAGTTCTCCGACGTTGGCGATCATGACGGACACGGCGTCGACTTCGAGGTCCCGTCCGTCGGCGCAGATGCGGAAGCGGCAGGGCTGCGCGGTGAGCGCCTCCTTGACGGCCGCGAAGATGTAGGCGCCGAACCCCCATTTCTCCTTCATTTCGCGGGTCGCGGCCGCCATGACGGCGGCGTCGAAACCGGCGCCGGCCAGGAGCGCGAACGCGCGTTCCCCCACGTAGCCGAGATCGACGGTGGTGAGCTGGCCGTAGATCGCGGTATCGACGGCGGGCTCGACGTCGGTCGGGATCGCCAGGTTCTGCGCGACCTGGTTGGCGGTGCCGCGCGGGATGATGGCGAGGGGCGTGGCCGTCCCGGACAGTCCGGCGGCCGCCTCCGCTATGGTCCCGTCCCCGCCGACCACGCAGACGGCTCGATAGCCGCGTTCGGCGCCCTGACGGGCGAGCGCCTCGGCATGGCCCGGCCCCTCGGTCAGGGCCAGGTCGAACGGCGCGCCGCGCGCGGCGAACGCGCCGCCGATGAGACGCTGCAGCCGGGGCGGGTCATCCTGGCCCGCGGCAGGGTTGAGGATGACCAGCGTGCGCCCGGACCAGGGGCTTGCGCCGGCGTCGAGCGTCGACCAGGCCGGCGTCTCAGCCAAGAACCGGCCGGAAGGACGGGTCGCGGCCCAGTGCCTCGAGTCGGGCCACCCGCTCGGCCGTCGGCGGGTGTGTGCTGAGCAGCTGGAGCAGGCCCAGGCCACGCCGGCCGGCCAGCGGGTTGACGATCGCCAGCTGCGCCGCGGCCGGATTCACATCCATGGGGATGCGCCGGGAGAAGCCCTCGAGCTTGTTCAGGGCGCCGGCCAGCGCCCGCGGATTGCCCGAGATCTGCGCCGCGGTCCGGTCTGCCTGGAACTCGTGCTGGCGGCTGATCGCCGACCTGATGATGATGGCGGCGAGTGGCGCCACGATGGCCATGACAATGAGGGCCAACGGATTGGGCCCGTCATCGTCGCGGCCCATGCCGAAGATCGCGCCCCACTGCAGCACGCGGCCGAGCATGGCGATGGCGCCGGCCATCGTCGCGGCGATGGTCCCGACCAGCATGTGCCGGTGCTGGATGTGGGCCAGCTCGTGGGCGATGACGCCCTCGAGTTCGGCCCGGTCGACCAGCTTCAGGATCCCGGCCGTGCAGCAGACGACCGCGTTGCGGGCGTTCCGGCCCGTGGCGAACGCGTTGGGCTGCTCGGACGGCGCCACGGCGACGGTGGGCATGGGCAGGCCTGCGCGCTTGCGCAGCCGGTCGACCATGTCGTAGAGGTCCGGCGCATCGTCCCGCTCGATGACCTTGGCGCGGTACATGCGCAGCACGAGCCGGTCACTGAACCAGTACATCCCGAAGTTCATGATCGCGGCGATCACGAAGAACACCGTCGCGCCCTGCTGTCCACCCAGGAACCCGCCCAGCACGACGAGGAGGGCCGTGAGGCCCGCCATCAGCATGAAAACACGTACGGTCTGCATCGTTCACGCACTCCTCGCAGAGGTCTGGACCATGTACCCGCAATGGTTCCCGCTCGATCCGGGGGCGTCCCGGCGCGGGTGACAGCGGCTTCCGCGTCTCAGTAGCTCCACTCCCGGTAGATGAAGAAGCCGTACACCTTACGCGCGGCGATGGCCTGGCTGAGCGTCACGGACGGCGCCCGCGCGAAGCGGTCCTCCGCGAAGAGCTCGAGCGTGTACGTCGGGTGGTAGCGCCACTCCAGGCGCACACCGGCGTCGTTGGCCGGGGACCCGAGGCGCTGCGTGTAGGCCACGTAGACGCGCGGTGAAAGGTAGCGGCCCAGTTCGATCCGGGTGCTGGCCAGCAGATTCTCGATCCCGGACTGCTGCCCGGGCG
This sequence comes from Longimicrobiales bacterium, assembly GCA_041568755.1. Lineage (GTDB taxonomy): Bacteria > Gemmatimonadota > Gemmatimonadetes > Longimicrobiales > RSA9 > JBFFZF01. The sequence goes on along the minus strand of JBFFZF010000019.1, from coordinate 33,129 downwards.
CGCCGGCCTCGGCGGCGGTCAGCCCGACGTAATCCACGAGACCGAAGCTCTGCGCCAGGGTCTGCAGGCCGCTGGCCACGTAGCCCAGACCGGTCGCAGTGAGCGCCTGCCTCCCCAGCGACCCGAAGGCGCCGCCGCCGCCGGGCGAGCCGGCGGCGATGCCCCAGGTGGGTGCCCCGAAGAACAGGTAACTCGCCAGGTCGGACTCGCTGATCGGCGGCTCGGCATCGCTGCGCAGGCGGACGCGCGGCAGCTGCAAGGACCCGGTGAGGACCGCCTCGATGCGCAGCGGCTCGTCGCGCGTCCTGGCCGTGTGCGAGGCCACGATGTTGAGCAGCGGATCGATGCCCGGGGTGCCGGGAAACTCGACGGTGCCCTCCTCGACCTCGAACACCCGTGCGAACGGGGGATACTCGAGCCGGTACGTCCCGCGGATCGCGTTCAGCGTGCCGCTCAGGCGAAGGTCTTCCTGCTGCCGGTCGAAGATCACGAGCAGGTTGCCGGTGACCTCGACGTCCATCTCGCGGCTGCGCATCCACGACCCGGCATTGACGGTGACATCGACGTTGTCGATGCGCATGTTGCGCACGAACGGACTCTGCGAAGGCGGCAGGAATCGTCTCACGGAAACCAGCGTCGTATCCACGAGATTGAACAGCAGCGGATCCTCGAGTTCGACGATCAGGTACTGCCGGTAGATCTCGTCGAGGTACAGGTTGCCGCTCTCGATGGTCAGGTTGCCGCCGATGGTCGGCCGTCGATACTGGCCGGTCACGGTCACGGCACCGGAGGTGATCACATCGGCGTCGCGCCGGCGCGCGGCAAGGATGCGATCGGCCGTGAGCTCCAGGTCGAGGCCCGGGTTGCCCGGACTTTCGAGGTCGACCTGACCGGTGAGACGCAGGCCGCCGCCGCGCGTGCCGGCCGGCGTGCGGCCGCGCAGGTCGACGGTCCGCGCGGTGAGGTCGAGCGCGACGACGAGTTCGCCGCTCGTGCGCAGCGTGCCCTCGACATCGACGTAACGCACGCCGGTGACATCCCAGGTGGCCGCGCCGCGACGCACGAGCAGCGTTCCGTCCAGCGCGGGCTCGCGCGTCGTGCCGCGCGCGTGGACCGTCCCATCGATCAACCCGCCCAACCCGCTGAACCCGGGCAGCGGGCCGAGCGCGAAGGCCGCAGGAAAGCTGTCCATGCGCATGGTGAGGGAGAGCGGCAGATCCGGGCGTCGCTCGCCAGCGTCCCGAGTCAGATCCAGCGGGATGTTGCCGGAAGCGGTCATCACCTGCCGGCCGTCCTGAAACGCCGTCGCACTCGCCTGCAGGCTGCGATCGGCGTAGTCGACGGCGGCGGTGACCAGTTCCAGCGGGGTCTCCTCGAACTCGACATCCCGAATCGTGACTTCGCCGCGGATCAGCGGGCGCGCCGTCGTTCCGGTCACGCGCAGCGCCCCGTCCATGACGCCCGCCGCGTCGACGGGCGAACGCACGATGGACATGAACTCGCCGAACGGCATGCCGGTGATGTCGACGTCGAAGTCCAGCCCCTGCGCAGCCTCGGCCGGGTCGCTGGAAAACAGCGCGATCGTGCCGCTCGCACCGAGCGAGCCGGTCCCGCGCGCGGGCACGATGCGGAACGGCGCCACGCGCGCGAGCCCTTCCTCGACATCGACCACGGCGGCCTCGCGCAGCGCCCAGACGCGGTCCTGCGAGCGGAACCCGAGGTCGGCAATGCGCAAGGTGCCGCCACCGTCCGCGGGAGACCACGAAGCGGATCCGCGCACCACGGACAGCGTGTCCGACCAGACATCCGCCTGGCCGCGCAGCTGGCCGCCACGGCCTGCCAGCACGACGTGCGCCGAATCCCCCTGCCGCCCCATCACGAGGAGCGAATCGATGCGCGCGCCCAGCTCCCAGGCAGCGGAGTCCGAGCGCAGCCCGGTGCCCGTCAGGTCCAAGGCAATGCGGACCGCCTGGTGCGCCTCCCACCCGAATCCGTCGAGCCGGGCCGTCGCGTCCACGTCGAACGAGGCGATGGAGCCACTCACCGTGGCACGGCCGTCGAGCGCGCCGCGCACGCGCGGCTGCGTGGGATCCACGATCTCGCCGAAGCGCCACGACTCGAGGGGCGCGAGCGAGCTGCTGTGCACCGCGACCTCGAGCCTCCCACGCGTGGCGGAATCGAGTCCGATGTCTCCGCGGCCCGTGACCTCGATGCCCGACGCCTGGACGAAGGCACTGTCGATGCGCGCGTTGCCGCTCTCGAGTTCGACATCGAGCCGCGCGGCGTCGACGGGGAACGAGCGCACCACGGCGGAGTCGACGACGACGCGCACGCGACCACGGGCTTCCTCGAGACCTGCTCCCTCGATGTCGACGGCGAAGGCACCGCTCACCGACAGGTCCTGCTCCAGCAGACCGATGCGGTCGGGCGTGAATCCCGTCACGCGCCCGTCCGCAACGACGCGCGGCGAGGTGCCGGACCGGTCGACGCGGGCCGTGACACGCACCGGACCGGCGCTGGTCCGCACGTCGGCGTCGACGGTCAGGTCCGTCGGCACACCGCGCACGGCGATGCGACCACGGGCTTCCCCGCGCAGCCGCTCGAGCGACGGCGCGGCGGCCGCGAGCACGCCCAGGTCGAGCGGCGCGACGTCGAACGCGAGATCCACGGCGATGTCCGTCGCGCCACGGATCGTACCGCCGCCCTGCAGGGCAGAGACGGCACCGGTCGCTCCGTTGTGTGTCCACGCACCGCGTACCGTGAGGCTGTCGGTCAGCCGGCCGTCCAGCGTGGTTCTGCCGCTGATCGAGCCGCGCACCGGCAGGTCGGGTGCGAAGGCATCGAGCAGGGTGAGGTCCGCGTTCTGGAGATCGATATTGAGCGATCGGGCGCCGAAACCGCGGTCGAGCGAGACGCCACCTGTCCAGCGCCCGCTCATCCGGCCGGCCGGCCCGTTCAGGCGCACGTCGCCGCGCGTCTGCATGCGGGACAGCGGCCCATCGGCCGTGAGCGATCCGGAGAGCACACCCTGCACGGGCATTTCCCGCTCGAGCGCGCGGCCGATCCAGGCCGGATCGAGGGACGACGCGCGCAGGTCGACGCCCCGGAACACCAGCGTCCGACCCATCCTGAAACCGGCGCTCCCCGCGATGCGGGTTCCGGGCGCTTCCAGGTCGATGTCCTCGATGCGGAAGTCCGTATCGGCTGCAGCCGTTTCACGCGCGATGCGCACGCGCGCACGACCGGTGCCTTCCGCTGGCACACGGGCGTCGATCCAGCCCAGATCGGCCAGTGCGAACTTCTCCGCGTCGATCAGGAACTCCCAGCCGTTGCCCGCTTCGCCACGCGCGATCCGGCCGCGCACGTTGCCGTGCGTGGCCGGCAGCCTGAACTCGCGCAGGTCGACGCTGATGGCCGAATCCGTGAGCGTCACTGCGCCCCGCGCGGAGCGGATCTCCATGGGCTCGCGAAACACCCGAACGGTGCCTTCGAACGAACTCAGGGCGATGCGCTTGTCGCGGTCGCCGGGCGCTTCCCACTGGATGCGTGTGGATCGCGTGTCGGCAAGCTGCACATCGACGACGCGTGCGCGGCCCCCGGGCACGTCCTCGATGACCCAGCGCTCCGCGGCCACAGCCGATCCCTCCCACGGCAGCCGGATCGTCAGCGCACCGCCCACGAGCCGCACATCGTCGAACGCGATGAGGCGGCCCGGCCCCTGCGGACCGGGTGGCGACGGCACGAAGACACGCTGGTAGTTCCACAGCGAGTCGCCCGGCAGTCGCTCGATCTGCACGACCGCACCGTATGCCCTCAGACTGCCGATCGATATGCGCCCGCGCAGCAGGTCGAACCAGTCGTACGATGCCGAAACGCTGTCTGCGTGCAGGAACGGTCGGCCTGTGGGATCGATGATGTCGATGCCGTGAACGGTGACTCCGCGCAGCAGACTGCCGCCGTCGATGCTGCCCAGACTGATCTGGCCGGCGATGTTCGGCGAGTCGGCCAGCCACGCCTCGGCGAACCGGCGGGCCCGCTCCTTTCCGGCGCGTGATCCCGTCAGCCACAGGACGCCGAGGAAGAGAACACCTGCCAGCACGAGCAGGACGACGAGGCCGCGACCGAGCCAGCGCAACGAGCGTCGCATGCTCAGAAGGCCTGGCCGATCGAGAAGTGGAGCTGCAGCCGGTCGAAGAACGATCGACGCGGGTTCCAGCGCACGGGCGTCGCGAGTGCGCGCAGCGAGCGATCGTTGCGCAGCTCGGAGAACATGTACTCGCGGTCAGGGTCGAGGACACACTCGTCCGTACTCGCAATTTCACAGACGCCTGTGCTGACCACCGTGAGCGTTTCCCCTCGCCCGCCGTAGTAGCCGACGTCGATGCGCACGGGGCCGATCGGACTGAAATAACGGAGCCCGAGTCCGGGCGTGGAAACGACATCGCCCAGATCGAACCCGGCCTCGTCCTCCCAGACCTGTCCGAAATCGACGAACGCGGCGGCGCGCAGCAGATCACCGTACACGGGGAAGCGCAGTTCGACGTTGCCCTCGACGGAGACCGCCCCGCCCACGGCCTGGACGCCCAGCTCGTTGGGCCGGGCCTGGACGAAGGCGCGTGCATCGCACGTCCCGGCATTGACCTGCTGCGCAGTGCACCCCGCGCCTCCCTCCTCGGGCGAACGAACGAGGTGTCGCAATGCATCCGCAACGAGGAGTTTCGGGCCGAGACGGAACTGGGCGAAGCCGCGCACGCTGTTGGGCCCGCCCGCGAAATAGCGCTTCTGCGGGTGCAGGCCGAGCGGCGCGTCATCGAGCGTGTGGGCCCACGACGGCTTCAGGCGCAATGCCCAGATCACGCCGGGCACGATCGTGTGGTAGTCGATCAGCTCCGCGGCCAGTCGCGTGTAGCCGAAATCCGAGCCCGTCGCGCTGGCGGCGAACTCCGCGTCCAGCCGGATCGAGTAGCCGCGTGACGGTGCGAAGATGCTGTTGGAACGGTCCCGCCCGATCGTAGCGGTCAGCGGGGACAGCCAGTTGGGTTCGCGCAGCGCGGCGATGTCCTCCTCGCCGCACGCCGTGAACCCCAGGCAGAACACCAGCTGGTCGTCCTTCGATTCCAGCCGCGTGCGCTCCGGCCTGAAGCCCAGCGTCATGGATGTGCCCGGCCCGAGCAGACGGTTGAAGGTCACGTAGCCGCCGACGGCTGTCCGTACGAACACCTCCGGGATGCTGCGCCGCTCCGCGAACGTGCCGGCGCCCAGCGTGTTCACGGCGTCGAAGAACCACGGCTGGGTGAAATCCGCCGACACGAGTCCGCTCAGCCGGCCGTAGAAGTCATCGGTCGCTTCGAAGATCGGGAGGTCCGGCAGTGTGTTGGCGAAGACGTTGGAAACGCGCGCGCGCAGCTCCAGCCGGCGGGCTCCGCCCTGAAAACTCCGGCTGACCCAGCGCCCTTCCAGATTGACGTACTCGGCCGTGCTGGCGCCGACGCCACCGCGGACACGATGCAGGTCGCCCTCGTTGACCTGCACGCGGACCGGGATCACGGTCTCGTCCCCGGGATCCAGCTCGGGTTCGACACTGGCGTGCCGGAAGACTTCCTGGGCGAACAGATTGCGCAAGCTGCCCAGCAGGTGCTCGTCGCTGTACAGATCGCCGCTGCGGAACGTGAGCATACGGCGCACGACGTCCTCGCTGACGCGATCCGCCCCGACGACGGCGATCGGACCGAACCGTGCCAGCGGACCGGGCACGGGCTCATAGCGCACGTGCGCCGTACGCGGCGAGTCCGCGTCGATCGTGATATTGGCGAGCGCTTCCGCCTGGGCGTAGCCGCGGTTGCGCAGGCGAACGATGATCGTATCGCGCGTCGCCTCGAAGACCGTCAGACTGAGCGGCGCGCCGACGGCGAGCGGCAGATTGCGAAAGACGGCGGCGGCCAGGGTGTCGCGCCCATCGATCCCGATCGAAGCGACCCGCACCGGCTCGCCTTCGTCGATCCGGAAGCGAACCCGCAGGCGGGCTCCATCACGCGTCGTGTCCACACCGAACGCGGTCTCACGATATCCCTGCTGATAGTAGAACAGCTTCAGACGGAGCGTATCGAGGGCGAGCTGATTGGCGGAGAGGTATTGCCGGTCGACGCCGATACCGAGCCAGCACAGAGGGGCGACGGCCGTGCAGCGCGTCGGCGACGTCATGATCGCGGTGGCCAGCACGCGGCGGTCGAAGCTGTCCGCCCCGTCGAACGAAACGCTGCGCACTTCCAGCGAATCAATCCCGACCTGCGCGAGCGCGGGTGACGGGCGCGCGATCAGGAGCGCCATGGCGGCGAGCCACACGCACCGTCGCGCAGGCCGGACACTGCATGCTGGCCGCATCCCGAGCGTCTCCCGGACCTTCTTCGAGGAACACACGTTCCGGCGCGGGCGCGGCGCGTGCCTGCAGCCGGATTTCGTTTCCTTGTACGCCAGCCGCGCCATGAAGAGCCCTTTACGCCGGTGCGGCCATGCGCGGGGCCGGCCGGATCAGTCCGGGGAACGGCAGATCGGCGCGCGCCGTTGCATCGAGGCCACCGACTTCGCCGCGCTGCCAGCGGAACACGGCGGTCCGCGCGATCATCGCGGCGTTGTCCGTCGCCAGGCGAGGCGTCGGGACGTGCAACGTCCCACCGTCCTGCAACGCCTCGGTCATGGCGGCGCGCAACGCACGGCTCGCCGAGACGCCACCGCCCAGAACGACGCGCCGACAGCCGGTCTGCTCCACCGCGCGCAGCGTCTTGGCGACGAGCACATCGATGACGGCCGCCTGGAACGATGCGGCCAGGTCCGCCACGTGGGCGTCCAGGTTCCCGCCGTGTTCAAGATCACGGACGCGGGTGAGCACGGCCGTCTTGAGCCCGCTGAACGAGAAGTCGAAGTAGTCGGCGTCTCCCGGCGCCTGGTGCGCTGCCAGCATCGGGCGGGGAAAGCCGTGCGACCGGAGATCGCCGGAGCGGGCCACGGCCTCGATGCGCGGACCGCCGGGGAAGCCGAGGCCCAGGATCTTGGCGACCTTGTCGAACGCTTCGCCCGCGGCATCGTCCCGCGTCTCACCGAGCAGGTGATATTCGCCCCACGCGTGCACGTGGAGCAGCTGCGTGTGGCCGCCCGACACGAGCAGGGCCACGAAGGGCGGTTGCGCCGCGGCATCGGCCAGCGCGGTCGCGAACAGGTGGGCCTCCATGTGGTGCACGGGGACGAAGGGCCGGGCGAGCGCCCACGCCGTGGCCTTGACCCACGTGAGGCCGACGAGCAGGGCTCCGATCAGGCCGGGCCCGGCGGTCGCGGCGAAGACGTCGATCGCATCGAGGCCGACACCCGCCTGGCGCAACGCACCGTCGACGACATCGTCGAGGGCGTCGAGGTGTGCGCGCGCGGCGATCTCCGGCACGACGCCACCGTAGAGTTCGTGCGCGTCCTGGGAGAGAATGACATGACCGAGCACATCCTGGTCGCCGCGCAGCACCGCTGCGGACGTTTCGTCACACGACGTCTCGACCGCGAGCAGCAGCGAATCGTCGCCTGTCACGAAGCGGCTGCCCGCGCCGCGGGAAAGGTCGCCGGTGTGTCGGGTCGGATGGGGACGATCACGCGGGCCTCGCGCGGCGCGACGATGATGCCGAGGCCCGTCGTGTCAATCGGCACGAGGATCGTGTCGGTGACGATACGCCGGACGAGGTCGATCGGGGGCAGGCGTAGGGAATCGATGGCGGCGAGTCGGCTGGCCGGGCCGCTGGCCACCACGGCCTCCGGATCCAGGCGGACCGGTCCGTCGAGCGAGAAGCCCGGAACCGGCTCGCCGATGACGCGGATGGCCAGGGGGATGCTTCGCGTGATCAGGCGATCGAAGACCAGCCGCACCGCTGCGGGCCGGATCTCCTCGATCCGGGTCGCGCCGAGACCGTCCCCGAGCGAGACCCAGTCGGGCCGCAGGACGACGACCTGCGAGGAATCACGGACGCTGGCAATCGGCACGAGGATGCGGGGGCGTTCGGCCGCAACGCGAAAGAGCTCGCGGACGGGTCCGGAAAACGTAACGCGGACGACGGCGGGCTCCGGCGCCCCGGCCAGGACCCAGCCTGCATCCCCGTTGACGACCTCGACCGCGATGTCATCGATGGCGACGCGACGATCTTCCTTGACGAGGGACCACAGCAGGAAGGCCAGGCCGAGCGCCGTCACCTTGAGCAGGAGGTCTTTCGTAAGCGCATCGACCAGACGGCGCACTCAGTTCTCCAGCCACGTCCGCAGTTCTGCGACGGATGCCGGCTCATCCCATTCGCGGGCGCCCAGCACTTTCTTGCGCAGAATTCCGTCGCGGTCGATCACGAACGTCATCGGCAGACCGGTCACCTGAAACACGCTCTCGATCCGGCTCTGCGGATCGAGCAGGACGGTGAACGTGATTCCGTACTCGTCGACAAAGCTGCGCACGTCCCCGTCCGCGGTTCCGAGCGAGAGAGCCGCATTGTCGACACTGACGGCGACAACGGACAGACCTTCCGGATCCAGCATTTCGTGGAGTCGCTGCAGCGCCGGCATCTCTTTCACGCACGGCTTGCACCACGTGGCCCAGACGTTGAGCAGGACGACGCGCCCGCGCAGGGACGCCAGGTCTACGGTGTCACCGCGCAGATCCGGAGCGCCGTACGCCGGCACCCGACCCCCGGTATCGACGGGGCTGTAGTTGCCGCGGCCCTGCCATGCCAGAATGGCGAGCAGAGTCGCGGCGAGCAGGACCGCGAGGCGCAGAGCGGTCCGCGCGTGGCTGGCTGGCATGAGAATGCGCTGCCTTGACTCGAGTCGTAACTCGGTGAGTTGACTTGAAGATAGGTCTCAGCGGCGGGCGGGTCCAGCGGTCAGCGTATCGATCGAGACGGTGTCGGCGGCGGGATCGGATCGCTCGGGTCCCGTGCTCACGAAGATCGTGACCGTCGAGGGCAGCGGCAGCTGAGCGCCCGGCTGCGGCTCGAGTCGGACCACGCGGCCGGCCTCGGCCGCGGCGGGTTCCTCGACCCTCCGGATCTGGAACCCGAGCCGGGTCAGGAGCGACGCCCCGCGCTCGATGGGAAAGCCGATGACGTCGGGCACCACGACGTAGGGTGTGCCCGAACTCACGGAAACGCGGACCGCGCGTCCCCCGGCCAGTTGCTGCCCGGCCAGAGGCGACTGTGCGGTGATGGTGCCCCGGGGGGCATTCGGGTGCGGAAGCGACGTGATCTCGAGGGCGCCGAGTCCCAGCCCCGCGAGCGTCTGACTCGCCTCGTCCGTGGACATGCCGACGAGGGACGGGACGGTCACGCCCTGCCCTGCGATCTCCGGCGCGGGAAAGATGACGGCGACGGCGATGACGTAGCCCACGACGAACGGCACCAGCGCGGCACCGAGCACGACCAGCAGCCGGGCGCGGCGTGATCGCCCGGCCCCGCGCGTCGTGGTCACCCGGCGCCGACCGGCGCTCTTCTGGTTCCGTCTCACCGCATCCCCGAGCATGTCAGTTCCTTCGCAGCCTGGCGGCGAACGCCCCATCGAAGCCGTGCACGTGCGGCAACACGCGCAGCCGCCCATCGTCTGCCAGGCCGGTCAAGCCCGCGACTGCCGGCGGCTCCGGGCGGAAATCGGCGTGCCGCTCGAGAAAGGCGTCGACCTGGTCGTCGTTCTCCTCGGCCTCGATCGAGCACGTCGAGTACACCAGGAGCCCCCCGTGTTGCACGATGCGCGCCGCGCTGTCGAGCAGCGAGGCCTGCCTCTCGCACAGTCTGCTGAGCATCCCTGGCCGGAGTCGCCAGCGCGCGTCGGGCCGTCGCCGGTATGTACCCGTCCCGCTGCATGGCGTGTCGAGCAGAACGACATCCGCGGCCGCGATCGGTGGCCGGTGCGCATCCGCGACGGCCAGGTGAACGGGCAAAGGGCCCAACCGCAACAGGTTGCTGTGCATGCGCCGCGCCCGGGCCACGGCGATGTCGGTAGCGAGGACGCGCCCGCCGGGGGTCGCATCGGCCAGCGCGATGGCCTTGCCGCCCGGCGCCGCGCACAGATCGGCGATGCGGGCACCGGGCGACGGATCCACGTACTGCGCGACGAGCATGGCCGCCGGGTCCTGCACGATCACGGGAACCGCGTCGAACACCCGGGCCAGCGGCGTCCCGTCGGGAAGCAGCACGGCCCGGTCGACCGCTGGCACAGTCACCGCGTCAATGCCGCGCGCGTGCAGCGCCTGCACGGCTTCGGTCGCCGTTCTGCCGAGCGGTCGCACGTACATGCCCGGCCGCGCGTTGTTCGCTTCGACGAGGCAACGCGCAGCGTCCGCGCCGAACGCGCCGAACCAGCGGCGGACCAGCCACGCGGGGTGCGACCCCCACGTCGTCAGATGACGCAGCGGATCGGTTTCGAAGGCGGGGAATGCGAGGCCATCGGCACTGCGCGCGAGCGCGTTCAGTGCGCCGTTCACGAGCCCGGCCGCCGCACGGCTGGCCTGCTTGGCCAGTTCGACGGATTGCGACACGGCGGCGTAGGTGGGCACGCTGTGCATCTCGAGCAGCTGGTAACTGCCCAGGCGCAGCACGTCCCGGATGTCGGCTTCCAGGGAAGACAGGGGGCGGCGTACGACGGTGGCGAGCGCGTAGTCGAGTCGCGCCCGCAGCCGCAGGGTGCCGTAGACCAGCTCCCGGGTCCAGGCGCGATCCCGGCCGGGGAACCCGCTCGTCGCGCTGCGCAGGGCCCGATCCGCCAGCGCGCCCGAGCGGATGGCCCGCAGCGTCGAGAGCGCGGCGCGGCGAGGTGCTGTCGCGGTCAACGCAGCATGCCCGCCATCGGCGAGGACGGGACCGCGATCTCGCGTCGCGGCATGCGGCCCGCGCGCCATGCCAGGCGTCCGGCTTCGACGGCCAGGCGCATGGCCATGGCCATGGCGACGGGGTCATCGGCTTCGGCAATGGCCGTGTTCATGAGAATACCATCGACGCCCTGCTCCATCGTGATGCAGGCATCGGACGCCGTACCGACACCGGCATCCACAATGACCGGACAGGAGAGCCGGGCCTTGATCTCGCGGATGAAGTACGGGTTGGTCAGTCCGAGGCCGCTGCCGATCGGGCTGGCCAGCGGCATGACGGCCGCACACCCCGCGTCCTCGAGGCGCAAGGCCGTGACGACGTCCTCGTTGGTGTAGGCCAGCACCTGAAAGCCCTCGGCCACCAGGGTGCGTGCCGCATCGATCGTCGCGATCACGTCCGGCAGCAGCGTGCGCTGGTCACCGATGACCTCGAGTTTCACCCAGTCGCTCATGCCGGCCGCTCGACCCAGCCGTGCGTAGCGCACGGCTTCCTCGGCCGTGAAACAGCCGGCCGTGTTGGGCAGCAGGAAGAAACGTGCGGGATCGAGGTGGTACAGGATGCCTTCTTCTCTGGTGCGGTCGAGGTCGACGCGCCGCACGGCGACGGTCACCATCTCGGCGCCGGATGCTTCGATGGCGCGCACCATGGTCTCGTTGTCGCTGTACTTGCCCGTCCCGACGATGAGCCGGGAGCGCAGCGCACGCCCGGCGATGCGGAGCTGCTCGTCCTCCATCGGTGCGTCAGCCTCCTCCGACAAAGTGTACCAGTTCGAAGATGTCACCCTCGCGCACCTGCACGCCGGCCAGGCTGGCGCGGGGCAGGATCTCACGGTTGTGCTCGACAACGACCATCCCGGGCACCAGCCCCAGATGATCGAGCAGATCGGCGACGGATCCGCCCGCCTCCACGTCGCGCGGTTCCCCGTTCACGGTGATGCGCACGCGTACGGCTCCGGCCGGCGGGGCTCCACTCCCCTTCGTCATGTTCTGCCTCCCAGCGCGGCAATGTACCGATCGAGCGCGAGAACCGGTCGAGGTTCGTTCCACACCCCGGACACGACGGCGACGCCATGCGCCCCGGCCTCGACGAGTTCCGCCACCCGCTCCGGCATGACACCGCCGATCGCGATCACCGGAATGCCCGCGTCGCGGGCCACTGCCCGGATCGCCTGCACCCCTGCCGCAGCGGTCGAAGGGTGCGACGGCGACGGGTAGATCGTACCCAGCACAACGTAATCCGAGCCGTCCGCCACCGCACCCATGGTCTGGTGCCGATCGTGAACGGACCGTCCAACGAGCCGCTCCTTGCCCACGAGCCTGCGCGCGTGCGGCGTCGATACGCCCCGCCATCCGAGGTGCACGCCGTGCGCACCGGCGGCCAGCGCGACATCGAGCCGGTCGTTCACCACGAGTCGCGCACCGCTCGCCTGTGCGGTCGCGACCAGGGCGGTCGACCGCTCCCACACGGTGCGGCCATCCGAGCCGGGGCCACGCACGTGCAGCGCCATGTCGTGCCCGCCCCGCTGCAGAAGAGCCGCGGCGACGTTCGCGAAGTCGCGGCGGGCGAGGATCGCGTCGTTCGTCACGAGGTGGAAGCGTGGGATGTTCAGTGGAACCGGGTGCCTGTGGAGATGTGCCGGCCACGCAGCCAGTCGCTGGTCGTCATCCGCCGCCGGCCCGCTGGCTGCACTTCACGCAGCCACACGCCACCGGTGCGGCAGGCCACGAGCATGCCGAGCGCCGGATCGCGCGGCTCGAGGTCCAGCACCGTTCCGGGCTCACCGCGGCGCGGGATCCCCGGCGCAGGCAGAGGCCGGTACAGTTTGAGTTCGCGTTCGTCGTGGAAGCTCCACGCGCCCGGAATATCGTCGAACGCGCGGATCTGCCGGCCGACGGCCTCGCAGTCCCGGTTCCAGTCGATGTGCGCGTGGTCGTGCGTGATCCGCGGTGCGTACGTGGCGAGGGACTCGTCCTGCGGCCTCGCCTCCAGGTCGCCGGCCTCGAGCAGCGCGAGGGCCTCGACCAGCGCCTCCGCTCCGATCTCGCTGAGCCGCGCGGTCAACTCCGCCGCCGTCTCGTCCTCGCCGATCGGTTCCACGACCTGCAGCAGGATCGGACCGGCGTCCATTGCCTCGACCATGCGCATCACAGTGACACCGGTCCGTGGCGCACCCTGTGCAATCGCCCACGGGATCGGGGCCGCCCCGCGCAGCGCCGGCAGAAGCGATGCGTGCAGGTTCACGCTTCCCGAGCTCGGGATCTCGAGCACCGCTGCGGGCAGGATCTGTCCGTACGCGACCACGACGGAGAGGTCGGCCTCCAGGCCGTGCAGCCAGTCTTCGAACTCGTCGCCACGCGCGCGCTCCGGCTGCCGGACCGGGATGCCCTCCTCGATGGCCAGGCGCTTGACTTCGGGTGCGCGCAGCTCGCGTCCCCTGCCCGCCCGCCGATCCGGCTGCGTGACGACCGCGCACACGTCGTGGCCTTCGCCGACGAGCGCGCGCAAGGACGGCAGCGCGAACGATGGCGTTCCCCAGAACACGATGCGCATGGCCGGTCAGCCCGTCGCTTCTTCCGGTTTCACTTTGTGCCACCGTTTCAGCAGGAGTGCGCGTTTGAGCGGGCTCACGCGATCGATGAACAGGATCCCGTCGATGTGATCGATCTCGTGCTGCAGGACGCGCGACAACAGCCCATCGGCCTCGACGCGGCAGGGCGCGCCGTCCCGGTCCAGACCTTCCACGACGACACCCACGCTGCGTTCCACGATCTCCTTCAGCCCGGGCAGACTGAGGCAGCCTTCCTCGGCCCGGTCCGTCACGTCGGTCGTGGCGACAATGACCGGATTGACGAGCGCGATCGGCACGGAATCGTCTTCCCGGGGATCGACGACGATGACGCGCTGCTGCACACCGATCTGCGGGGCAGCCAGACCCACGCCATCCTCGGCGTACATGGTCTCGAACATATCGGAGATCAGCGCGCGCAGCTCGTCGGTCACGGAATCGACCTCCGGAGCGCGCGCGCGCAGGATCGGATCGCCCAGGAAACGCAGCGGTCGCACCGCCATGATCAGGATTTCGACTCCTGCTCGGCGAAGACGCGCGCGATCTTCGAGCGCGCCACCACGATGCGGGTGTTGTCCCCGGTCTTGATCGTGAGCCGGTCCTCGGTCAGGTGCACGACGGAGCCGAGGATGCCGCCCTCCGTCATGATCTCATCGCCCTTCTTGAGCTCCGAGATCATCTGCTGGTGCTTCTTCTGCATGCGCCGCTGCGGTCCCAGGATGATGAACCACATGATCGCGATGAACGCGACCGTGTAGATCATCAGGACCAGCCCACCCCGCCCCGCGCTACCCGGCGCTGCCTGCGCCACGGCCAGAAGGCCCATCGTATCGAACCCGATCAACGTTCTACAGTCTCCTCTCCGGTCCGGCCGGCCCAGCGGGCCAGCCACTGTTCGCTCCAGGCGGTGAATTCGCCCGCCAGGATCGCCCGCCTGGCACGTTCGGCCAGGCGGACCAGAAAGCGCAGGTTGTGCACCGACAGCAACCGCAACCCCAATACCTCGCGGGCGTGGATCAGGTGCCGCAGGTACGCTCGACTGTACGTGACACAGGTCGCGCAGTCGCATGCCGCATCGAGCGGTCCGTCATCGAGCCGGAACCTGGCCGCCTTCAGATTGACCTGGCCTTCCTCTTCTACCCACGCCGTTCCGTTTCTGCCGTTCCGGGTGGGCGCCACGCAATCGAAGAGGTCGATGCCTCTGCGGATCGCGTGCAGCAGGTCGTCCGGGTACCCCACGCCCATGAGGTAGCGGGGCACGCCGGCCGGGAGCTCCGGCTCGACGGCTTCCAGGACATGCCACATGTCCGCCTTCGCCTCGCCCACGGACAGGCCGCCGATCGCGACACCCTTCCAGTCACCCGCCTCGAGCGTCTGCCGCACGGCGGCGACGCGCAGGTCCGGGTACGTGGAGCCCTGCACAATGGGCATCAGCATCTGCCGGCCCGGCAGACCGTCCTCGCCTTCGAGCGTCCTCAGCCGGTCGCGACAGCGGGCCAGCCAGCGCAGCGTGCGCTCGTGGGCCGCCTCCGCAGCGGCGCGGCCGGACTGCCCGGGGGGACACTCGTCGAACGCCATGATCACGTCGGCGCCAAGACTGCGCTGAATGTCGATCACCCGCTCGGGCGTGAACAGATGACGCGAGCCATCGATGTGACTCTGGAACTCGACGCCCTCGTCGCTGACGCGGTTCAGCGCCGCCAGACTGAAGACCTGGTAGCCGCCGGAATCGGTAAGCAGCGGGCGGCGCCAGCTCATGAATCCGTGCAGGCCACCCATGCGCTTCACGACGTCGGCGCCCGGACGAAGATACAGGTGATAGGTATTGCCCAGGATGATCTGCGCTCCGAGCTCGACCAGCTCATCGCCGGAGACCGTCTTGACGGTCGCCTGCGTCCCCACGGGCATGAAGACCGGCGTGCGCACCTCGCCGTGAGGCAGGCGCCAGCGTCCGGCCCTGGCCCCGTTCTCGGTCGCGTCCAGATCGAACCCGAACACCTCGCCCGCTACCTCACCAGCATGGCATCGCCGTAGGAATAGAAGCGATACCCCTGTTCCACGGCCTCGGCGTAGGCGCGCAATACGGGATCCCGACCGGCCAGGGCGCAGACGAGCATGAGCAGGGTCGACCGGGGCAGGTGGAAATTCGTGATCAACCGGTCCACGACACGGAACCGGTAGGGCGGCCGGATGAAGAGGGCGGTCTCTCCGCTGCCCGGTCGCACCGTGCCATCGGCGCCGGCCGCGGTCTCGAGCGTCCGGGTCACAGTGGTCCCCACGGCCCACACGCGGCCGCCCCGCGATCGGGCCTCGTTGATCGCGTCGGCCGTCTCCCCGGGCAGCGTGTACGGCTCGCTGTGCATGCGGTGCTCGGCCGGGTCCTCGGTCGTGACCGGCCGGAACGTGCCCGGCCCCACGTGGAGGACCAGCCGAGCGATGCGGGCGCCCTTCGCCTCGATCGCGGCCAGCAGATCCGCGGTGAAGTGCAGGCCCGCAGTCGGCGCAGCGACGGACCCGGATTCCCGTGCGTAGACGGTCTGGTACCGTTCGGCATCGTCTTCCGTCGCGTCGCGATCGATGTACGGCGGCAACGGGACGAGTCCGAAACGGGCGATGGCCTCGTCCTCCTCGAGGGGCGTCGACAACCGGACCAGACGCGCGCCTCGCCCGACGGTGGCGACGATCTCGATCGTGAGTTCGTCGGCGATGTCGACGACGCGTCCGGGCTTGAGCTTCTGACCGGGCCGGACCAGCGCCTCCCAGAGATCCGATTCATCCCCGGCCCGCCGCAGCAGCATGACCTCGACGCGTGCGCCGCTCGGCTTGCGCCCGAGGAATCGGGCCTTGAACACGCGCGTCTCGTTGAGCACGAGCACATCACCTGCATCGATGTGCGCAGGCAGGTCGTGGAACACGCCATGCGTCGTGGCGCCGGTATTCCGATCCAGGATGAGCAGCCGGCTGCCGTCGCGCCGCGGCGCTGGCGTACTGGCGATGCGATCCGGCGGTAGATCGTAATCGAAGGCGGAAGTGGGTAACGCGTCAGACGCCTGGCTCACCGACGAGTCGGCCTTCCATGAGGTCACGGATAGCCCGCACCCGGTCGAGCAGCACCCACAGCTCGTCACCGTGCTCCGACGGGCGCGTCTCGCTCACCCAGCAGAGCACGAACCGTGCGATCGGGTGGAGGTCTGGCGCATGGCGGCGGGCGTGCAGGCCGGCGATGGCACCCAGGTCGATCGTGAAGCGGCGTTCGATGAGGCGCAGCGCATCGAGGCGAGCCAGCGCCTCGCCCGCACCGGTTTCGCGCAGCGCGGCACGCATGCGCCGATGGGAGTTGCCGTGCCGGCCGTGGCGCGCGGCCAGCAGACGACCGTCCGCGGCGGAAAGCCGGATGACGTTCATCAGCCTTCGAACAGGTGGACCTGGGTCTCCGGCAGCCCGATCCGTTCCGCGGGGAGGGCGTACCCGAAACGCCGGTACGCGTGATTCGTGGCGACGCGTCCGCGCGCCGTCCGCATCAGGAACCCGTTCTGGATGAGGAACGGCTCGTAGACCTCCTCCAGCGTGCCGGCGTCCTCGCCGACCGCGACGGCCAGCGTGCTCAAGCCGGTCGGCCCGCCATCGAAATGCTCGATGAGCGTCTTCAGGATGCGGCCGTCCATCTCATCCAGCCCGTACTCGTCGACATCGAGGAGCAGCAGCGCCTCCGTCGCGACGTCTTTGGTGATGACGCCACTGGCGCGGACCTGGGCGTAGTCGCGAACTCTGCGCAGCAACCGGTTGGCCACGCGCGGCGTGCCGCGCGACCGGCGGGCCAGCTCGGCCGCGCCATCCTGCGTGCACTCGACGTGGATGATCTCGGCGCTGCGCAGGACGATGACGGCCAGTTCGTCGGGCGAGTAGAAGTTGAGGCGCTGCACGATGCCGAAGCGCGCCCGCATCGGGGGCGTGAGCAGGCCGAAGCGCGTCGTCGCGCCGACCAGCGTGAACCGCTCGATCGGCAGCGTCACGGTCTGCGCCTTCGGGCCTTCGGACAGTCGAATCTCGATCTTGTAGTCCTCCATGGCCGGGTAGAGGAACTCCTCGATGATCGGCCGCAGACGGTGGATCTCATCGATGAACAGGACGTCACGCTCGCGCAGGTTGGTCAGGATGCCGACCAGGTCGCTCGGCTTTTCGAGTACCGGCCCCGACGTCGTCTTGATGTTCACGCTCATCTCGCGTGCCAGCAGCGACGCGAGCGTCGTCTTGCCCAGTCCGGGCGGTCCGTGGAACAGCGTGTGGTCGAGGGGCTCCCGACGACCGAGCGCGGCGTCCACCGCGATGCGCAGGCTGTCCTTGACCTTCGGCTGTCCGATGAATTCGGCGAGCCGCTGCGGCCGCAGGGACAGCTCGACAGCGCTCTCCTCGCTCAGGACTTCCGGGGTCGTGATTTCCGATCGCATGTCCGCTCGCTGATCGTGTCGTCGGTAATCTCGCAGGCGGACAGAGCACGGGCAACAGGATGGGGGAACTTCGCGGACCAACCGCCGTCAGGAAACGCCGTCGGCCTCCCCGGCGTGCACATCGAATGGTTCCGCTTCGGGCGGCGATCCCGGGGCGTGCCTATCGCCACCGGTGCGCGCTTCCCAGATCGCCTGCACGGCGTCCTGGTTGAGCGCGATGTCGCGCCACGCGACATTGGTGTCCCGCGGCGGGCGTCCGCTGCGCATCAGCACTGCATCGGTCAGGGGCAGGAACGGACCCGCCGTGTCCAGGTAGTCCCCGATGCGCTGGCCGTCACTCAGCGGCAACTCGCCCTGGACGAACAGCCCGCCCTCGAGCAGGAACTCGACAGGGCGGAGTACGGCGCCGCTCGACATGCCGTGCGCCACATCACCGTCCGGCGCGCTGGCCCAGAGTACCTGTGCCAGCCGGAGCACCGCGAACGGGACGCGCTCGCCCGTCGGCGTCCAGCGGGCATCGAGAACGGCAACCTGGCCGCGCTTGCGGTTGAGCCAGACGGCGAGCGTGATGCCCGCGGGCACCGCGACCGTCGCTTCCACGAGCCGGAAATCCCGCAGGAAAAACTGGATCCTTCGCTGCGGAGGTCGTCTTTCCATGATTCACTCGAATGCCCGGTGCAGTTCGTCGCTGGCGCGGCGCCGGCAGCGCGTCACCGATCATGTGGCGCAGCCAGCCCTCTACTCAGCTTCGACCCGCCCGGCGGGCGGCTCAAGATCCAGGGGTCACTCGTTCGACAGGGCTGCGAGCGCGGCGCGGACCAGCTGCTGTGTGCCGACCGGCCGGGGCTCGCCATCCAGCGCGGTGCGCACCGCGGCGGCGGCCTGCGCCGTCGCATAGCCGAGCGAGACCAGCGCCTGCAGCGCCTCGTCCGCGCCCTCGGGCGCCGGCGCGCCTTCGCTGGCCGCGACGGCCAGGTCGCTGAGACGATCGGCCAGTTCGACGACCAGCTTCTGCGCCTTCTTGGTGCCGAGGCCGGGGATCTGCCGGAGCGCGGGCACATCGCGCTCGAGAATCGCACGCACCAGGCGCTCCGGCGAAAGCGTCGACAGCATGTTCAACGCCAGCCGAGGGCCTACGCCCGAGGCGGTCAGGACGCGCGCGAAAACGCTGCGCTGCTGTACGTCCATGAAGCCGTAAAGCGTCACGGCATCTTCACGCTGCACGTGATACGTGCGCAATTCGATCTCCTGGCCCTCGCGCGGAAGTCGCTCGTACACGGTGAGCGGGACCTCGACCTCGTACGTCACACCCCCGGGCGTCAGGACCTCGACGACGCCGAGGTCACGCCGGACCAGGATGCCGCGAACCCGGCTGATCATCGCCCCAGCGCAGACAGGCGGCTGGCAAGGCCGCCTGCGTAATGGTGGCACAGTGCGACGGCCACGCCGTCGGCCGCGTCCGCCGGTTGCGGCGCGCTGCGCAGGTGCAGCAGCTGCTGCACCATGAACTGCACCTGCTCCTTCGTCGCGCGACCCGTTCCGGCCACGGCGCTCTTGATCTCCGCCGGCGCGTACTCCGCAACCGGAATGTCACGCAGCGCGGCGGCGAGCAGGACGGCAGCCCGCGCATGGCCCAGCACCACGGCAGTCCGGACGTTGCGGCTGTAGAAGACGCTCTCCACGGCAACGGTCGCGGGCGTGTGGCGCTCGATGACTTCGAGCACACCCTCGTGGATGATCCGCAGGCGGGCCGCCAGCGGAGACTTTGGTTCCGTCCGGATGACTCCGCATTCGAGCAGCGACACGGTGCCGTCGCGGGCAGCCGCGACGACGCCGTATCCGGTCAGTGCGGCACCGGGATCGACGCCGATGACGATCACACGCCGGCCTGCGCGAATGCCGAGTCGTCGACGGCCGCGTTCGAGTAGACTTTCTGCACGTCGTCGAGGTCGTCGAGCGCGTCGATCAGACGGACCAGCCTGGCCGCATCCTCGCCTTTGACGTCGACGGTCGTCTTCGCCACCATGGCCAGTTCGGCCTCATCGAAGCCGATGCCCCGTTCACGCAGCGCCTCCTGCACGGCCGTGAACCCGGCCACGTCGGTCGTGACGATGTAGACGTCGCCGTCCCGCTGCAGGTCGTGGGCGCCGGCCTCCAGGGAAGCCTCGAGCGTGGACACCTCATCGTGACGCGTGGCGTCGACGTAGATCTGACCCAGGCGATCGAACTGCCAGGCGACCGAGCCGGCCGCGCCGAGGCTGCCACCGTGCTTGCCAAGCACGTGACGGACGTCCGCGACTGTGCGCGTCGAGTTGTCCGTCAGCGCCTGGATGTAGAGCGCCGCACCGCCCGGACCGTATCCTTCGTAGGCGAGTTCCTCGAACTGGACGCCTTCAAGCTCGCCGGTGCCTTTCTTGATGGCGCGCTCGATGTTCTCCGCCGGCATGTTGGCGGCCTTCGCGGTGTCGACGGCGAGCCGGAGGCGAGGATTGAAGGCGGGATCTCCCCCGCCGGCACGGGCCGCAACCGTGATCTCGCGGATCAGCTTGGTGAAGTGCTGGCCGCGCTTGGCATCGTTGGCAGCTTTCTTGCGCTTGATCTGCGCCCATTTGCTGTGACCGGCCACGGGCGCCTCCTGCCCGACGAGTGTGAAGGTTGTGCGCTGGAATATACTGTGGCAGTGTGCGCGCCGGCAACGCGACGAAGCGCGTCAGCGCATGCGTTCGAATCGGATGTTGCGGACGCGTCCGGCGTCCACCGTGAACGCACGGATACGCCCCTCCCCGTCGCGTTCGAAGACCAGGCGGAGCTCCGCGGCCAGGAACGCATCGCCTCCGGCCGGGACCATGCGCTGCACGCCCTGAAGACGACGGTGCAGGACCAGGCCGGCGTCATCCTGTGCGATGCGATACACGGCGTCCAGCTCTTCGCTCCTGAACGTCCCCGTGAAGGCCTGCAGATCCGCAGGCGCCGCGGCCTGGGGTACGCCGGACGGCCGCGCACCGGACGGCGGGCGGGCGGCGGGCGGCGCCATGCGGTCGCCGAGCAGGCTGTCCGCCACCTGATTCGCCAGGCCGGTCGCATCGATGTCGCCGGCGTTGCACTGGACGATGACGGTCATTCGCTCGCCGGGAAACCGCACCATGTCTGCACGGAACCCCATGAGCCCGCCGCTGTGCCGCACGGTTTCGATCCCGCGATAGCTGCCCACGTTCAGGCCGAACGCGTAGCCCAGCGTATCGCCGTTGTTGAGCACGCCGCGTGTGTGCATGAGGCGGATGAATTCGTCTCCACCCACGAGCGGCTCATCGAAGTTCGCGTCCCACTTCACGAGATCGCCGATGGTCGTGTACAGCCCGCCCGCCCCGATCTTGTCGAAATTGGCGAGGTAGGCGATGCGATGACCTGCGTCTGTTCGCGCGTAGCTGACCACGCGGTTCGGGAGCACGTGATCGGGCTCGTCGTGGAAATGCGTGTCGTGCATGTCCAGCGGTTCGAAGATCCTTGCCCGCGCTGCTTCGCGCAGGGACGTGCCCGTCACGCGTTCGACGATCTGGCCGAGCAGCCAGTAACCGCTGTTGCTGTACAGGTATTCTTCGCCGGGCAGGAAATTCAGTTCCTTCTGCCGGGCGATGAGGGCGAGGGCGTCTTCGTCCGGCAGGACGTCTTCCATCCGGATGCCGGCCAGGCTCATGAGCGTGTAGATGTCGCGCAGGCCGCTCGTGTGGTGAATCAGGTGCCGGATCGTCACGGTACGGCCGTAGTCGGGCAACTCGGGCACGTACCGGCGCACGTCGTCCTCCAGGGAGATCCGGCCCTCGAGGGCGAGCAGTGCTGCGACGGCCGCCGTGAACTGCTTGGACACCGAGCCCATGTAGTAGACCATGGTCGGTCCGTTCGGCAGCTGGTAGTCGAGGTTGGCCTCGCCGTACCCGCGCGCGTACAGGAGCATGCCATCCTGGATGACGCCGACGGTGCACCCGGGCCCGCCGCTGCGGTCCCAGGGCGCAAAGACGGCGTCGACGCGAGCAGCCATTGCCGACTCCTGTGCGACGGCCGGCGAGGGCAAGGTCAACCAGAGCGCGACGACCCACCACGCCGACCCGGACCGGGACGCGGCCAGCATACGGACCTCCGGAGCAGGTTCGGGAGCAACAGTACGGCCCGGGCCGACCCGTCCGCCAGCGACGCTTGCGCCGGCTGCGCCGGACCGGTTAGATCCCGCCACCATGGACGCCGCGCCCCCACAGGGAGACACGCCCGCGGCCGCGAGTCGCGTCAAGCGTCGCGCGGTCGTGCATCTGCGCGACGTCCGGCCCGTCTGGTCGCTGCCGCCCTGGGCGCGCCAGGGCATCGCGTCGTCGTTCGGGGCGGACTGGGACGTCGTGTTCGTCGCCTCGCCGGTCGATGGGCGGGGCGATGGTCGAGGCGGTCTGGCCCGGGACGCGCTCGACGCCGTGCGCGGAGCCGAAGTCTACTTCGGGTTCGGCATGCCTGCGGAGCTGTTCGAGGCGGCGAACGAGCCGCCTGCAGCGCGCCTGCGCTGGGTCCACACCGCGACCGCGGGCGTGGCCTCCCTCCTCTACCCCGCGCTGATCGAGTCCGACGTCACGCTCACGAACTCGGCGGGCGTGCACGCTCCCGCCATGGCCGAGACCGTCCTTGCCATGATCCTGCACTTCGCCCGCGGTCTCGACTTCGCGGTGCGCAGCCAGGCCGAGTCGCGCTGGGACAGCGCGCCGTTCGAAGAGCGCGTCGGCGCCATCACCGAGGTCGAGGGCACGACGCTCGGCATCGTGGGGTTCGGCGGGATCGGCCAGCAACTCGCCCAGCGCGCGCACGCGCTCGGCATGCAGGTCATCGCCCTTCGACGGAGCAATCTGCCGGGACCGGCCGGTGTGGAGATCCTGACCGGCGCCGACGCGCTCGAACGACTGCTGCGCAGAAGCGACGTCGTCGTTCTCGCGGTCCCGGCCACGCCGCGCACGCATGGCATGATCGGCGCGGCCGAGTTCGCGCAGATGAAGCCGGGCGCACTGTTCGTCAACGTGTCACGCGGGGATCTCGTCGACGAGGCGGCTCTGATCGCCGCGCTCATGCAGGACCGCTTGCGCGGCGCTGCCCTCGATGTGTTCCGCACGGAGCCGCTGCCCGACACATCGCCACTCTGGAAACTGCCCAACGTGCTGATCACGCCCCACGTGAGCGCAACGTCGCAACGCTTCTGGCTGCGCGAAGTCGATCTGATCCGCGACAACATCGCGCGCTACGCGGCCGGCCGGGGCCTGCGCAACGTGGTGGATCGCAGCCACGGCTACTGAGCCGCGCCCGGCTCGGTCTCGAACAACCCGAGCTGGCCGCCCGCATGCGGGCGCCGGAACGCGCCTGCCGACAGGGGCGGGATGTCATTGGCGAAGCCGGCCCTGCGTCGCGCGACGTCGAAGAGCCGGCCGATCTGCGCGGCGAGCGTACCGGACCCGCGCATGCGGTCCCCGAACGCCGGATCGTTGAGCCTCCCGCCGCGGGTTTCCCGGATGCGGGCCATGATGCGATCGCGCCGCTCCGGGAAATGCCGACTGAGCCAGTCTTCGAACAGACCACCCACACCGTGCGGCAGCCGCAGCAGCACCCACCCCGCAGCGCGCGCGCCGGCACGGGCCGCGGCGTCCAGGATGGCCGGGATCTCGTGATCATTCAGACCCGGGATCACGGGTGCCACGAGCACGCGCACCGGAATGCCGGCGTCCGTGAGCGCCCGCATGGCATCGAGGCGCCGCTCGGGGATCGACGTGCGCGGTTCCATGACGCGCTGCAGACTGCGGTCGAGCGTCGTGAGCGAAACGTTGACGACCGCGGCCTCATGGCCCGCGAGCTGCCCGAGCAGATCCGCATCCCGTGTGACCAGGTGGTTCTTGGTGACGACGGCGACGGGGTTGCGGAATTCCGCGAGGACCTCGAGCACGCCGCGCGTGATGCCGAGCGCGCGCTCGGCGGGCTGGTACGGATCGGTCACGCCGCTCAGCCCGATGACCCGCGGCCGCCAGGCCGGAGACTGCAACGTCGATCGGAGCAGGCGCGGCGCATCGTGCTTGACCAGGATACGGGTTTCGAAGTCCAGACCCGCAGAAAAGCCGAGGTACTCGTGCGTGGGTCGCGCGTAGCAGTAGATGCAACCGTGCTCGCAACCGCGGTACGGATTCACCGTGGCATCGAACGGGACATCCGGGCTGTCGTTGGATGCGATGATCGTGCGCGACGCATCGCGCAGCAGCACCGTCTGCGGCGCGACGTGCTCGTCCGGTGGACACGGGTCCGGCTCGACCGACAGGGTCTCGAAGCGGTTGGCCGGGTTCGCTGCGGCTGCCCGCCCGCGCAGGTGCCCGGGCTGCTTCATGCGTTCTCGCCGAGCGGGAACATGATGAACGCGGCGACCATCAGCGTCGTGCCCGCCAGGTAGAGCAACGGCCTGCCCGTCAGCAGCCAGGTCACGCCGCCGAGCAGCGCGGGGGCCTCGCCCAGCGCCCACCCCGCGACCGTCAGCGCCGGCCTGCGCTGCGCGTCCGCGCGGCGGACGACCCTGCGCAGCACGAGGAAAGCGCCCACCACGGCCAGCAGCGCGGCACCGAACGTGATCTGCAGCACGGCGTAGAGGCTCTCGTCCGGCGCGGGCGGCTGGCGTGAAACCACGTACCAGCAGACGCCGCCGAAGAGCAGCACGCCAGCCAGCAGCGCGATGCGGATCACGCGGTAGGGCCTGGCATCGGTTTCACGCATCATCATGGCCTCCCGGTCGGGGTGTACTTCCGTTGACGGCTTCTCGAGACTGTTCCATACTTCGGTGGTCCGACCGCGCCGGGCCGAGGCCCGTCGTCGGCCCTGTCCGCGACCCGTCGTCGAGGGAACACTGAGCAGAGAGCAGCGCGCGACACGCCTGGCGGATCGGCGGTCGCCGGCACACCGTCTCCGCGGATCGGTCGCGCGGGCCGCGCTCGCCTGGGCCGCCGCCTGCAGCGCGCTGCTGCCGGCCGGTCCGGCCCGCGCGCAGGATGTGCCGCCGGACAACCCGTTCCTCCGCTGGCAGTACTTCTACGAGTCGCGCGCCTATCCGTTCGAGCGGATCCCGGCCGGCGCCCTGCAGGCCGCGCGACGCCAGTTCGCGGCACGCTGGCCGGACGTCATCGCCGGCGCGCGCGCCACTCCGGGTGCTGGCGCCGTCGCCGCGGCGACGGCATGGTCGCCGCTGGGGCCGGCGCCCATCAGTACCGCCGCGTCCGGCCGGCTCTCCACCATCGCGGTTCATCCGAGGAACCCGGACATCATCTACATCGGCGGGGCCCAGGGCGGCGTCTGGAAAACGACCAACGGCGGAACGAGCTGGACGCCGCTCACGGATCAGGAATGCTCGCTGGCCATGGGCTCGATCGCGCTCGACCCGGTGAACCCCGACATCATCTACGCGGGCACCGGAGAACTGCATTTCTCCGCCGACAGCTACTACGGCTGCGGCGTTCTGCGCTCGGTGGATGGCGGCGCGACCTGGACGCACATGGGTGCGAGCGTGTTCGACACGAACACCGGTGGCGCGCGCATCTCGAAGGTGCTGCTCGATTCGACGACGGCGGGCTCGACGACGGCTACGACCGTCTACACATCGAGCAGTTTCGGCGTGCACAAGTCGACCGACGCGGGCGCCACCTGGACGCGGGTCCTCGAGGGCACCGCGACGGACATGGTGCAGCACCCGACGAGTCCGCGCACGCTGTGGGCCGCGATCGGCGTCACGGCCGGCGGGTCGACGAACGGTGTCTACCGCACGGACGACGGCGGCAGCAGCTGGGTCAAGCAGACGAACGGGTTCCCGGCCGTGGATGTCGGCCGGATCGCGCTGGCGGTCGCGCCCTCCAGCCCCAACGTGCTCTACGCGGCCGTTCAGGACGCGTTCGGCGGTGGCGGCAACGACGGCCGCCTGCTCGGCATATGGAAGACCACGGACGGCGGGACGGCCTGGACGCGGCTCATCGCCACGTCGGCCGAGTGCGGAACGCAGTGCTGGTACGACCTGGCCATCGCCACGGACCCGCAGAATCCGGACATCGTGTACTTCGGCGGGGTGAACCTCTATCGGTCCGATGATGGCGGCGCACAGTTCACCGGCATTCTCAACGGCATCCACGTGGACCAGCATACGTTCGCCTTCCACCCGCAGGATCCCGCGACGGTGTTCGTCGGCAACGATGGCGGCATCTACCGTACGCGGAATCGTGGCGC
The DNA here is from genome assembly GCA_041568755.1 of Longimicrobiales bacterium. Taxonomy (GTDB): domain Bacteria; phylum Gemmatimonadota; class Gemmatimonadetes; order Longimicrobiales; family RSA9; genus JBFFZF01. Next base: position 6,970 of record JBFFZF010000019.1, on the reverse strand, counting down.
CAACTGGGCCAGCCTGAACACGAACCTCGCCCTCACGCAGTTCTATGCCGGTGTCTCGCTGGATCCGGCCGAGGGCGGCCCCGTGCTGGGCGGCACCCAGGACAACGGGACACTGGAGTACCGTGGCAACCCGGTCTGGTCGCTGGTCCTCGGCGCAGACGGCGGGTTCACCGCCATCGACTATCAGGATCCCACCATCGCCTACGCCGAAACGCAGTGGACCGCCGGCTCCGCGTTCGGCGGACCGCGCAAGCGTGTCGCCGGCGGCGGCTTCGAACGGAAGGTCGTCGGCATCGACGTGAACGACCGTGCCCTGTTCATTCCACCGCTCGTCATGGATCCGATCGATCCCCGCACGCTGTACTTCGGCACCTTCCGCGTCTACCGCACGGTGAACAGTGCAGAATCGTGGTCGGCGATCAGCGGGGATCTGGGCCGCACCAGCAACGGGCGCGTGTCCGCCATCGCCGCGTCGGCGTCGGCTCCGGGCACGCTGTACGTCGGCATGTCGGACGGGAACCTGCAGGTCACGCGTGACGGCGGCAGCCAGTGGTCCGTGCGCGTGAGCGGCCTGCCCAACCGCGTGATCTCCGACATCGCGATCGATCCGCTCGACCCGGCCATCGCCGTCGCCGTCGTGTCCGGCTTCAACACCGGTCACGTCTTCCGCACCACGGACTTCGGACAGAGCTGGCAGGACATCAGCGGCGATCTGCCCGATGTTCCCGTGCTCGCCGTGCTCACCGACCGTGCGCTGGGATCGGACATCTTCATTGGCACGGATCTGGGCGTCTTCCGCTCGGCGAACCTGGGCGGCAGCTGGACGCCCATCACGGACGGCCTGCCCAACGCCGCCGTGTTCGATCTGGCCTACCGGCCGTCCTCCGGCCAGCTCATTGCCGGCACGCACGGGCGCGGCATGTTCTCTTTCCGCGCCAGTCTGGCCGCCGCGGTCATCGTCGCACCGGACGACCTGACGCTGACATCCGTCGGCGATACAGTCCCGCTGTCGGCCACCGCGCTGGACGACCAGGGTCGCACGCTGCCCCAGGTCGGCTTCCTGTGGCGATCCGTGGATCCGGCGGTTGCGACCGTCGATGCGCGCGGCGTCGTCGTTTCGCGCGCCAACGGCATCACGCGGATCATCGCATCGACGGGAGGCGTCGCGGATACCACCGTCGTGCGCGTCAGTCAGGTCGCTGTTACGATGGCCGGCCTGCCCGATGCCACCGGCCTCGTCGTCGGCGAAATGCGCACGTTCGACGCGCAGCCGGTCGACGCGCGTGGTTCGCCCATCCCCGGCGCGGCCGTCGCCTGGAGCTCGTCGGATCCCGCCGTGGTCAGCATCGACGAGGCCGGCCGGACGCGCGCGAACCGCGTGGGCACGGCCGTCCTCTCGGCGCGCCTGGGGGAGTTGTTCGACTCGACCAGCGCGCGGGTCACCCCGCCATCCACGACGCGCGTCAGCGCCGCTGCGCTCGTCATTGGCGAACGGCCTGAGAGCCGCGCCGGCACCCTGCTGCCGCTGCTGGGTCTCGAGCTCAGCGTGGCCGGCGAGGAGGCGGTCGAACTCGTACGGCTGGGCTTCGAGGCGAGCGGCGACGATCCCGGCGCAGAACTGCACGTGTTGCGCGACGTGAACGGCGATGGCGTGATCGGCGCGCAGGATACGCTGCTGGCGCGGTTCCCGGCCACGCTGCGACCCGGCCAGCCCGTCGTCGTGACCCTCGCCGGCAACGGGACCGTGCTGCCGTCCGCTGCCGCGAGCCGGTTCATCGTGGCCCTCCGTCTGAGCGGCCGCTCGCCGAATGGCGCCGCGTTCCAGGCCAGATTCCTCCCCGACCGAACGCTCACGCTGGGTGTCCGGTCGAACGCCGCGAACCTGCTCGACCAGCCCGCCGCGCCCGTCGCGTCCCAGCTCGTGGAGTCGACCGTGCTCGGCCCCGACGAGCTGCTCGCCCTGAGCGAGAACCCGGTGCGCGCACCAGCGGTCGTTTTCAATTTCCGGACGCGACCCGACCTCGCGTCGATCTTCACCGTCGGCGGACGTCTGGTCGTCGACCTGACGCAGCGCATCGATGACGAGGACCGCATCGCCTGGGACCTGCGCAACGACGAAGGCACGGTTGTCGCACCCGGCGTCTACCTGATCGTGTTCCGCGTCGACAATCAGGTGTTCCGCCAGAAGCTGATGATCCTCCGCCCCTCCGACCCGGAATGATGCGCCCCGGAAAACCCCTGCTCCCTCACCGCTCACCCCTCACCCCTCCCCCTCGAACGCTCCCTCTCCCTCTCCCTTTTCGTACGCCACGATGCGCTCCCATTCATCCGGCGCCGAACGCGCAACGACCGCCTGGACCGCTTCGGTCTGGCTCAGGTTGTAGACTTCGTGCGGTACGCCCGGTTCGATGAAGATGAAATCGCCGGCCGCGTTGTCGATGGTATAGCGCAGTCCCGGTCCATAGGCGTGGCGGACGCGCCCCTGCAGGATGTAGAGCATGACTTCGAATCCGTCGTGGATGTGCGCCCAGGCCGTTCCGCCCGGCGGGATCGTGGCCACGTTCATCGACAGGACACGTGCGTGCACATTGCCCGCGTGCAGGCCCGCCTTGTAGTGGATCCCGTTCCAGTCCCTGCACTCGGGGCTGCCGCGCACGACGCGGATGCCGTGTTCGCCTTCGGCGGCAGGGACGCGCGCGGCTTCGCTCATGGTTTCGTTCTCCTTCTGGCAGGATCCGCTGCGTCCTGTCCCCGTGCCGACCGGTCACTGGCTGGCGAGCGGTGAAGCAGTTCGCCGTACGGTGTGTAGCCGGCGCGTCGGACGATGGCAAACCCGAGTGCGGCCGCGGCGATCGCGACCAGGATGTCCGTCACATCGAAGTACCGGCCGCTCACGACGATCTGGCTGGTCTCGAGGGCGACCGCCAGATATACGGCTGGCAGGATGCCGGCCAGCGGCCCGCTGCGCCGCACTGGCCACACGGCGAGCAGCGCCCCGAGCGGCAGGAACTGCAAAGCCGGAATCGCGACATCCGCTGTCGTGAACAGGTCGACCCGCTCCCGATACGCGACGAGCGGCACGAGTCGGCCGATCGCGAGTTTCTCCGCGATCGCGCGGCCGTCCAACTCGGGCAGGAACGGGCGCAGGCTCCAGAGTGCGAGGACGCTGGCATATGCGACGAGAAGCGCAGCCGGTCGGTCGCGGCCGCGCAGTTCCCGCGTGAACAGCGGCAGCCCGCCGACGGCGAGAACGGCGCCGGTACTCAGTCCGGCGACGTGAACCAGCCACGCACCCGGAGCCATCGCGAAGCCGGCGCCGCCCCGCGCGAACTCGGCCAGCGCGTACAGCACCGCTCCGGCCAGCACCGTCCACGCGGCGGCCGTTCGTCGCGACATGCCGGCCTCGGCCAGCGCCGCAACCGCGAGGGCGCCGGCCGGTGCGAACAGCACGAGGTCCAGCCACGGGACCACACCGAACGGCGCCTCGCCCAGCTGCGCGAGGGCCTGGCTCAGCCGCTCGAGCGGCGGGCCCCACGCGTTGAGCAGGCGTTCCTGCCGGAACACGGGCCCGATCGACTCGAGCACCGTCGAACCGCCGTAGCCGGCGGCGAACAGGACCATGGGCATGCCGACGTACGATCGCGCGGCGCGCTTGAACTGCGCGAGCACGACGAGCAGCGCCAGGGCCAGTGCTCCCGCCAGCGCGCCGAACGTGTTCGTACCCAGATCCAGCACACTGGCCACGCGATTCGCGGACAGCAGCTGCACGCCCTCGACGGCCGCGCTGATTGCGGCGCCGCTCAGGGTCGCGCGCACGAGCATGGGCAGCGCCCGACCGCGCGGCGAGGTGATGACCCAGACCGCGCCCCAGCCGGCGAAGAGAAGGATGTTGCGCGCGGCGTCGACGATGTCGCGGCCGGTCAGTTCCGGCCGCAGCGCCTGGCGCAGTCGTTCATCCACGAGCAGCCGATCCGCCGACGCGGGCTCGGCGATGGTCGCGAACGCGATGACCGCCAGGTAGCCGATGCGCATCCAGAGTGCGGTCGGATCGCGCACGTGGAACCCCGGCGCGCGTGCGCCGCCGGGCGAGCCCGACGGACGTTGCGTGCTCATCCGACCTGCGCTGCCCGAGCGACTGCGCGCTGCAGCACGGGGCGCGCGGTCGCCGGCGCGATGCGGCCCAGGTCAACGGCCGGTGTGTCGTGCCAGCGCGCGCATTCGACGATCGCCCCGGCGACGTCTCCGGCGACGGCGCCCGCTTCGACACCGTCCTCGAAGTGGAGCGTCCTGACCTCGAAGCGACCAGCGGACCGGTGCGCTTTCGCATCGAGCCGACCGATGAGTCGGCCGCGGCGCAGGATCGGCAAAACGAAGTAGCCCCACTTGCGCCTGGCCGCGGGCACGTAGCACTCGAGCCGGTACTCGAAGTCGAAAACAGCCTGCGCACGCGCCCGGTCCCAGACCAGCGGGTCGAACGGCGAGAGCAGCGTCGTCAGGGATGGCCGCAGCCGACCGCCTCGCGCCCGCTCGATGAGATCCGCGTCATCCGCATGATACAGGCCGGGCTCACGCCAGCCTTCGACCTCTGCCTCGCGCACACGGCCCGCTGCGACGAGTTGCCGCAACGCCTCGCGCGCAGCCGGCTTCGACATGCGGAAGTAGTCGGGCACCCAGCGTGCCTGCGTGATGCCCAGCGCGCGTACCGATCGCTCGACCAGTGCTCGATCGGCCTCCTCGGCACTGGGCATCCGTGCGTCGTCCCAGGTCGGGTGCACACGCTCGCGCAGGTCGTACACACGCTGGAAGTTCTCCCGGCGCGCGACCATGAGGTCGCCGGCCGAGAACATCATCTCGAGTGCACGCTTCTCCGGTTTCCACCCCCACCAGCCACCGCCTTTGCGCCCATCCCGACGTTGGAAATCGGCCGAGCGGAGCGGTCCGGTCGCACGGATGCGCTCGCGCACGCGTTCCACCACGTCCGCGTTCTTATGGATCCACGCATGCGAGTACTTCCAGCCCAGCGATTGGGGGTCGATCATACGGTGGCGGAACAGGCCGTAGTCCTCGATGGGCAGGAAGCTGGCCTCGTGACCCCAGTACTCGAACAGGCAGCCATCCGCGAGGAGCGCATCGAGCCACTCGGGATCGTACGCGCCGAGCCGGCTCCACAGGACGAGGTACGGGCTGCGCGCGACCACGTGAATCGTATCGATCTGGAGCACGCCCATGCGCCGGATCACTTTGCGCACGGCCGCCCGCGTCGCAACGGCCCGTGGCCGGCGCGCCAGACCCTGGGCCTCGACCATGATCGTGCGCGCGGCGTTGCGCGTGAGTCGGGCCGCGCGGCTGCTGGCGCCACGCGCCACCCGTCGCGGCCGCGGCGTCACGCCAGGAGCGGCGCCACCCACGCCGCCACCGCATCGGCCAGCTCGTCGATCACATCGCCATCGCTGCGACCGGTCGATCGCCGAACGTGGAAGCCGTGGTCCGCTTCCTTGACGATATGCAGCGTCGCACGATCGTCGACGGGTTTCAGCACCGGCTTGAGCAGCGACAGATCCGCAAGCGTATCGCGCGTGCCCTGCAGGAACAGCATCGGGACCGTCACCTCCGCGAGGTGTGCGGCGCGGTCCGTCGAGGGCTTTCCGGCAGGGTGCAGCGGAAAGCCGAAGAAGATGATGCCGCGCACGCCTTCCAGGGGCTCCGCCGCCGCCGCCATCGAGGTCATGCGCCCGCCCATCGATTTGCCGCCCGCGAACAACGGCAGATCGCCGGCATGCTCGCCGGCCCCACGGATCGCGGCCCGCACCGTTGCGAAAAGTACAGGGTGCGGATCCGGCACGCGCCGCTTCCGCTCCATGTACGGGAACTGGAAGCGGAACGTGGCGATCCCGCGTGACGCCAGCGCCGCTGCCGCTTTCTCCATGAAGGTGTGGCGCATCCCCGCCCCCGCCCCATGGGCGAAGACCAGCAGCGCCTTCGCGTCTGGCGGTCGCTCCAGAATCCCCGCGACGTCCCCGCTGCGTTCCGAAACCGTGAACCGCACTTCCATGACCCTCCCCCGGTTGCCATGCCAGACCCCCTCCCATAATCCCTGCCCCCACCCCCGCCTGCAACTCCACCTCACCCTCCACCCTCTCCCTCTCCCTCTCCCTCTCCCTCTCCCTTCCGTTCAATGAAAGTCCCGCGACCGGTAGTGGACGGGCGCGCGATCGGCACCGATGCGCAGCGTGCGGAACCGGAAGCCGACGACGTTCATGACACGGTCCTCACGTTCGAAGCGGCCCTCGACGGCCAGGAACGGAGAGTACTTCACGATCTCGCGGTGACGCGCGTACATCGCGCGAGGCACGATGACATTGATGAAGCCCCACTCATCCTCGAGCAGCACGAAGACGGTTCCTTTCGCGGTCTCGGGGTGTTGCCGTGCCACGACGAGCCCGGCCACCACGATGCGCTCACCCGGCAGAACCTCGCCGAGCGCACGACTGGGCACAACACCCGCCGCATCCAGCCGTGCACGGATGAATTCCATGGGATGACCGTCGGGACAGATCCCCGTCGCCAGGTAGTCCAGGAAGACCAGTTCCTCGCCCTCCAGCTCGCGGGGCGAGAACGGCAGCGTGCGCGCCGGCGCCAGGGGCAGGAGATCCCCCGCCACGCGCAGCGCCTCCCACGCGGCCTTGCGGCGACCCGGTTGAAAGGCTTCGAACGCGCCCGCTCTCGCCAGATTCAGCGCATCGGAGCGCGTCAGCTTCGCGCGTCGCACGACGTCGCCGATCGACGTGAACGGTCCGGCACTCCTGGCCTCCTGCAGCGATTCCTTCGCCGCCTCGCCCAGCCCGCGGATGTGTTTCCAGCCGACGCGGAGCCCAATGGTATCACGACTGGACGGCGGGTCGGAGGATTGGGGGGCGGGATGGAGGATCGGGGACGGATCATGGCCTGTGCGGTGGATCCGCCCCGGCCG
>JBFFZF010000018.1:0-40384 GCA_041568755.1 Longimicrobiales bacterium | reverse complement strand
CGACGCGCACGTCGGCGAAGGTGCATCGGGTGCCGGCTTCGCGCTCGATGTCCGTTTCGCGTCGCCGACCGACTTCTCCGCACACGGCCGGCTCCACGTCGCGCTCGCGCTGGACGTCCTGGGCTCTGATCGCGGATCCGGGCACGGCGCCCCCCGCCCCCGGAGACCATCCGCGCGTCAGCTGCTTCAGCGTCTTCCTCCTCGCCATGGCACACGTCGCCGAGGTCTCCCCCTCGCATCTGCACGCGCTCGTCGGCAACCTGTACCTCACGTCGATCCGGCGGGCGGACGAGCTCGAAAGCCGGGTCTGGCAGGTTCTGCTGACAGGCGACAACCCGGTCCACGCGTTCGACCCCCGCACGGGCAACGTGCCCGAGCCGGGCCAGCTCATCTTCTTCAACCACACGGGTCACGTGATGATGACGAGCCGGATCCGTCCGGGGACCGGCCCGGTGACCGGCCCGCGCGTCGAAGTCCTGAGCCTTTACGGTAACTACCCGGGCCGGCCGGCCCGCACCGACGTGCGCACGCCCATCGCCGTGGCCCCGCTCTCCCGGATCCGGGACTACTACAGGCTTCTCGGCGTCTACTCGCGGGTCAACATGAGGAAGTCGCCGATCCCGGACCCGGTCCTCATCGAGTACGCGGATCCATTCTGGGCCGAGCCGCGCTGAGACAGGCGCCTCCGCGGCGCGTGCGTCCGGAGGCCCGGGACGGCTAGATTCGACGACATGGAGATGCTGAGGAGCCCCGCCCACCCGACGCGACCGGTCGATGCCGGGCCGGCGGGCGGGCCGGGCGAGCGCGCCCGGTCCCGCGCCGCTGCGTTTGTCGAGCTGACCAAGCCCGGCATTACGCGGCTCGTCGTCGTGACCGCCGCCGCCGGTTTCTACCTCGCCCAGGCCGGCGGCTTCGACATCGTGCGCTTCGTCCATGCGATGATCGGCATCGGCCTGGCCGCCGGCGGAGCCAATGCACTGAACATGTTCGTCGAGCGCGACCGGGACCGCCTGATGCACCGGACCGCCCGGCGGCCCATCCCGTCCGGGCGTGTGCCGCAGAGCCACGCGCTGGGGTTCGCCGCCGTCCTGTCCGCGGTCGGGCTGCTCCAGCTCGCGCTGTTCGTGAACCTCACGACGACCCTCGTCGTCGCTGCGAGCCTGCTCAGCTACGTGCTGATATACACGCCCCTGAAGCGCGTGACATGGGCCGCCACGCTCGTCGGCGCCGTGCCCGGCGCTCTGCCGATCCTGGCCGGCTGGACCGCGGGCGGCGGCGCACTCGACGGACGCGGATTCGCGCTCTTCGGCATCGTCTTCTTCTGGCAGATGCCCCACTTCTTCGCCCTGGCATGGATGTACCGGGACGACTACCTGCGCGGCGGGTTCCGCATGCTCTCGGCCACGGATCTGGGAGGCGCCCGGACGGCGCGCCAGATCGTGCTCTGGTCCATGGCCCTGCTCGGGGTCAGCCTCCTGCCGGCCCCGCTCGGGCTCGCCGGGCCGGCCTACCTGGTCGTCGCCCTGCTGCTCGGCCTGCTGTTCCTCGCCGCCGGCGCCACGATGATCGCCGATCGCACGGTCCACCGCGCCCGCCGCGTGTTCCTGGCGTCCGTCCTGTACCTGCCGCTCCTGCTCGGCACGCTGGTCCTCGACAAGGCGATCCGCTGACCCCGGATCGCGGCGAGCCGGGCTCCGCACCCGCCCGGGGGAGCCCGCGGAGCCGCGGAGACGCCCCGGTCGCACTCGACGCTTGCGTCGGCCGCCCCCGTCCCGCCGATTTCATGACCGACGCCATCGAAACGACGCCCCCGACCCACAGCGCCGGAGGAGAGCACGACCATGCCGAAGTCATTCTTCGAATTCGCGAAGAAGCACAACGCCGAGATGGTGGACCTGAAGTTCACTGACCTGCTCGGGACCTGGCAGCACTGCACGTTCCCGGTCGAGACGTGGGATGAGGGCACGTTCACGGACGGTGTGGGCTTCGACGGTTCGTCGATCCGCGGCTGGCAGGCGATCAACGTATCCGACATGCTGGCCATCCCCGATCCAGCCACGGTCAAGATCGATCCGTTCTTCGCCGCACCCACCGTCAGCGTGATCGCGAACATCGTCGATCCGATCACGCGCGAGGAGTACACCCGCGACCCGCGCCACGTCGCGCGTAAGGCCGTCGAGTACCTGACGAAGTCCGGCATCGCAGATACCTGCTACATCGGGCCCGAGCCCGAGTTCTTCATCTTCGATGAGGTCCGCTACGAGCAGAACGAGCACCGCGGCTACTACGAGATCGATTCCAACGAGGGCGCGTGGAACACCGCCCGCTTCGAGGAGCCCAACCTGGGCTACAAGCCCAGCTTCAAGGGCGGCTACTTCCCGGTCAGTCCGACGGACACGTTCCACGACCTGCGCGGCGAGATGGTCTACGAGATGCGCAAGATCGGCATCGTCGTCGAAGCGCACCACCACGAGGTCGGCACGGCGGGCCAGAGCGAGATCGACATGAAGTACGCGCCGCTCGTGACCATGGCCGACCAGATGATGTGGTACAAGTACATCGTCAAGAACGTGGCCAAGCGGCACGGCAAGACCGTCACGTTCATGCCCAAGCCGATCTACCAGGACAACGGCAGCGGCATGCACACGCACGTGTCGTTCTGGAAGGACGGCAAGGCACTGTTCGCGGGCGAGGGCTACGCCGGGCTCAGCGAAATGGCGCTGCACGCGATCGGCGGCGTTCTGCACCACGCGCCCGCGATCCTCGCGTTCGCCGCGCCGACCACCAACTCGTACCGCCGACTCGTACCCGGCTTCGAGGCGCCCGTCAACCTGGCCATGTCGCAGCGCAACCGGTCCGCCTCCGTGCGCATCCCGATGTACTCGAACAACCCCAAGGCCAAGCGCATGGAGTTCCGCTGCCCGGACCCGAGCTGCAACGGCTACCTGACCTTCTCCGCGATCCTGATGGCCGCGATCGACGGGATCAAGAACAGGATCGATCCCGGCGAGCCGCTCGACCGCGACATCTATGAGATGACGCCCGAGGAGCTGGCCGGCACGCGCGTCACGCCGGGCTCACTGCCCGAGGCGCTGGCCGCCCTGCGCCACGATCACGCCTTCCTGACCCAGGGCGGCGTCTTCACCGACGACCTGATCGAAACGTGGATCGACTACAAGACCGAGAACGAGGTCGATCCGCTGCGCATGCGGCCGCACCCCTACGAGTTCTTCCTCTATTACGACAACTGAAGGAGGAGGGAGAAGGAGAGTCTCAAGGCAAGGGAGAAGGGGGAGGGGGAAGGAGCCCTCCCCCTTCCTTCTTTCCAGCTCCCTGGCCGGCGCCGTTCCGGCGGCGCCCCACGCCTCGCTCGTTCCGCCACCGTCCGTCTCCCGCCCCTGGTCTCCCGCCGTTCCCGCCACCCGTCTCCCGCCCTTCGTCTCCCGCCCCCCGTCTCCCGCCGTCCCGCCCCAGTTGAACCCACGACCGCCGCGCACCGTATGAACAGATGAACCTCGAATCGCGAACAGGACAACGGACATTGGACGCACCCGTTCCACAGATCACGGTCGACGAGAAACACCGCGCGGTCCTGCGCGCACTGCGCGGGCTGGGCGGGCGGGCCACGGTGGGCGATGTCGTCGCCACGGCGGGCGTACCGCGGGATCAGGCGGAGCAGTCGCTCCGCGATCTGCTCGGGCTGTACCGTGGACGCGTGGCGGTCGGCGAGCGCGGCGACCTGCTCTTCGAGTTCGATCGCGGGCTCATTCGGCACGACCACGAGCCGTGGTGGACCCGCTTCAAGCGAGGCGTGAAGCGATTCCTGTCCGGCGCGTTCAAGGCGTGGATCGTCGTCATGCTGACGGTCTACTTCGTCCTCTTCGTGGCGCTGCTGCTGGCCGCGATCTTCGGTGGACGGGCGGGCGGGCGCGGATCCAGACGCGTGCGCATCCCCAACTTCTGGATCTGGTACATGTTCTGGACGCGGGACTGGCGCTGGGGCCGGCCCTATTACGGCCACCGCTGGGAGAAGCGCCGTGGCGCCCGAGTGCCGTTCTACAAGAAGGTCTTCGCTTTCGTCTTCGGCCCGGACCGGCAGGTCGTCACGCGTGAGGACCGCGATCGCGAGACGCTCGCGCTGGTGCGCGCGCGCCGCGGCGTGCTGGCCCCTGCCGAGCTGGTCGAGTACACCGGCCTTCCCATCACCCGCGCTTCCGAGGAGCTGGCCCGGTTGATGAGCCTGTACGGTGGCGATGTGCGCGTGTCGGACCGCGGCGAGATCGCCTACGTGTTCCCCGAGCTGATGGTCAGCGCAGGCGGTCGCGTGCGCGCGAGCACGCCCGAGCCCGCCTGGCGGCGGCTCGAGTACCCGCGCTCCCTCACCGGCAACCCCGCATCGACCGACCGCATCATCGGTGCGATGAACGGGTTCAACCTCGTTGCATCCGCCGTTGCGCCATGGACCCTGCTCGGCCCGTCCGCGCCCATTGCGGTGTACGTCGGCCTCTTCGCCGTGCCCTTCACGTTCAGTACGCTGTTCTTCGCCGTCCCGCTCGCTCGCCGCTGGCAACTCACGCGCGAGAACCATGCACGACGCCGCAGCAATATCCGCAAGGCCCTGCTCAGCATCGTCTTTCAGGGCGCCGTCGAGGGAAACGCCGTCTCGCTGCGCGGCGCGACCGTGTGGGTGCAGCATGCCCTCGAGGACGACCGCATCGAGGAGGCCGAGGTCCAGCCCGTGCTCGAGGCACTGGTCATCGAATTCGATGCGGATGTCGAGGCCGACGACAGCGGCCGCGTCCGCTACCGGTTCCCGCGTGTCCGCGAACATCTGGCCGGCGCCGAGGAGGTCCGCACGTCGCTGTCACTCGACCGCCAGCGCATCGGCACGATCGTCTACGCCAGCGACGACACACCGGATCAGGCCACCCGCCGCGACCTCGCCGCGTTCGACGCCGAACTGCGCCGCACCCTCCCCACCCCCGGCCACGCCGCGTACCAGGAAGAGGGAGAGTAGACCCCTCCCCCTCACCCCTTCCCCCCGAACTCTCCCTCTCCCTCTCCCTTTCCGTTCAAAGAACGATCCCGAGGGCAACCAGCCCGCCGACCGGCTCGACCAGGCAGTTGACCCACTCGAGGATCGTCTCCGTCAGCCGCACGATGTGGGCGAGCGCCTCGATCTCGCCGGCGGAAAGCGGCGAACCGTCCGGGCGCCGGATGACCGGGTTCGCCCGATCTCCACGAGCCGTGGCGAAGATGGTGCCGTTGATCGCGAATGTCGCGTCGATCGTCCGCTCATCGCCGACCACGACCGTGCGGATGCTGTGCTCCCCGTGCCGCACGGTCAGCTCGATCTCACCCCGGCCGGCGCCGTTCTCGACGCCGCGCACGCGGCCATCGATGCGGAACGCGCGCGCCGCGATGCCGATCGTGAACGCGACGTCGACACGACCGACGGCGCCGTCCCGCGAGCCCTCGACCGCGACCTCGAAGTCCACGCGGTGTTCGGGGTCGCGGACGAATCCGCGCACCTCGAGCCGGCCCCGATGCGCCTGCGGTACCAGGGTCAGACCGTAATCCAGGAAGGTGATGCCTTCGTACACGGCGACCAATCGGAGCGCGACATCGGGCCCGTTCGCACTGCCCGTGTCGGTCAGGTCCGCGTGGCCGCGCTCACGCGTCGGATCGGGCTGTCCCGTGGCCGGGTCGGTCGCGTAGAGAATGAAGCGCACACCGTTGGCGGGCGCGCCGGCGCGCGTCGGGTCCTTCCGGTAGTCGCCGCTTTCGGCACTCCACACGAATGTGGCACCGCGGCTGGCCGGCGAGATGAGTGGCAACGCTGCGTCGAGCGACTGCAGTTCGCGCAGCAGCAGACCGGCGCTCGCGGGCGCGCCCGGGCGCGCGGCCGCCGCGACTCCGATCAGGCCCGGTACGTTCGCTCCGGCAGACGCGGAGGTCGAGAGCCGCGCACTCATCGACTCGAACGACGTCACAGCCGCGCCGTTCAGCACGGACTCGAGCGCGGCGTAGTCCCCCCGCGCGCGCGCCGTCTCGAACGCTTCGTCCTGCGCCGGCCCGACAGAGTCCTGGCAGGCCGCCAGTGCCAGGGCGGCGATGCATGCGAGGCGCGCAGCGCCGTGCGCCGTCGCGGCCGTGGTCACTCGGGTTCTGGGGGTTGTGGACTGCATGAATCGACCTCCTGCGTTGTGAGCCGGCCGCCGTTTCTGCCGACGGGCCTCAAGCTGTCTCTTCGTCGCGTTGCCGATCGCGCAACTCACGAAGCGTGGCCTGCTGCTCCGGCGTGAGCGCGTTCTTGATGCGGATCAGCATCAGCGTCTGTGTGACCTTGACTTCCTGTTCCTTGTCGAGCACCCGGTTGAGAAGTGGCACGATCTGCGTCTCAGTGACGCGCGGCTGCTCCAGCATCTCGAGCAGCCGCTGCAGTTCCTCGATCATCTCGAGCTGCAGCCCCACGGCGCGGCCCTGCAATTCCTGGATCGCGGCTGTGATCGCCGACCGCTGCGCATCGGTCAGGCCGATGCGACGTGCGTGCTGCATGACCAGGTCGGGCGCGAAAAGAGCCTGCGCGAAACGGTCTTCGACCGTGTTGTCCTGGGCCTCGGCCGGGCGAGACGCCAGCAGGCCGGCCAGCAGGACGACCAGCGTCGGCAGCAGCCGCGTCATCACACGCGTCATGGTGCACCGCCTTTCGTCGTGTCATCGTTCACGCCGCCGGTCGCGTTGCCGGCTGCGCCCGGCTCGACGCCCACCCTCAGACGCGGCGTGGTACGGAGCAGGTCGCTGCCCGGCACGTCGAGCAGGAAATCGGTCGGTGATCGCCAGGCCCCGAGTGCGGGATCCGTCGACCACGCTACAACGGCCTCGCGGAAAACCGCGTCCGCTGAATCCGGCGTGCGCGCGATCAGGAGCGCCGCCAGACCCGCGGCCGCAGCCAGCGGGACCGCCAGGCGAAGCCACCGGCGTCGCGGGCCGGCTGCGCGCGCGTTTTGCAGCAGCGCGTCGAACGCGGGCGCGCGAGCCCGGTCTTCTGCGCGCAGCGCATCGAACCACGCCCGCAGATCGTCATCACCGTCGTGTTCGTGCCGCGGGCCCTGACCGCCTGGCGCGCGCACCGGATCGCGAGCGCGCGCCGCGTCCCGCTCTTCGCCGGCTCCACGTCCCGGGTTCCGTCCCTCGCTCATCCTCGTTCCTCGCTTCCCAGCACCTCGCGCAGCCTCGACTTCCCGCGCGCGTAGTGCGTCCTCGCCGTTCCCAGCCCGATCCCCAGCACGCGCGCCGCCTCCTCGATCGTCATGTCCTGGTAGAAGACCAGGTGCAGGACATCGCGCTGGCGGTCCGGCAGACACGCGAGCGCCGCGAGCAGCCGTTCCGCCCGCTCCTGCCGCTCCAGCCGCATGTGGGCCGTTTCACTGCGTTCCCGTCCGCCGGCATCGGCGTCCCGCACCGCCAGCCTCGCCTGCCTCGCCTCACGGCGCCGGAACTCCTGCGCCGTCCTGCGGATCACGCCGAACAGCCAGGTCCGGAACGCCGATCGGCCGGCGAACCGCGCGCGACCCTGCAGAACACGAACGTATGCCGTCTGCAGCACATCCTGCGCGTCCGCCTCGTTCCGCCCGCAGCAGTGCAGAGCCCAGCCCGCGCTCTGCCCGTGCAGCCGCCGCAGTTCCTCCGCCAGGTCATCCGGGTTCATCCTGTAACCATGCGTGACCCGAGACCGGTGGTCATAGGACAGAAAGGGAGAGGGAGAGGGAGAGTTTCAGGGAGAGGGAGAGTTTCAGGGACAGGGCAGGGCAAAGGGTGAAGGGCCCCTTCCCCTCTGCCCTTCTCCTTCAACTCTCCCTCTCCCTCTCCCTATCTGTTCGATGAAGAACTCCATCATCCGATCCTGGCTGATGGAGGAGTGGCCGCGGTCAGGGCCCACCTGGACGTCGAACGACTTGCCGGCGCGCTGCAGTGCGGCGATGAGCTGCAGCGCGTTCGAGGGGTGCACGTTGTTGTCGGCGGTCCCGTAGTAGATCATCAACCGGCCCTTCAGCCGGTCGACGTACGTCATGACCGAGCCGGCGTCGTAGCCCGCCTTGTTCTCCTGTGGCGTCCGCATGTAGCGCTCGGTGTAGATGGTGTCGTAGTGGCGCCAGTCCGTCACGGGCGACGAGGCGGAAGCGGCCGCGAACACATCGGGGTGGCGCACGATGGCCATGGCGGAGACGTAGCCGCCGTAGGATGACCCGAAGATGCCGATCCGTGCGGGATCGACGTAGGGGCGCGCGGCGAGCGCGCGGGCGCCGGCGGCCTGGTCATCGACTTCGACGGTGCCGAGTTTCTGGTAGATCGCGTCGAGGAACCGCTTTCCGCGGCCGGCCGCGCTGCGCGAGTCCAGCGTGGCGACCAGGAAGCCGTACTCGGCGAGCAGGTGCGGCGTGGCGAACGTCTCACGCGCGCCGTTCGTGGCAGGCCCGGCGTATACACTGATCAGCAACGGGTACTGCCGCGACGGATCGAATCCCGATGGCTTGTACAGCAGGCCGTACAGATCGGTCACCCCATCCGCGGCCTCGAACGTGAACAGCTCGGCCGTGTGCAGTCCCAGCTGCTCGAACCGGCTCATGTCGCTGCGTGCCAGTTCCGCTACATGCCGGCCATTCGCATCACGCAGCGTCGTGACCGGTGGCCGGTCGTGCGTCTGCGCCACGTCGACGAAATGCCGTCCGTCCGGTGCCACGCTCACACTGTGATGGAGCGCCGGATCAGTCAGCCGTCGATCGCCGCGCCCGTCCAGTCCCGCGCGGTGCAGCTGGAGCTTCATGTGGTTGTCGCCGTCGCGCGCCGTGTACCAGACGAGGCCGGCCTTCTCGTCGACGCGCACGATACTGGCCACCTCGAACGCGTGGTTCGTGACCGTCGACAGCAGACGACCGTCCAGGTCGTAGAGGTACAGATTGCTCCAGCCGGTCCGCTCCGACATCCACAGGAATCGGCGGCCATCGGACAGCATGTGCAGGGTGGGCGTATTCTCGACCCAGCCTGTGGGCCATTCCTCGCGGACGATCGTCCGACAGCGTCCGTCGGCCGGACTGCACGCGGCGAACTCCATGATGTTCTGGTGCCGGTTCGTGCGGTGGATCGTGACTTCCCTTCCGTCCGGCGTCCAGCCGATGCGGTAGGCGTAGTGACCTACGACCGAGTCGTCCGGCGGTCGGCCGTCGCGTACATCCAGCCTGGTCGTCGTGCGCGTGCCGAAATCGTAGACGTAGACCTCGACGACCGGATTGGTCACACCCGCTTTGGGATAAGCCTCGATGTCGACGGTGCTCTGCAGTTGCGTCTGGTCGAGCTGCAGGAAATAGTCGGGGACGCCGCTCTCGTCGAACCCGAAGAAGGCCAGCTTGCTCCCATCCGGCGACCACCACATCGCCGTGGTCTGACCCAGTTCCTCGCCGTAGACCCAGCTGGCCGTCCCGTACTTCGTACGCGCGGCGGCGCTGCCGTCCGTCGTGATGGCGATCTCGTTCGAACCGTCCGCCCCGCTGACCCACAGATTGCGATCGCGATGGAAGGCATTCAGCCGGCCGTCCGGCGAAAGGCTGCTCTCGTACTGCCGGCCGCGTTCGGGTCCACCGCCGCGGCCGCCACGGCCGCCCCGGCCGCCCGCCGCGGCATCGACCGGCTGGATGACGGCCGCGCTGCGGCGGCGTACGTCATATCGGTAGGTCTGACCGCCGCGCGCGTACGTGAAGCTCTGCGCATCCGCGGCCCACGTCACCGTGAGCGCACCCGACTCGACGGCGCCCGGGATCTGGGCGCGCATGCGCTGCGCCTGCTCGTACCCGGGCATCGCGCGCAGCCTGTCCTGCGCGTGAACGGGGACCGGGAATGCGGCGTGACAGAGGAGGAGCGCGCACAACAGCCGGCACGCGGCCTCGAACGACAGGATCCGTGTCATGCGAAACTCTCCGTCGGGAAACGTGAGGTTCCACGGTGAGGATGCGGCACAGATTATCGGGGTGCCGGCGACCCGGCAAGCGGCGTTTTTGGGGGGAGCTCAAGCCGATGGCCAGACGATTTCATCGGCGTGGACGCCCAGCCAGTCGCACGCCGACCCGAGCTCGCGGAACGGTCGGATCTCGTGAAGCGCTTCGTCACCCGCCTGCAGTTCGAGCATGCGGATCATCCCGAAATCGTGCTGGCTGGACACGAGGATCGCCAGCTTGGGCTTGCCGGTCGGCGTGAACCGCCGGTGCACTTCTGCCAGATGCGGGTCCACATCGGCAGGTCCGACCATGAGCGGCGCCGTGCGCCGATCGACGAGGATGTCGAAATCCTGTTCGAATTCGCGGCTGCCCGTGACATCGGCGAGCGCGCGCTTCTCCTCGCCTGCATCGACGACGCCGTCGAACACGATGACGACCAGACGGAGCGGGCGTTGCACCTGAAATCGGTAGGGCATCGAATTCACTTCCTGCAGGCTGGAGAACGGGTGCGACCTCCCTGTCGCTCCCGCCGGCACCAGTTATCCGGCCACGGCGACGGGCGGCGTGGCGTCTCCGGCCGCAGCTCGCTGCCTGAGCATGGCGCAATAGCGATCCATACAGGCCGCGAGCTCGGCGCGCACGGTCCGGCCGGTCAGCGTGACCAGCGCGCGCAGCAGCATGCGCTGGACAGCCCGGTCGTGCTGCGGCGGCGAGTACACTGCGCTCACGCGCGTCCCCGTCGGGCTCGGCTCGAACGAGAACGTGAACAGCACGTGGCCGCCCAGCGGCAGCTGGATCGCCTGCGTGACGTACCGCATGGGCTTCCAGTCGACGGTCCGGAACACGGCCGTTTCCTTGCCGTGGACACAGTGCTCGACGGCGCCACGTCCGTACCGTCCATCGGCGGACGGCTCGACGTCCAGGTCGTCCGCGGCAAGCCAGACCTTGCGGTGGTGCGGATTCGTGAAGAACTCCCAGGCCAGCGGAACCGCGACCGGCAGATCCGCGGAGGCTGTGAAGAACGCGTCGTCTGGCACCGTCCGGATGTCGCGCGCCGACTTGAAGGACTCCCAGAACGCCGCCAGGTCATGAACGACGCCCTCGACGCGCCCGAGGTGCTCGTAGGTCTCGTCGTGTGGCGTGAGCCCGGCGGCCAGATCGCGCAGACCCATCCGCTCCACGGCAGCCGTCGTGAAGAACGCGTAGCTGGCCAGACCATGACGCTCGCGGATCGTGTTCTTGAGCAAGCGATGCGCAAGGATGACGTCCGCGCCGCCGATCCCGCTGTGCGCGCCGACTTGCCGCGCGACGAACTCTCCGTGGTGGACGACGAACTTGAGGTCCAGCTCGAGCGCGCGTCCGCAGGCCTTGCACGTGCACGTGCTCGCATGCGCGATGTTGTCGAGCGCGCCGCGGAACGCCGCGTACACGGCCTCGAGTACCTCGAGCAGGACGATGCCGCGGTCGAAGTCCCCGGTGTGCGCGTACGCGAACACCGCATCGCCCTCGATCTCCTGCACGCGCAGCGGCGCACGCATCTCGTCGACGACCGTCCGCGTCAGATCCTCCAGGATCTGACCACTGTGGTCGATCTCCGTCTGCGCGACGAAGGCGGTGTAGCCGGAGATGTCCGCCAAGACGAGATACCCGGCCCCCTTCACCTTACCCTCCGCTTTCCCCTTCCTCCTCTTCCCTGAAACTCTCCCTCTCCCTCTCCCTCACCACGCGATCCCGTAATCCTCGCCGTGCGTGCTCGAGCCGCCCCAGAACGTGCGATTCGCCCAGTCGAAGAAGATCGCGTTGATCGGGCCCGACGTGAGGGCCGACGTCTCCACGCGATAGCCCATGGCCCGCAGGTCGCTCATGACCCAGGGCGGCGTCGCATCCTGTACCAGCAGTCGCCCTGGCTGGCCCGTGTGGTCGCCGAAGGAGGAACGCATCTGGTAACTGTTGATGTTCGCCGCCTCACATGCCTGCTGCACGTTCATGCCGAACTCGACGACGTTGAGGAAGAACTGGAGCAGGTTCTGGTCCTGACTGTCGCCGCCCTGGACGGCGAAGGACAGGAACGGGCGCCCGTCCTTGAGGGCGAGCGACGGCGTCAGCGTCACCCTCGGCCGCTTGCCCGGCTCGATCACGTTGTACGGGTTCTCGCCGGCGTCCGTCACGAAGCTCTGCGCGCGCTGGCTGAGGCCGATGCCCGTGCGACCGGCGATCACGGCCGGCACCCAGCCCCCGCTCGGCGTGATCGACACGACCCAGCCCTCGGCGTCGGCGGCCTGCACGCTCGTCGTGCCCCCGTAGAATCCGTCCATCCAGGCCGCGTCGGCGGCACTCCCGGACTCCGTCGTGGTCACCTTGCGGCCCCAGTTCTCCAGCTGGGCGGCGAACGGGTTGGTGCCGCCCTGGAACGGGTACGGATCGCCCGGCCGGATGTCGGGGTCGTTGCGATCGGGACGGATCAATGCGGCGCGCGCCTTCGCGTACTCCTTGGACAGCAGACCCGCCATTGGCTCCTCCGGCGGGAAGTACGGATCGCCGTAGTAGAAGTCGCGGTCGGCAAAGGCCAGACTCATCGCCTGGTACAGCGTGTGCACGTAGCGCGTGCTGTTGTAGCCCATCCCCTTGAGATCGAAGTTCTCGAGGATGTTGAGCGCCTGCAGCAGCACGGGCCCCTGCGTCCACTGCGTGAGCTTGTAGACATCGATGCCCTTGTACGTGGTGTGCGCCGGCTCCTCGATCCGGACGCGCCAGGCAGCCAGGTCGTCGAGCGTGAACAGACCACCCTGTTCGCGCACGCCGCGCACGATCTCCTGTGCGATGTCGCCGCGGTAGAACCGATCGTTCGCGGCGAGGATCGCTTCGCGCCGGGTCTTGCCGGCGGCCAGCGCCTGCTGTTCGGTCTCGACGAGCTTGCGCAGCGTCGCGGCGAGGTCGGCCTGCACGAAGATCTCACCCGCGTGCGGCGCCTCCCTCGACTGGCCGGCGTGGGGCAGGAACACCGCCTTCGAGTAGGGCCACTCGCGGATGCGCTCCTTGTTGTTCTCGATACTGTTCGCGGTCTGGGCCTCGATCGGGTAACCACTCGCCATCTCGATCGCCGGCGCCAGTACCTCCGCGAGGGACAGGGAGCCGTACTCGGCAAGCATGACCATGAGGCCGCCCGGCGTCCCCGGCGTGACCGCTGCCAGCGGACCGTGCTCGGGCGGATACGCCATGCCCTTGCCCTTGTAGAACGCGGCCGTCGCACCGGACGGCGCCACGCCCAGCGCGTTGATGCCGATCACGCGCTTCTCGACCGGGTGGTAGATCAGCGCCTGCGTCTCGCCACCCCAGGACAGCACGTCCCACATGGTCGCGGTCGCCGCCAGCATCGCGGCGGCCGCGTCGACCGCGTTGCCACCTTTGTGGAAGATCATCGCGCCCGCCGTTGCGGCGAGCGGCTTGCCCGTGATCGCGACCCAGTGTCGGCCGTGCAGCACCGGCTTGACCGTGCGCTGCGCCTCCAGCGCCAGCGGGGCCAGCAGCAGGGCGATCGCGGCGATGGTGCCCGCGCGGGTGAACTGCGTCTTCACGGACATGCGTCCTCCGGTTGTATGTACGGGTTCAACTCATGGCGGATGCGGAACGGATACGGACGGCGGGAATCGGAATGGGTGGCAGGGGTAACGATGGGGAACGGCCGCGGCGCGGTTTCGTCAACCGCGCACGGTCCACGTAAGCCGTCCCGATCACCTATCCCGACATCCCATCCCGAGCTCCGCCACCTCTGTATTGCGAGCCCCCCGGCGCCAGCCCGCCTCAGGACACACCTCGCCGTGTCCAGATCGCGATCACGCCGCAGCGTGCGTCCGAACCCGCCATCTCGATCGGCATTTCCGCGAGGTTGCGGAAGACCTCGATCGCATAGACATCGTGGACCGGGATGTCGTCGACCGTCGTGCTGCCCCAGCGGAACTCGAGCCCATCGAGCACGACCTTCACCGGGCAACCGCCAAAGCGCGCGCCGGTGCCGGGGATCCTGATGGTCGACCCGCCGAATGCCCAGTCCACACGAACGCCAGGAACCTGACGCAGCAGATCACTCACGGCACGCGGATTCTGCCGGGCGATCTGTTCGGGTGTGATCGCGAAGCCGAGGCCATGCTCCCGCCGCTCGTGGTAGCTGGCGAGCGTCATGCCCGAGATCAGCGGTCGGGTCTTTGCCGTGATTTCGAGCGGTGCCAGGAGAACAGCATCGGGCGAGAGGACGAAGCGTACGTTGATGTGTTCGTTCGTCTCGAGCGCGACCTCGGGCGTCGTGGCCGTCCGAAAACCGTACGCGCTGCCCCGCAACACGTACCGGCCCGGGAGCTCCGCCATCACGACGAACGCGCCCGCGCTGTCCGTCGTCGTGCGAGCCACCGTGCGCCGGTCCTCGTCGAGCAGTTCGACGCGGCCCTCCGGGATCGGGCCGTCGGACATGCTGTCCAGCAGCCGGCCACGGACGACCTGCGCACTGGATGGCAGGGCGTCCAGGCTGACGAGCGCGAGGATCAGCAGGAGTCGGCGCATTCGGCCACCGGTCGGTGTCCAGGGCACAACCTGGTGGGCAGGGTCCCGGACGCCCGGTCGAGAGGGTGCGGGCTTCACCCGAATTATACGCGGTGGCGGTCGTCCGGTGCCACGGCGCCTCGCAGATCGACGGCGACGCCGATCGGGCGGTCGGCGCGCCTGGAGAATCCCTGACCGTGGCCCGGTAGCCGGCTGTGCGGTCCGCGCACGGCCCCGTGCGCGAACGGTGTGCTGTCTGGGCTCGACCGTGGTTCGCGCCCGGCCGCCTTACCGGCCCGATCGATCGTCCACCCGGCCCGCCATTCGGGCGGCGCACATACCGGTCGGTCGGAATGAATCAGGCGGACCGGCGCACGGCGTCGGGATCACGCTCGGGGCGGAGCCCATCGATGAAATCGAGCAGCACGTCGATCATGGTCCGGGCCGCGTCCCGGCTCGAGGCGTTCTTCGCGGCGCCGAGAATCCCCTCGATCGCTGCGACCAGGAAGGCTGCGGTGGCCTGGGGATCGATCATCGGGCGCACCTGGCCCTGCTTCTGCCCCTCCTCCAGCCCGGCCGCGATGGCCCCGCGCCACATCCGAAGCAGCAATTCGAGGCGGCGCCGGAATCCTTCGTCGACCTGCGACATCTCCTGCGCCAGGTTGTTGATGGGGCACCCCAGGGCCAGCATCTCGTCGGTCATCTCGGCCAGAGCCCCCTCGATCGCGGCCTCGATCCCGAGCAGCGGATCCTCGGCTCCCTCCATGGGCGACAACCAGTGCTTCTGGAGCCACGCGCGGAGGGACTCATCGACGACGGCGTACCCGAGCGCCTGCTTGTTCGGGAAGTGGTGGTACAGGGCCCCCTTGGTGAGCCCTGTCCCGCGCAGGATCTGGTCGATGCTCGCGGCCTGGAAGCCGCGCCGGTAGATCTCCCAGAACGCCGCCTCGAGCAGCTGTTGCCTCGTCTCTTCCGGCTGTTTCGTCACGACACCCCGGCACCCGAGCGCTTTATGTTCGGAACATACCAACTATTATGTATGTTCCGCCGGGTGTCAAGGCAGATCCAGGTCGGACACCGGCTCAGCGGCGGGACGGGCCGCGCACCCAGGGCAGGTCGCGGGTGCCCCAGTCGTGCCAGGAGCCGTCGTAGAACTTCATCTCGTAGCCCAGCATGCGACCGACGAAGTAGGTCAGGCTGGCCCGAGCTCCGATCATGCAGTAGGTGACGACGGTGCGGTCAGGGGCCGCGCCCGCAGCTTCGAAGCGGGCGCGGAGCTGTTCGACCGGCAGGAAGGACGGGTCGGTGCGGCGGTCGAGGATCAGGTCCTCCCAGTAGAGGTGCCAGGCGCCGGGAATGTGGCCCGGGTTGGCCATTCCGCCCATGCCGCCGTCTTCACCGGTGTACTCCTCGGTGGGCCGGGCGTCGAGCAGGACGGTCCCGGGGTCTTCGAGTCGCGCCAGGATCCATTCGGCCTGGACGATCATGTCCGCGCGGGGGCGGGGCGTCAGCGTGCCACCCGGCCCGGCGGGCGGCGCGGGCGCGTCGCTGAGTGGCCGGCCCTCGGCTTGCCAGCGCGGCTGCAGCCCGTCGAGCAGTGCGGTACGATCGCCATGGCCGAGCCAGTCGAGGGTAAGCCAGAGGCGTGTCGCGGCGAGCGGGTTGTCCGCCGTGATGACGACCGTGCTCGCGTCGGTGATCCCTGCAGCGCCGAGGACCCGGACCAGCTGGTCGGCGGGCGGGATCTCGTAATCGACGGCCGGGTCGCCCGGTACGACGATCTCACTGGTCGCGAGGAATACGGCGCCGGGAATGTGGGCGCGGTCGTAGCCGTCGCGGCGACTGTCGGTGTGAATCACCACGAGGCCCGGGTCGCCGAGTCGCTGCTCGAGCCAGTCGCCCGTGACGAGGGGTCCGGGCAGCTGGCCTGCCAGCGTACCGGGGACGCCCATCAGGGCGAGGAGAAGACCGGGGAGAACCGCGGCCCGCCGTGCCCGCACGCCGCTCGCGAGGCGGTCCGCGCGACTGTCCGATGCGGCCCGGTTCACGACGTTTCGTTGCCCTGGATCGGCCCGCTCGCCCGTTCGTTCCATCGCTCCTCCCTTGCCTGGTGCGGGCCCGGCCCCTGGCCCTGCTCCATCTTACCAGCCGGGGGCTGCCTGCGGCGCCGGTTTCTGTGTGAGCTTTGTGCGAGGTGTCGTATACGCCGTACCCCATGCGTTATTCTGCTACCTGATCCAGTTGTCCCTTTTTGCGGAGGCCGCGGTGGACTGGACGATGCCACCTTCCCCGGGTGCGGCCCACCCGACCGCGCACGCGGGTTCGGAGACGCCGCCGCCCCGGGCCTGTGTGTCCCGCACGCGTCCCCTCGTACTGGTGGTGTGCCTGGCGGGTCTGCTCACGGCCGGCTGCGGCGAGGACCGCGAGCCGCCGACCGGACCGGGGGAGGAGACATCCCAGTGGGTGGACCGCGCGCCCTTGCCGCGCACGCTCCGCTATTTCGGCGCGGCGGTCTACCGTGACGCGATCATCGTGGCCGGCGGCGTGGATGTCGACTTCATCGCACAGCGCGCGGTCTATCGCTACGTGCCCGCCGCCAATGTGTGGACGCGGCTGGCGGACCTGCCGGCCGGCGCGCGCAGCATCGAGCTGGTCGTCGCGGAGGACACGCTGTACGCGGTGGGCGGCGTCACGGAGGGCGGCAAGTCGCTCGAGCTGCTGCTGGCCTACGATGCGGCGGCGGACGCCTGGCGCGAACGGGTGCCGATCCCGGACGCGCGCTACGATTTCGTGGCTGCGTACGCGGCCGGACACATCGTGCTGCTGGGCGGCCCGATCGTGCCGGAAGCCAGCGAGCACGGCCCCCGCATCCCGGGCGATTCGGTGCTCGCGTACGAGGTGCGCACGGGAACGTGGCACCGGCGCGGACTCAATCCTGATGCGCGCCTGGGCGCGCGCGGGGTGGCGGTCGGGGACCGGGTCTTCGTGTTCGGCGGGCTGCGCAGCGAGCGCATCTCGGATCCGGTCACCGCGTTCACGCGTTACAATGCCGCGACCGATACATGGGCGCCGGCGCTGCCCGATCCGCTCCCGTCGAATCTGCCGCACGTGGCTCGCCACGGCGACCGCATCCACGTGATCGGTGGGATCCGGCCGATTTACGCGTCCGCCGTTGGACCGCACTCGATGCCCGAGCATCGCGTGCTGGACACGCGCACGAACAGCTGGTCCCTGCTGCCGGATCTGCCGCGCGGTGTCGTCGATGCCCGGCTCGTCGCGGTCGCGGACACGCTCTACGTGATGAGCGGCCGGCTGAGCGTGAACACGGCCACGCCGAACATGATCGCGCTGCGCCTCAAGGACTGACGGGTTCCGGGGCCGTGCGGCTGCGCGGCCCGTCCAGCTGTTCGAGGGTCGCGGTCGAGGGCGGTCTCTCGCGCTGCAGCCGCTCTGCGACCACCTCCGCGCGTCGCCACGCACGGAGCACGTTCTCGCCGGCCAGCTTCCTCAGGTCGTCCTCGCTCCAGCCTCGCCGCGAGAGTTCCGCGAACAGCGCAGGGAACGTCGACACGTCCTCCAGCCCGACGGGCACCGAGCTGATCCCGTCGAAATCGCTGCCGATGCCGACGTGCTCGATGCCGGCGACGCGTCGCACGTGATCGATGTGGTCGGCCACGTCGGCCAGTGTGGCACGGGGCTCCGGTGTGCGCATGCGGTCCGCCTCCGGCAGTGCCTGCCAGTCGCGCACCGCTTCGTTGATGAAGGACGGCACGAAAGTGACCATGACGACACCGCCGTTCTGCGGCAGGCGGCGCAGCACATCGTCGGGCACGTTACGGCCGTGCTCGACGAGCGCGCGTGCCGAGGAGTGCGACCAGATGACAGGTGCCTCGGCGATGTCGAGTACGTCGTGCATCGTCTTCGGCGATGTGTGTGAAAGATCGACGAGCATGCCGAGGCGGTTCATCTCGCGCACGACTTCCCTGCCGAACGCCGTCAACCCGTTGTGGCGTGGCGCGTCGGTCCCGCTGTCCGCCCAGTCGATGTTGGACGAGTGCGTCAGCGTCATGTAGCGCGCGCCCATCCCGTAGAACGCGCGCAACGCGCCCAGCGAGTTCTCGATGGCGTGGCCGCCCTCCATGCCCATGACGGAGGCGATCCTGCCGCGGCGGAAGGCGTCGAGCACGGCATCCGTCGTCAGCGTTTCTTCGAGTACATCGGGATAGAGCGAGAAGATCTGCTTCGCGATGTCGATCTGTTCGAGCTGGGTCTTTGCGGCACCTTCTTCGACGGTCTGGAACGGGATGTACACCGACCAGAACTGCGCGCCGACCATACCGGCGCGCAGGCGGGCGATGTCCGTGTGTCCGGTCGTCGTCTGGCGCAGGTCGTAGGCGACGACATCGCGCGGCGCGGCCGACCGCTCGCGGATCGTCCACGGCAGATCGTTGTGACCATCGAAGAGCGGAACGGCGGCGAGAACTCGCCGGGCCTTGTCCATGTGCGGATCCTGGGTGGTGCGCTGGGCGCCCGCCGGTGCGGCCATCGCGAACGCGAGTATGAGTGTGAGACTCCGTTGCCACATCGTCCGACCTCCGGCGCGGGTGCGCGACGAATGTGCCGGGTCCGTGGAACACCGCGCAACGGGCACGGCGTCGTGAACGGGGCAGGCGCCCCGTCAGCGGCCGGGCAGAATCCCGTCCAGACCTGCGTCCAGCGCGAAGACGATCTCCGCGATCGTGCGTACGGCGCGCAGGTGGAAGTCCGCGTCGATCGCCGCGAACTCGTCGCTCTCCCGGTGATAGTCGGCGTGGTCCTCGACGCCGAAGTACAGGAACGGGATGCCGCGTGCGTGGAAGGCGCCGTGGTCGGACGCCGACGTCCAGTCATCCTGGCCGGCCACGCCGGGCCGGTCGTGCCCGACACGCAACCGGACTGGCGCCGTGGCGGCGGTGCGCTCGACCAGCGGCAGCAGGGGCGGCGTATGGCTGGTCCCGGCGACCCACAGTTCACCGGCCTCGTTCCGCCCGACCATGTCGAGGTTCACGTTCAGCGCGATCCCGGCCAGAGCGACCGGCGGGTCATCGACGAAGGCGCGGGCACCCCGCAGTCCCATCTCCTCCGCATCGAGGGCTGCGAACACGATCGTATGCCGAGGCCGCGAGTCTGCCAGGGCCCGCGCGATCTCGAGCAGGGCGGCCACGCCGGAGGCGTTGTCATCCGCGCCGTTGTAAATCTCGCCGCCGCGCTCACCCAGGTGGTCGTAGTGGGCGGTGATCACGATGACGCGATCCGGTCGCTCGGTGCCACGCAGGTGGGCCACCACGTTCACGCCCTGTGATGGGCCTGCCGCATCTCGTGACTCGATGCGGAACGGCCGCTCGAAGCCGCCCGCGAAGGCGTCCAGACCGATCGTGGCGAACACGCGAGTGATGTAGGCCCGGGCCCGCGCGTTGCCGGGTGTCCCGGTCCGTCGTCCGCCCATCGAGTCGTGGGCGAGTGACCGCACGTCTGCCTGCAGCCTGCGGCCGTCGAGGACCGGCGCCGCTCGATCCGTCCGCGCGGCGGCCTGCACCGCGCCCTGCGCGGGGGCCGCGACGGCCACGGCCACGGCGAGCGCGACGCCGAGCAGCGCGCGTGGCGCGGCCTTCGAGCCGCCGGTGGGCGCAGAAGGCAGCGCCCGGCGGGGCCACTCGTCGGCGGGGTATCCCGGTTCGATCATGCGACCTGATACCCGCGTCGCGATCGCAGGGCTCCTCCGGTTGGCGCCCACCCGCGCTTGCGCGTATCATCAGCGCTTCCACCGGAAGCGAGGTCCACAGTGGCGCCATCGCGCAGAGCGTTCATTGCAGGTGCCCTGGCCGGCGGGAGCACGCTGGCCCTGTGGCCGGATGGGCCGGCCTCCGGCGCTTCCCGCGTGCTGCCCGAGGGCGATGGAGTCACGCGGAGCGCGCGCGCCCTGCGCGTGCTCATCCTGGGCGGCACGAACTTCATCGGTCCGCATCTGGTCAGCGATCTGCTCGGGCGCGGCCACGAGGTGTCGATCTTCACGCGCGGACGCCGCGAGGCGACGATGTATCCCGAGCTGTTCGATCGCGTCGAGCACCTGGAAGGCGACCGGGACAACGACCTGGGTTCGCTGACCGGGAAGCGGTGGGACGCGGTGATCGACAACTCGGGTCAGCGCGTCGAATGGGCGAGGTCCTCCGCGCAACTGCTGGCCTCGAGCGTCCGCCTCTACCTGTACGTCTCGTCGACCGGCGTCTTTCTGCCGTACCGGACCACGGACATCCCGGAGGACGGGCCGATTCCGCTCGTGGACGATCCGCCGCAGGATCCGCCTTCCTACGGCGTGATGAAAGCGCTGTCCGAGATCGAGGTGCGCAACGCGTTCCCCTCCGGCGCGATCATCGTGCGGCCCACGTACATCGTCGGGCCGGGCGATTCGACGGACCGGTTTCCCTACTGGCCGGTCCGCGTGGAGCGGGGCGGCGAGATCCTCGTGCCGGGCCGCAAGGACGACCCGGTGCAGTACATCGACGTGCGCGATCTCTCGGCGTTCATGGTCCACCTGCTCGAGCAGGAGACGACGGGCACGTTCAACGTCGCGGGCCCGCACGGCCGCCAGGGCATGGCCGAGTTCATCTACGGCGTGCGCGCCGCCACGACGGCGGAAACGACGTGGACCTGGATCGAGGACTACGCGTTTCTGGAGGAGCATCGTCTCCGTTTCGCGATCCCGTGGCTCATGCTCACGCCCGATTACCTGGGCTCCGCGCAGATCTCGAACGCACGTGCGATCGCGGCGGGGCTGCGTTTCCGGCCGCTCGCCGACACGGTCGAAGCCACGCTCGCGTGGTGGCACTCTGCGGCGGTGCCGGCCGAGCGTCGCGCGAGCGCGCGCTTCGTGCTCAGCGACGAGCGGGAGCGGGAAATCCTGGCGGCCTGGAAGGCGAGGCGTGGCGGGGCGAGCGGGCAGGCAGGTTGAATCCCCGATGGATCCCATGGCCCTGAACTGCGGACAGCAATGAACCGGAATCCGTCCGGCGGAGAGGCCGGGCCCGTGCTGCGGGCCGTGCAGCGCGTGTTCAAGCGCGCTTCGCAGGTCGAGCCCGAAGAGTTCCCCGCCGCGATGACGGCGTTCTTCCTGTTCTTCTTCGTGCTGGGCGGGTACTTCGCGGTGCGCCCGGTGCGGGAGACCGTCGGCACGCTGCTGGGCCGGGACCGCGTCGCCGATCTGTACCTGGTGACGTGGACGGCCTCGATCCTGATCGTGCCCGTGTACGGCGCGCTGTGCGCGCGGTTCAGGCGCTCGGTGTTCCTGCCGTGGATCTACGGGTTCGTCGCGATCGCGCTCGCGACGGTCGGCATGGTCCTCTCGCTGGACGAGAACAGCATCGCGACCGGACAGTTCTTCTACGTGATGATCAGCGTGCTGAACCTGTTCGTCGTTTCCGTATTCTGGAGCTTCCTGCTCGAGCTCTTCAGCCCCGCACAGTCGAAGCGCCTGTTCCCGGCGATCGCTGCAGGCGGCACCGCGGGTGCACTCATCGGCCCGCTCTTGACGACGACCATCGTAGGCATCGTCGGCAACTCCGGGATCCTGTACCTGGGTGCGGCCATGTTCGTCATGGCCATCGTATGCCAGCGGCTGCTGCTGCGCATGTGGAAGCAGGGCCGTTCGGGGCAGGAGGTCCAGGTCGATGACCGGCCCATGGGTGGCAACCCGTTCGCCGGCTTCACGCTCATCCTGAAGTCGCCGTATCTGCTGGGCATCTCGCTCTTCGTGATCCTGCTCGCCTCGGCGAACACGATCCTGTATTTCGAGCAGCTGAATCTGGTCTCGATCACGTTCGAAGACACGGCCACCCGCACGCGCGTGTTCGGCATCCTCGACACGACCGTCCAGACGCTCACGATCGTCTCGCAGTTGCTCATCAGCGGGCGCGTCGCCCGGAAGTGGGGTGTCGTCCCGCTCGTCACGATCGTACCGGTCGTGATGATCGCGGGATTCCTGGCGCTGGCGTCGTTCTACACGTTCGCCGTGCTGGCCGTGGTCATGGTCGCGCGGCGCGCCGGCGAGTACGCCTTCGTCCGGCCGGGCCGTGAGATGCTGTTCGGCGGGCTGGACGCGGAGACGAAGTACAAGGCCAAGAGCACCATCGACGTGCCGGTCTATCGCGGCGGCGACGCGCTGTCCGCGCAGGTCGACACGGCCCTGCAGGGCGGCGGCATGACGCCGCAGACGGTCGCGGTGCTCGGGGCCGGCCTGTGCGCGGCGTGGGCCTTCAACGGTCTGCTCATCGGCCGGCACCGCGAAGGTCTGGAGCGGGCACAGCTGGAGGCGGCGCCCGCCCACTGACCGACGCCGCCCGTACCGCACCGCAGGTCGTCCGGCCCGGCCGGCCCACACCTGCGCGAGTCGATGCGTAGACTCGAGCAACTTCTGTCCTTTGGAGGCAAGTACGATGACCACGCGACGCGACTTCGTCCGCATCACGGCCGCCGGCGGTGCGCTCGGCCTGACCGGCGCCACGAGCGGCCACGCCCTGGCCCTGCGGGAGGCGACCGGCGTCGAGCAGGCGCCGCGAGCGCTGCGCCTGCTGATCCTGGGCGGGACCGGCTTCACGGGACCCCACCAGGTCCGCTACGCCGTCGAGCGCGGACACACCGTGACGGTCTTCAACCGCGGCCGTCGGCAGGCCGACCTGCCGGACGGCGTCGAACACCTCGTCGGCGATCGCAACGACGACCTGAAATCGCTCGAGGGCCGCGAATGGGATGTCGTCATCGACAACCCCACCACGCTGCCCAACTGGGTCCGCCTGTCCGGCAAGCTGCTCAAGGACGCGTGCAACCAGTACATCTTCATCTCGACCATCTCGGTCTACGCGGACAACAGCGTCGTGGGCATGGACGAGACGACGCCCGTCCTCGAGTACCAGGGCGAGGCCGACCCGTTCACGCTGCCGGTCCAGGAGGCGGGCAGGCACTACGGCGCACTCAAGGCGTTGTCCGAACGGGAAACCGCCTACTGGTTCCCCGGCCGTGCGACGATCATCCGGCCGGGCCTGATCGTGGGCCCCGGCGATGAAACCGATCGCTTCAGCTACTGGCCCGTGCGCATCGATCGCGGCGGCGAAGTGCTCGCGCCCGGCACTCCGGCCGATCCGACGCAGATCATCGATGCGCGCGACCTGGCCGAATGGACGATCCGGATGGCGGAGACCGGCGAAGTCGGCGTGTACAACGCGACCGGGCCGACGTCACCGCGTCCGATTGGCCAGATGCTCGAAGGCATCCGCTCCGCGCTCGGCTCCCGCGCCACGTTCACCTGGGTCGATCAGGCCTTCCTGCAGCAGCACAACGTGCGCGGCTGGTCCGACATGCCCGTCTGGGTTCCGCTGAGCGATCAGAACCGCGCGTTCATGCAGGTGAGCGTCGCACGCGCGGTGTCGAAGGGCCTTTCGTACCGGCCTCTGGCCGAGACCGCGCGCGACACGCTCGCCTGGTTCAAGGCGCAACCGGCCGAGCGTCAGGCCGCGCTGCGTGTGGGCATCAAGCCCGAGCGCGAAACAGAAGTCCTGGCCGCATGGAAGGCGGCACGCGGCGAGCAGTCAGCCCATGCGCACGTTCGCTGATCCGGCGGCACCGTGATACGTCAGTCACCGGTGGCGCGCGTACGCACGAGCCCGGCGCGGCTGCAATGCTGCAGCTGTGGCAAGTCGGCGGCGGGCGGCGAGTGCGAGGCGTGCCGCCGCCGGCGCCTGCAACGCCAGGCGGCCCGGCCTGGCGCGCGGGACATCGCCCCCCCGAGCGTCCAGCGCGTCCTGGCTTCCTCCGGACAGGCATTGGACGCGGCCACGCGCACGACGCTCGGACCGCGACTCGGTCACGATCTGCGTGATGTGCGCATCCACGCCGACGCGGCCGCTGCGGAATCGGCCGCGGCCGTGGGCGCGCGTGCCTGGACGGTCGGCACGCACATCGCATTCGCGGCCGGTGCCTACGCCCCCCGATCGCTGGCCGGCCGGCATCTGCTCGCCCACGAACTGACGCACGCCGTCCAGCAGCGCGACGCGCCTCACACGCAGGGCGCGGTCGAGATCGGGCCGGCCGACGGCGCGGCGGAGCGTGAGGCCGACGCGATCGCAGACCGCATCGTCGCGCACGCGGACGCCCGGGCCACACCGACCGGGGCGCGCCGTTCGCTGCAGCGCATGGTCGTGGTCAGCCCGGGCGCGGCGGCCGGGGATATCCTGGGACAGTTCGACAAGCTGTGCCCCGGCAAGTTCGCCAAGGCACAGCTTGGCGGCGATGCGCAGATCACGGCGGACTGCAAGGCCACGGACCGCACGAGCAACAAGAGTTGCGAGTGCCTGTGCGATGTCGCGCACGATGTGAAGCGGCGTTACACGATCACGGTGAAGGCTGCGACAGCAGGCAAGACACGCGAGAAGCTGCATGACGGGATCGAAAAGGAGGTGCCGACCAGCTCAGTCTATCCGAGCACACTGGTCGGCGAAAACCCGGACATCACGATGGCGGCCTCGACGGGCTCCAACGTCGAGTTCGGTGCCTTCAAGCCGGATGGTTCAGGATTCTGGTACGAAAACTGGCGGATCCTCGCGCACGAGCTGTGCGGTCACGGTCGCCTCAAGCTCACGGGCGGCCCCAGCGAGACGCGCGGCTGCCGGCCCGGTCACGATGCTACGATCGACGTGGAGAACGCGATCGCGGCAGAACACAGCGGCGTGACACGCGGCAAGGACAGCGACAAGCCGCGCAAGGGCGAATCCTTCTTCAACCCCGCGGGTGATCGCAGCAAGGTACTCTTCATGCTGTGCGACGGCCTGCACTTCGAAAAACCGTGAGCCGCTGCGCGGCAGCGCCGCAGACGCAGGAGGCGGTGGCGAGCTGCCCGCTGCCGACGCGGGTCCGGACCCGTGAGCGCGCGGATCCCGGAGCGTTGCAGCGCGCCGTCGCCCCCATCGATCGTGCCCCTGCGAGCGCGCAGCACAGCCTCGACCGCGTCGGAATCCACGCCGCATTGCACGCGCACCCGCGCATCGTGCGGCGGGCCGCACGCGCCGCAGCGGCGCCCGAGATCGCCGGGCTGTCCATCAGTCGACCCGACGCGCCGGCCGAGCGGGAAGCGGAGCGCGTGGCCGCCGCAGTGCTGCGCATGCCGGAGCCGGCCTCAGAAGGGAGTACCGGCAGGGCCGATCACGCTGCAGTGCATGCAGGCGCGCGGACGACACCCTCGCTCGGCGGCCGACTCGGGACTGGCCAGCCACTGCCTGCCGCGGTGCGCTCCTGGTACGAGCCTCGCCTGGGCGTGCCGCTCGACACGGTGCGGCTGCACGTCGGGCCCGGGGCTGCGGCGGTCGCGCGATCTGCCGGCGCGCAGGCCTTCACGCTGGGTGAGCACGTCGTGCTGGGCGCCGGGCATACGACGGCGGGGACAGGACCGGATCGCGCACTGCTCGCGCACGAACTGGTGCACGTCGCGCAGAACCGAGTGGCCGGGGCGCACGCGCGCGAGATCCGACGCGTGCCCCTGATCACGAACTGCGGCCGTGCCGAGGAACAGAACATCCGCTGGGCGCAGGCCACGGCTGTACAGTGGCTGCAGCACGCGATCACCCGGCTGGCACGGCCTGTCGACATCGGCGCCGAGCTGTCCTATCACTTCCGCGTGGCCGCGAGCGACACGGGGAACGTGAGCTCGATCCGCACGGAACTCGAGAGCGTGCGCGGCGAGCTGACGTCGGATGCGATCGCGTGGAATTGCTCGCCCGCGACGGATCCGGCCTGCACGACACCCGAGGGCGGCATCTATGCCGGCTACGCCGACGCCCTCGGCAGCCTGTCCGCCAGCTTCTGCGGCGACAACGCTCGCACGCGCGACAGCGGCCTCGTCGCGCTTCTGCTGCACGAAGCGCTGCACGCCAAGAGACCGCCCATCCCCGACGGCCCGTACTGGCACGACCCGGACTATCCCGGCAGCAACCCGCTGGACAACGCGGAAGCCTATACGCACTTCGTAAAGGGATTGGCACTGGGCATTCTGGGCCTGGCGGAGCCACCGCGTCCTCCCGCGCGTTCTGGCGGCTTTGACATCTCGTTCGGTGAGCTGGAAATCGAAGGCGCGCTCGTTCATCTGCGGGACGCGACGCTCTACGGTTTCGGTCTGGACAGCGCGGTCATCCCGGCCGAAGGCGTCCGCCAACTGGACGAACTGCTGGAGGCGTGGCGGCAGGAGTTTCCCTCGAATCCCGTGTCGTTGCGCGTGGCCGGACACGCGGATGGATCGACATCCGGCGAGAACCACGCGCTCGGCCAGCGGCGCGCGTCGGCCGTCGCCGATTATCTGCTCGAGCAACGCCGCCGGAGCATGGAGCCGATGCCCGTCCACGTGCAGGTGGTCAGCTTCGGGACCGGCCGGCCGTATCGCGGTCTCGCCCGCGGCGCGGCGGGACATCCGGACAACCGTCGCGTGCAGGTCGAATTGCGCCCCTATCGCCGCTGACGCGCCTTCCGTTCTGGCGTCCTACCGAACGGCGACGGGCGCGGCCCGGGCCACACCACCCGGCCCGGGCAGGGTGGACACGCGCACGGTCATCTCGCGCGCCGTCCTGCGCACGGTCCAGGTCACCGTGGTTGCCCGTTCTTTCACGACCGTGGAGTGCGCAGACGTCCCGGCGAGGTGGCCGAGGCGCACGCGGGCGGGTCCTTCGACCACGCCGCCCGTGACCTCGAGCAGCGCGGTGGGCGGGGTGACGACCTGCTCGACGATGCTGCCGTCGTCGAGGGTGCGACCCACGTAGCCGCGCTCCGTCAGGTTCGTCGGCAGGAACCCCGTGTTCGTGATGGTGACGTCCACGCGATAGCGGTCGCTGTCGATCGCGCGCACGGCCGGCGTCGAGACGGTCAGCATGGGCGACTGCTCGAGCAGCCACAGGATCCAGTGCAGCTGCGGCTCGCACTCCTGCTCCAGGTGCTCGGGCGGCGGGTTCTGGCCCCAGAACGTGCGGTACCAGCCGCCCACCTCGACCTCACCCAGTTGCGGGTGTGCGAAGCGGGTCCAGTTCGTGAAGTAGCGGCCGCCCAGCACCTCGTCGTTGTGACGGAGCCGCTCGACCTCGCTGATGCTGCCGTCGCCGTCGTAATCCGTGACCCACGAGTCGGCGGGCACGTACTCGGGGACCCAGCCGACGATGCCGCGATCCCAGTAGCCCCAGCTGATGAGCGTGCCGTACCGGTGATTGGTCGGGTGCGTCGAGCTGGGTCGCACGGGCCGTCCGGTACTCTCCGTGTAGACGCGGCCCATCTCCTCGATGAGGGCCAGATCGACGGGATCGAATTTCGACGGATCGGACGCCGACGGCAGGCGATAGACGAATCCGCCGGACGTGTGGCCGTGGACGATGCCCGTGATGTTGCGGCGCGCGTCGAGGAAATCGATCGTCGCGCGCGTCTCGGGTTCGGACAGCGGGAACGAGCCCGCACCGTCCTGGATGTGCTGGCGCTCCCAGTTGCGCGGGAAGTTGCGGTTCATGTCGAGGCCGCCCACACCGTCCTCGTTGAACCGGCCATCGCCGTCGTTGTCGATGCCTTCGGTCTCGACGATCCAGAACGGGCCCTGCGTGTCACTCGCGGTGCGCCGCCGCATGATGCGCGGGTCCGTCGCGTCGACGACCCATTGGCCTTCCGGCGAACGCACACGCATCTGCGTGATGCGGCCATCCTTGTCGAGGTCGTCCGGCGGATCCTCATCGGCCACGCCGTCGTCATCGTCGTCGAAAGGACGCACCGTGCTGCGCAGCTTCTCATCGCGCGTGAGCGCGAGATCGGATCCGTCGGGGTTGAACTTCGGCCGGACGTAAACGGCCCGGGTGTCGAGCAGCCGCGTGATCCGGTCGTCTTTGCCGTAGCCGAACAGCAGCTGGCCGAGCACCCAGGTCGCGACGGCGGAGCCGGTCAGTTCGCCCGCATGGATACCGCCATCCAGGTACAGGGCCGGCTTCTCATCCGCGGGCCCCGTCGCCTCGTTCGTGACCTCGATGACCATCAGGTCCTGGCCGTTGTAGCTTTTCCCGATCGAGTAGAGCTTCGTGAGGCTGGGAAAGCGGCGCGCCCACGCGTTGAGGATCTGGTTGGTCTCGGCGGCCGTGTAGAACCGGTTGTAGTCGATCGTGCCATCGGCACGGATCAGCGCGCGGCGCTGCTGCGTGGCATCGGCCGGGGCCGCGAGTACGAGGCCCAGCGTCGCGGACAGTGCAAGCAGCGGGAAACGGGATCGCGTCATGTCGAGCTCCGGCCGGGATCAATCGATGAACGTGACGGGATCGCCCACGCGGATCTCGCCATCGTCGAGCACCTCGCCGAACGCGCCGCCGCCCCAGTCCTCACGCAGCGCGTCCTGCAGGCCCTGGGCCGCATCGTCCAGGATGTGGCACGGGCGGGTCTCTCCGCGGATGTGGATGCGGCAGGCGCCGATGCGGAGCGTGCGCCCGCGCGTGCCGGCGAGGGGCAGACCGCTCACCATCAGATTCGCGCGGCGCGCGGCCGGGTCGAGTTGCACGCCGAGTGCGGCGGTGTGTCGCTCCCAGACCTCGCGCTCGATGATCGTGACCTGACGCCGACCGCCCTGGTTGGCGTTGCCCTCGATGCCGCTGCCGGCGACGAGGCGAGCCGCATCAGCCCGGTCCATCGGCCCGCCGCGGGCACGTTTGATCCAGATGGCTTCCAGGCTTCCTGACATGGTGGCCGGCCTCCTCACGCGTGCGGACAGGCAACCACTCGCGGCCCGGTCCGGCGGCCTGCTTGCGGGCACCTCGCCTTGCCGGGCCTGCCCGCCCCCCGCACGTTGCCGCGTCCCGACGTCTCCCGCAAGTGATGGCCATGATCGAACAACCGCTGGCGCTCGCGGGCATCATCACCGTCCTGACGGCCGCGGCGTTCTGGCTGGAACGCAACGTGCCCGTCCTGTCGCGGATCGGCGCGGGCATGATCGCGATCGTGCTGGGCGCGCTGCTGTCGAACCTGGACATCGTGCCCGCGGCATCGCCGGTCTACGTCGTCGTGGGCGGGCCGGTCACTTCGCTGGCGATCGCGTGGCTCCTGCTGGCCGTCGACATCGGCGATGTGCGCAGGGTCGGGCCCCGCCTGGTCGGCGCGTTCGCGCTGGCCTGCCTGGGCACGGTCGTCGGGGCGATGGTCGGTGCGCTGTCCTTCGCGACCACGTTCGGCGACGCGAACTGGCAGCTGGCCGGCACACTCACCGGGACGTACACGGGCGGGTCCGTCAACTTCGTATCCGTCGGCCGGGCCGTGGGTCTGTCCGACGCGCTGTTCGCGGGCGCGACGGCGGCGGACAACCTGACAACCGGGCTCTGGCTGGGCGCCACGCTCCTCTTGCCCATCTGGCTCGCACGCTTCTATCCGGCGCCACCGGCGTCGATCCTCGCGCACGACGACGGGCCCGGCGCGGTGGAGCCCGGCGCCGAACGAGGCGGGGGCCAGGCGTCGGAGAGGGCGGCCGTCGAACGCCACCCGTTCTTCGTTGCCGTGCCGCTCTCGACCCTGGACATCGCGCTGCTCTTCGCGACCGGATTCGCTCTGCTCATCGCCGCGGACCGCGCCGCCGCCCTCATGCCGGTGGTGCCCGGCATCCTGTGGCTGACGACGTTCGCGCTGATCGCGGGACACCTGCCGCCCCTGCGCCGCGCCGCCGGCGCGCTCCAGCTGGGCAACCTCGCGCTGCTGTTCTTCTTCGTGATCATCGGGATCCACTCGCGCATTGCCGACATCGTGGCCGTCGGCATCGGCGTCTTCTGGTTCACGGCGATCGTCGTGATCATCCACGGCCTGATCGTGTTCGGCATCGGTCGCATGCTGCGCTTCGACATCGCGTCGCTCGCCGTGGCATCGCAGGCGGCGGTGGGCGGTCCCTCGAGTGCGCTCGCCGTGGCCGTCGCGCGCGAATGGCCCGGGCTGGTCGTGCCCGGCATCGTGATCGGACTGCTCGGTTACGCGACCGGCAACTACCTCGGCCTGGCGGTTGCCCAGCTCGTGCGTGCCATCGGTCTGTGACTCCGGGCCCGGCGTGACGTGTGCCGTTGTCCCGATCGGGTCAACGCATCACTTTGCCCGGACGATCGAGACTGCTCCCGGCAACCGGAGACCCGCCCATGTCCCCGTTCTGGACCACCCGCTCCGTCACGATGTGCACCCTGTTCCTGCTGCTCGGTGCCCCCGGGGCGCAGGCGGCGCAGCAGGCGCAGACGCCGACCGTCGTGCGCGCCGCGCGCATGCTGGACATCGTGAACGGACGGATCGTGCCCGACGCGCGCATCGTGATCGAGGGCGACCGCATTACGGCGGTCAACCCGACGAACGTGCCGGCGCGCGCCCGCACGATCGATCTGGGCGATGTCACGCTGATGCCCGGCCTGATCGACCTGCACACGCACCTGGCCGGTGAGATCGGTCCCGACATGATGATCCAGGTCGTCACGACCACGCCGGTCGACGCCGCCTACCGCGCGGCCCGGCACGGGCGCACCACGCTGATGGCCGGGTTCACGACCGTACGCGATTTCGGAGGCGAGGTGACCGTCGCGCTGGGGAAGGCGGTGCAGCGCGGCGATGTGCTCGCCCCGCGCATCGTGCCCTCGCGCAACGCGCTCGGCATCACGGGCGGCCACTGCGACGTGACCGGCTTCGCCCCGGGCATTCTGGAGCAGACGCCGCGCGAGGGTGTCGCTGACGGACCGTGGGAAGTCATCGAGGCCGTGCGTTTCCAGATCAAGCATGGCGCCCAGGTCATCAAGACGTGCGCGACGGCCGGCGTGCTGTCGATGGAGGGGCCCGTCGGTGCACAGCAGTACACACAGGAGGAAATGGAGGCGATGGTCGCCGAGGCCGCCCGTCACGGCGTCCGCGTGGCCGCGCACGCGCACGGGACCGAAGGCATCAAGGCCGCTGTCCGGGCCGGCGTCGCCTCCATCGAACACGGCTCGATCCTGGACGATGAAGCGATCGCGCTCATGAAGGAGCGCGGCACGTTCCTCGTGCCCACCACGTACCTCGCGGACCGCATCGATCTGGCCGTCCTGCCGGCCATCATGCGAAGCAAGGCGGAGACCGTGATGCCGGTCATGCGCGAGAGTCTGCGCAGGGCGATCGCGGCCGGCGTGCCCATCGCCTTCGGCACCGATGCCGGCGTCTTCCCGCACGGCGAGAACGCCCGGGAATTCGCCGTCTACGTCCGCCTGGGCATGACGCCGCTCGAGGCCCTGCGAACGGCAACCCTCCATGCCGCTGCCCTGCTCGACCGGAACGACCTCGGCGTCATCGAGGCCGGACGGCTGGCCGACCTGATCGCCGTGCCCGGCGACCCGCTCGCCGATGTCACGGCGACCGAACGCGTCCGCTGGGTCATGCAGGGCGGCCGCGTCGTGCGGGACGATGTCGCCAACCCCGGCCCGCGAACCTGAGGCGGCCCGCCCGGTTGACGGGAGCGCCCGACCACGAGAAGATGCCCGGGTCAGGCACCCGCCGCGCGCTCCGACGCTGCCGCGGGCCGGGTGGCCTGCCCGGCACCACCCCGCTCACCGAACCGCCCGCTGGAGGCGCACCATGGCAATGGCACTGCCCGACATGATCACCACCGAGAACGTCTCGAAGGAACTCGTCCAGGCGATCTTCGAGGCCGCCTTCATCGATACCGAGATCGACAGCGACGGCGATCTGATCGTCAAGCCGACGCGCTTCAACTGCTGGATCTTCGTGCCCGACTCGAAGAACTTCGTCCGCCTCTTCACCGGGTTCCGCATGAACGACGACGCGAGCCAGGAGGCGAAACTCGAGTTCACGAACAAGGTCAACGACATGTACATCCTGGTCCGCGCCTTCCTGACGCGGACCGGCCGGGTCCAGTTCGACTACTACCTGCCCATCGGCGAGGGGCTGCACCCCAAGACGCTGATCCTGACCGCTCGCCGCTTCATGGATGTCGTCGCCGAGGCCGTCCGGGACGAGGATCGGGACAATATTTTTTCATGAGGGAGAGGGAGAGGGAGAGGGAGAGTTTGAGGGGAAGGGGAAGGGGGAGGAGGTTAGGGGGAAGGTCGAGGCCCTCCTCAATTCACATCGAAGCGTGGCACCACCTTGAACAGGACGATCAGGCCGATGATGACGAACACGGTCCCCAGGATGAGGGGGCCGAAGAAGACCTGGCGGAAGACGGGGTGGTCGTACTTCAGATGCATGTAGAACATGACGACCAGCACGAACTTGGCCGCGGACAGGATCAGCAGGGTCGGCACCAGCACGCCGGCCAGCGCGGGGATGTAGAAGACGGCCACCTCGACGGCCGTAATGACCGTAAGGATCAGCCCGATCAGGACGTACGTCCCGACCGTCGCGTGTCCGCCGTGCCCTTCCGTTCCGTGTCCGCTGTCCGCGTGTTCGCTCACTGCACGACCTCCACTGACTGAACGGTCCTCTGACTGAAATCGACCCGGGTCCGGTCCCCGCCGGTCCCGTCCGTCCGCGCTATTCGATCAGGTAGATCAGCGTGAAGATCGCGATCCACACGATGTCCACGAAGTGCCAGTACAGACCCGCGATCTCCAGCTTCAGCGCGTTGTGCGGGCCCAGCCGCCCGCGATACGCGTCCGTCCACAGCACCAGCAGCCACATCACGCCGACGGTCACGTGCGCGCCATGGAACCCGGTCAGGATGAAGAACGTCGACCCGAACAGGTTCGTGGTCAGCGTCAGGCCCTCGTGGTAGAAATGCGTGAATTCGTACGCCTGGAACCCGAGGAACCCGCTGCCCAGCACGATGACCGCCATGATCCAGAAGAGGGCGCCACCGCGCTTGCCGCGCTGCACGGCATCCAGCGCGATCACCATCGCCAGCGAACTCATCAGCAGGACGAACGTGCTCACGCTGGTCAGCGGGATGTTGAGCAGCCCCTCCGGCCCGTGCGGGTACGGCCCGACCACGTTCTCGTGCCGGTAAACCATGTACGTCGAGATGAGCGAGCCGAAGAACAGGGTCTCCGAGCCCATGAACACCCAGAACCCGAGCTTGAGCATGTCCAGCCCGGTCGAGGTGTGGTGGCCCGTCGGCTTTGCCGCAGTCGCAGTCGTCATCGTGTCAGCCACCGTTCACGGACGCGGGCAGGGATCGAGTCGGTGTGGCTCGTCCGGCGGCACTGCGCGCCGACGCCCTTTCCCCGTCCATGCCTCGCCCACTCATCCGTTCCCCCATCCTCCATCCCGATCATCGATCCCCATTCCAACCTGATCCGTTCCACAACCCATCCCCATCCCCACCCCCCATCCCCATTCCCGCCGTTTTCCGTTCAGTGAATGGGCTCATACGCCCAGCTGATCCAGCACACCCCCACCCACGCCAGTCCGACCAGCGGCGCCCACCACGCGGGCGCGAGGAACAGCCCGAAGGTGCCCACGATGCCGAGCGCCATCAGGACCGGCCAGTAGGATGGCGGCGGCAGGTGGATTGGCTCGGGCTCGCCGAACGCGTCCGCCTCGATCTGTTCGCGCTCGAGCCACAACGGCTCGCGGCTGTGCACGGTGGGCAGCCGCTGGAAGTTGTGCTCGACGGGCGGACTCTCGGTTGCCCATTCCAGCGTCGCCGCGCCCCACGGGTTGCGCCCGGCCGGCTCGCCGCGGCGCAGGCTGCGCGCCACGTTGATGAAGATGAGCAGTACGCCGAGGGCGGACAGGAACCCGCCGATCGTCGTCGCCATGTTCACCGTGTCGAGGCCCAGCTCGGCCGAGTAGGTGAACACGCGCCGGGGCATGCCCAGCAGGCCGGCCCAGTGCATGGGCAGGAAGGTCGCGTGCAGGCCGGCCAGGTAGACCCAGAAGCTCCACTTGCCGAGGCGCTCATCCAGCATGCGCCCCGTGACCTTGGGGAACCAGTAGTACAGGCCGGAGAACACGCCCAGCACGAGGCCGCCCAGCAGCACGTAGTGGAAGTGCGCGACGACGAAGTACGTGTCCGTCTGCTGCAGGTTGTGGGGCGCGGTGGCATGCATCACGCCGGATACGCCGCCCATCGTGAAAGTCAGCACCGCCCCGACGGCGAACAGCATGGCCGTCGTGAAGCGTAAGGATCCGCCCCACATGGTCGCGATCCAGTTGAAGATCTTCACGCCCGTCGGGACGGCGATGATCATCGTGCTGATCGTGAAGTACGCATCGGCGACGGGGCCCATCCCGGTCGCGAACATGTGGTGGGCCCACACGCCCCAGCCGACCAGGCCGATCAGGGCGCCGGAGTAGACCATCACCGCGTATCCGAACAGCGGCTTCTTCGAGAACGTCGGGATCACATCGGACAGGATCCCGAACGCGGGCAGGATCAGGATGTAGACCTCGGGGTGGCCGAACAGCCAGAACAGGTGCTGCCACAGCATCGGATCGCCGCCCGCAGCGACATTGAAGAAGTTCGTGCCCCAGAACCGGTCGAACGTCAGCAGGAACAGCGCCACCGCGAACACGGGCAGCGCGGTCACGATCAGGAAGCTGGTCACGAACGCCATCCACGTGAACAGCGGCATGCGCATCAGTCGCATGCCGGGGGCACGCAGGTTGATGATCGTGGTGATGAAGTTGACACCGCCCATGATCGACGCGACGCCCAGCGCCTGCAGCCCGAGCGCCCAGAAATCGATGTTCAGGCCGGGCGAATACTGCGATGACGTCAGGTTCGCGTACCCGAACCAGCCGCCGTTCGGCGCCTGGCCCAGCACGAAACTGAAGTTCATGAACAGCGAACCGAACAGGAAGATCCAGTAGGACAGCGCGTTGAGCCGCGGGAAGGCGACGTCGCGCGCGCCGATCTGCAGCGGCACGATGAAGTTGAACAGCGCCACGGCGATCGGCATGCCGACCAGGAAGACCATGGTCGTGCCGTGCATCGTGAACAGCTGGTTGTACAGCTCGGCGCTGATGAAGTCGTTCTCCGGGCGGGACAGCTGGACGCGCATGATCAGCGCTTCGACGCCCCCGACGACCAGGAAGATCAGCGCCGTGACGCCGTACATGATGCCGATCTTCTTGTGGTCGACCGTGGTCAGCAGGTCCCACACGAGCGAGCGCTTTTTCGGCGCCGTCGCGGCCGGAACGTGGGATTCGAGTGTGGCCATGCTATTCCTGGCGTTCGGCGCGACGGCGCCGGCGTTCATTGGAAGCGTTCGTACGCATGCGCATCAGCGCAGACTCACCAGCCACGCCGCGACGGCGCGGACTTCCTCGTCGGTCAGGCCGGTGGGCGGGAACCCGCCCGCCGCGGCCTGGGCGCCAGGCATCAGCACGCCGGCCTTCATCGACTGCGGGTCGCGGATCCACTCCGCGACATTGTCGACCGTGTTGGCCCGCGCGCCGGCGCCGACCGTGGGCCGTGCGCCGAAACGCGTGAGGTTCGGACCGACCTGACCGATCGCGTTCGTGTTGGCGACGGCGTGGCAGGCGATGCACGACTTCGACAGGAACACGCGCCTGCCCTGCTCCTCGAGCGTCTCCGGTGCGGCCGGCGTTGCCGCGGCCTGCGTCTCCTGCGCCGGGGCGGCAGCGCCGGCGGCCGCATCACCCGGGGGCAGCGCCGGCGTGTCCTTCATGGTTGGAATCCACGCCTCGAACTCCTCCGGCGTGACGGCCAGCGCGTGCGTCGCCATGATCGCGTGCGCTTCGCCGCAGAACTCGGCGCACTGGCCGCGGTACTGACCCGGCTCGTCGACGGTGAAGATCATGTGGTTCGGGCGGGGCCGCTCGCCCTCGGCCGTGCGCGGCTGGGGCATGGCATCGCGCTTGCCGCCGATGCGCGGGACCCAGAAGCTGTGCACGACGTCGGCCGAGCGGATGCGCAGGTGGATCTCGCGGCCGACGGGCAGCACCAGCTGATTCGCCGTCACCACGCCTTCCGCCGGGTATCGGAACTCCCACCACCA
Organism: Longimicrobiales bacterium; assembly: GCA_041568755.1. GTDB lineage: Bacteria > Gemmatimonadota > Gemmatimonadetes > Longimicrobiales > RSA9 > JBFFZF01. Next base: position 3,864 of record JBFFZF010000018.1, on the reverse strand, counting down.
CTGGTGTCCGATGACCTCGACCTCGAGCGCGTCTTCGGCCGCGCGCCGCTGCGTCGCGAAAACGCCCTGGATCGCGGGCACGGCGATGAACATGACGATGACGGCGGGCACGAAGGTCCACGCCATCTCGAGCATCGTGTTGCCGTGGATCTGCTTCGGGTGCGGCTGACCGGGCCGTTCGCGGAACCGGATCAGGACGTAGAACAGCAGGACGACGACGAGGACGAGGATGCCCATCGTCCACACGAATGTATTGATGAAGAGGCGGTTCAACGCGGCACCGTACTCGCTGACCGGATGGAACGTCGTCTGGGCGAATTCGGTGCCACCCGTACACGCGGTGATGGCTGCGACGGCGAGAAGCGTCGCGATGCTTGCGGCGCGGCCCCGGCGGGTCGCGGTCGATCTCATGGGCTGGTCTCTCGGCTCGTCGGCGTTCGGAAGGGGGGAGGTTACGATCGTGACGTGCACCGGTCAAGTCGCAGGCCGACGTGCGGCGTCGGCATGCGCCAGGACGGTCCAGACGACGAGCGCGAACCAGACGGCTGCGCCAACGGCCAGGTGCAGCGCCTGCAGGGACTGCGGCAGGCGCATCAGCACGAGCGCGGCCGCCACGGCAATCTGCGTCACGATCAGAGCCGTCGCGACGTATGCCGCGGTGCGCACCCTGCGCGCTGTCGGGACGCGACGCGTGACCCACGCGGCGCCGGCGGCCAGCGCGAGCAGGGCGAACGCGGCGAGCCGGTGCGCCCAGTGCATTTCGGCGGTCAGCGCGCCTGCCGGCGGCAGCAGCGCGCCGCTGCACAGCGGGAATCCCGTGCAGGCCGCGGCGGCGCCCGGCAGGTTGGCGGTGACGGCACCGAAGGCGATGACGACGAAACCCAGCCCGAGCACGGCGAGTGACAGACGCGCGTCGCGCCGGTCGGCGCCGCCCGTGGCAGCGCCGAACGCGCCGCCGCGGGCCGCCGCCACGATCAGCGTCGCCATGAACACCATCGCCGTCACGAAATGCGCGACCGTCACCTCCGTCGGCAGTTCGAGCCGGACCGTGATCGCGCCGAGCAGCGCCTGACCCACGAGCAGCACGCTCGCCAGCGCGAGCGGCCTCAGCACGCCGCCGGGCCCGCCGATGCCGGAGCTGCGCCGGTGCACCCAGGCGTAGCTGACGACGGCCAGGACCACGAGCCCGATGCCGGCGGCCAGCAGGCGGTGCATGTATTCGATGAACGTCTCCAGCGTGAACGTCGGGATCCACGCACCGTTGCAGCGCGGCCAGTCCTCGCCGCAGCCCATGCCCGATCCGCTGATGCGGACGATGCCGCCGAAGACAATGAGCGCGTACGTGTAACCGGCGGCGATGAGCGACAGGACCGCGGTCCGTCGCCGGGCCGCGTGCGCCGCGCCCGGTCCGGTTGCGGCAGCTTGCTGGATTGTCGAGGTCGACATGTCGTTCCGTGCAGCGAGTCTTTTTTTGCGCGGCGGAAGATAGGGCACGGGCCGCGCCGCCCGCCAGCGCCCGATCCGGCCGCGTTGCCGGGTGTTCACACCCCGCCTATTCTGCGGCATGTGGTCAAGGATCCGGCACACCGGCCGGCGGCGCCTCGCGGGGCGCGGTCGCCATGGACAGGGAGTCGCGGCATGCGTGTCATCCCCACCTTCCTGCTCGGCCTGAGCGTGGCGATGTCTCCGCTCGCGGCACAATCACCCGGCGCGGAGCGGCCGCGCGCCCGGGACGCAGGCGTCATCGTCGGCGTCTTCCCGGTCGGACCGCACAATGCGATCACGGATGTCACCGGTGTGCGCGTCGGTCACGCGACCGTGCGCGGCGACGGCGTCAACACCGGCGTGACCGCGATCCTGCCGCACGGCGGCAACGCATACCTCGAGCGGGTGCCGGCCGCGATGTTCGTCGGCAACGGTTTCGGCAAACTGATCGGTCTGTCCCAGGTCCGGGAGCTGGGCGAGATCGAGACGCCGATCCTGCTCACGTGCACGTTGTGCGTGTGGCGTGCGGCGGATGCCATGGTCGCGTGGCTGCTCGAACTGCCCGGCATGGAGAACGTGCGCTCGATCAACCCGGTCGTCGGCGAGACGAACGACGGCGGCCTGTCGGACATCCGCACGCGACCGATCACGCCGGCCGATGTCGAGCGTGCGCTCACGTCAGCGATGGATGGCGCAGTCGAGGAAGGCGCCGTCGGCGCGGGCGCCGGGACCACGGCGTTCGGCTGGAAGGGCGGCATCGGCACCAGCTCCCGTGTGCTGCCCGCGCAGGCAGGCGGCTACACGCTCGGTGTCCTGGTCCAGTCCAACTTCGGCGGTGTGCTCACGATCAACGGCGCGCCGGTCGGCCGGGAGCTGGGCCGGTTCTCGTTCCAGCGTGAGGCGGGGGACGACGACCCGGATTCGCCGGACGGCAGCATCATGATGGTCGTCGCCACGGACGCGCCGCTCGACGCGCGCAACCTGGAGCGGCTTGCTGTGCGTGCGCTGGTGGGGCTGGGCCGGACAGGCGCGTCGATGAGCAACGGGTCGGGCGATTACGTGATCGCGTTCTCGACGGCGACCGAGGTGCGCCGGCGCGTCGCGGACGGCCGTGTGCGCAGCATCCAGGACCTGGGCAACGACGCGATGTCCGCGCTGTTCCAGGCGGTTGCCGAGTCGACGGAGGAGGCGATCTACAACTCGCTTTTCCGCGCCGCGGACACGACGGGGCCGCGCGGCAACACGGTCGAGGCGCTGCCGCTCGACCGGACGCTCGAGATCCTGCGCAGGTACAACGCGCTGGGTTGGGACCGCTCGCTGCCGCCGATCCGGCGCTAGGTGCCGGCGGCCACCTGCACGTCGGTCGACAGAAATCTGTCGATCTCGCCGGCGTTTGCCTCGGCATCGTGTTCACCGCAGCGGATCAGTTCGTCGATGTAGTCCGGCTGGAACATCAGGAGGCTGAGCATGTCCGGGCTGCGCGTCTGCCGCGTGCCCAGCCCGCGCGTCATGAAGCGGAACGCGCCGGGCAGGCGTGGCTCGAACTCGGCGGCCAGCCGGCCCAGGTCCCGCGACGGCCGCATCACGAGCAGGTCCACGTGACGGAGCCCGTGACGCCGCGACTCGGGCAGCTGGTCGAGCAGAGAATTTATCATGCCGAGTCGCACGGCGTCCTGGTCGATGAGATCCAGGAACACGGCGTTGAGCAGCGAGCCCAGGACCTGCGCGGGCGGCGGGTAGCCGTCGTGCTGCGGCAGCTCGGTCTCCGGCCGTGTCCGGTCGTAGCGCGTGGAGATGGCCAGGATCCGGCTCGCCCCCAGATGCAGCGCCGGGGACAGCGGCGCGGCCAGGCGCATGCCGCCATCGCCGTACCATTCGTCGCCGAGGGGGACCGCCGGGAAGAAGAGCGGCAGCGCGGAGCTGGCCATGATGTGGTCGATCGTCAGGACGGTCCTTTCGGCGCGCCGCTGCGGCCGTTCCCACGGCTCGATCTCGCACCCCTGGACGAAAACGACGGTGCGGCCGGTCGTGTACGAGGTCGCCGTGAGCGCGACGGCCTCGAGCCCGTCCCGCTCCAGCCGCCCCGCGATGCCTACGATCTCGCCGTTGCGGTTCTCGAGCACCCTGTGCAGCAGCTGGCGCAGCGGCTGGGTGTCCAGGAAGCCGCGCACATCCGGCGTGCCTGGGGCGCCGCCGGACACGAGCCGGAACCCCCAGCGCAGGACGGTCCAGCCGATCGTGCGCGCGTCCACACGGAACACCTTCTCCGGCGTGAGCGTGCGCCACAGCTCGGCCAGGCCGGCCACCCGACTGCGCAGGTCGCCGGGGTGAGCGGCCAGGTAGGCGGTGTTGACCGCGCCCGCAGAGACGCCCGTCAGG
>JBFFZF010000017.1:0-41624 GCA_041568755.1 Longimicrobiales bacterium | reverse complement strand
TCGGGCGTGCGCGCATCGGGAATCGGCCGGTGGCCCCACTCGACGACGAAGCGGTCGTACGGGCCGACGCCCGGGATGAGCAGCTCGGGCGGAATCCCGTCCTCCGGCTGCGCCACGTAGTTGAAGCGCGAGTAGTCCATCAGCGTCGCCACGTGTCCGCCCATGCGGCGCAGGAATTCGACGCTGCGCAGGCTGTCGGGCGGATACATCGCGCTGGCCTTCATGTTGTGCGGGTAGCCGATCGCATGGCCGATCTCGTGGGCCACGACGTACTCGACGAGTCGCCCCATCAGCGAATCGGGCAAGGGCAGCTGCCGTGCGCGCGGGTCGAGCGGACCGACCTGGGTGAAGTACCAGTCGCGCAGCAGGCTCATCACGTTGTGGTACATGTTGACTTCGGCCTTGATGATCTCGCCCGAACGCGGGTCCACGGTCTGACCGCCGGTCGCGTTCGCGATCGGCGATGCGCGCCAGTAGATCACGGAGTGACGGGCGTCCAGCATCGACCAGTCCGGGTCCTCCCCGTTCGACGGGGGCGTGCGCGCGGAGATCGCGTTGCGGAAGCCCGCAGCCTCGAAAGCGGGGCGCCACGCCTCGACACCCCGGCGCACCCACGGCACGAGCCAGGACGGCGTGGCCGGATCGATCCAGAAGACGATGGGCCGGACCGGATCCGACACGGCCGCGGACGGGTCGCGCTTCTCCAGACGGAAGCGGTGGATGAAACGCCGTTCCTTCGCCTCGTGCTCCGGGCGGGAGTAGTCGATGTACGCCGAACTGATGTAGCCCACGCGCTTGTCGTGCAGACGAGGCATCATGGGCTGCTCGGGCAGGCGCAGGAAACTCCAGCTGACACGGGCGGTGAGCGTCTGGGGCCGGGCGCCCGGACCGGGCGCCGGCTGGCCGGGGCCTGCCGGTGCCGGCGTCTGTGTGCCCGTCTGCGTGGCCACGACGTTCATGTTCTCGGGATACGCGGCCACGCGCTCGACGAAACTGCGGTCGGCCTGCGGCGCGTTCACGACGGCGAACTCGGTGATGTTCGTCGTGAACAGGCGAGTGACCTCGATGACCGCCGTGCTGTCGGGTCCCCAGCTCTCGACATTGAACGACGCGATGATCGGGCCGTAGCGGATCGCCTCCACGGCGCGCGCGATGGGCTGCGTGCTGTCGGCCGCGACCTGATACGTCTCGCGGCGCAGACGGATGCGGTTGCCGTCGCGTTCCCAGTGCACGAACAGCGTAGGCCCGCCCGGGGGGACCGCGGCTCCCGTTCCGCCGGCCATCGTGCGCGTCACGACGATCATCGACCGGTCGAGTTCGCTGCGCGGGATCTCGAAGTAGAGGCGGTCCGCCACGCGGTGGGCCTTGAACAGCCCCGCGACGGTGTGCGCATCCGGTGTGATCACCCGGTTGTTGGGGCGCGGCTGCGGGCCCGTCGGCCGCGCACCGCCCGTCGTGTCCTGCCCGGCCTGCGTCGGTCCCGCCGGCCGCTCGGCCGTTTCGGGGCGAGGCGCGGGTGGGCCGGCAGGCGCGGCGGGCGTCGGGTTGCGGCTGCAGGCCGCCAGCGCGGCCAGGATCAGCAGAGCGGGCAGGAGCAGGACTCGTCGATGACGCATGCGCAGGGCCTCCGGGAGCGTCGGGCGCGGGGCCGGGCCGGCCGCCGCGGCGGTAAGATCGGCCCGCACCTCCGCCGTGTAAAGCGCCGGGCGAACCGTGTGCGAGGCGCAGGAACTTGCCCGCGCGCGGCGCGCCCAGTAGAACACCACCCCGCGTACAACGCGCGGACCACCGGTCGTGCGCACGGCCGGTCGGGCCGGACGCCGGAACATGCGAAGGACGGACGATTTGCGGGAACCCCTCGAGAACCTGCGCCGGTTGCTGCTCCTGCTGCTGCTGCTGGGCATGACGGGCGTGACGGCGGAGCTGTGGCTGCTCGAGCACACGGAAGACTGGCAGCAGTGGATCCCGTTCGTCGCGCTCGCCGCAGGCACCGTGCTCGCCCTGGTCGTGCTCGTCCGTCCGGCCCGGGCCAACGTTCGCGCGTTTCAGGCCGTCATGTCCCTGTGCATCGCGATCGGCGTGCTCGGACTGTACCTTCACTACCACGGCAACGCCGAGTTCGAACTGGAGATGGTCCCGGCCCTGCGCGGCTGGGAGTTGTTCTGGAAGGCGATGACGGGTGCGACGCCGGCCCTCGCGCCGCTGACCATGGCGCAGTTCGGCCTGCTCGGCCTGGCCTGCACGTACCGACATCCCCGGCTGCGCACGAAGGCGCGCCCCGGGACGCACAGCGAGGAGGACGGATGAACCGACGCAACGCGTGCACCGCGCTGATCGCGGTCGCGCTGATGACCCCCGTGGCCACCGAAGCCCAGGTGGGCAGGAACACGACCGGGATCCTGGACCCGAATCTGGCCACGAAGGAGCAGCTCGCCACGCTGCCCGGCGTGGACGCCGCGCTCGCCGACGCGATCGTGGCCGGCCGGCCCTACGCCGACATGCTGGCCGTCGACCGCGTGCTGACCGCCCGGCTGAACGAGGAGCAGCGCCGTGCCGTGTACGTCAAGCTCTTCCAGCCCATCAACCTGAACGCGGCCGCACGCGAGGAGATCCTGCTCGTGCCGGGCGCGGGGCCGCGCATGACGCGCGAGTTCCTCGAGTACCGCCCCTACGATGGGCTGCCGCGCTTCCGGCGCGAGATCGGCAAGTACGTGGACGCGGCGGAAGTGGCGCGCCTCGAGCAGTACGTCTTCGTGCCGATCGATCTGAACACGGCGAGCGACGCCGACATCCTCTCGATCCCCGGGCTCGGCCAGCGCATGCTGCGCGAGTTCAAGGAGTACCGGCCGTACCCGAACATCGAGAAGTTCCGGCGCGAGATCGGCAAGTACGTAGACCGCGCCGAGGTTGCGCGTCTCGAGCGCTACGTCACGATCAAGTAGCGCGCACGGCCGGTGCGGCCGGGCGGTCGCGCTGACCGTCCGGCCGCATCACGTCGGTCGGCAGTAGTCGAGCGCTGTCCGCGCGAGCACGTCGGCCACCTCGAACACGGACGCCAGGTCCACCCACTCGACGGCCGCGTGCGCGCCCTCGCCGTGCGGGCCGAACACGATCGTGTCGATGCCCGCCGCCGCCGCGAACGCGGCATCCATCCACGCGGTCTCGCCGACCCGCTCGGGTGCGCTGCCCAGCACGGTCTCCGCGGCACCGCCCAGGGATCGCGCCAGCGCGGAATCGGGTCTGGCCTCGAACGGGGGACGGGCCAGCGACACCGACAGACGGGCCTCGAACCCGGGGTCTGCGGCGCGCAGTTCGTCGAGCAGCGCTTCGAGTTGCGCGGTCGCCGCCGCCTCGGTCTCACCGGGGATCGTGCGACGCTCGACGCCGAGTCGGCACTCGGCGGCGTACGTGCTCAACCCGGTCCCGCCCTGCAGCGTGGCGGCGTGAACGGAGGGTGCGCCGACCAGCGCGTGCACGGGTCCACCCGCAAGCTGCGCCTGCAGCCGTTCGAGGGCAACGAGGACGCGACCCATGCGCACGTTCGCGTCGATCCCCAGATCCGGGCGCGAGCCGTGCGCCGCGCGCCCGATCGTCGTGATCTCGTACCACACGAAGCCCTTGTGCGCCATGCACAGGCGCCGCGACGTCGGCTCCGTTACGACGGCGCCGTCGGTGCGGCACCGCTCCAGCACGGTCTGCATGCCGAAGCTGGCGACTTCCTCATCGGCGACGGCGGTCACGACCAGGTCGCCCGCCAGTCGGGCCCCGCCCCGCACGAGCGCCTCCACCGCGCCGATGCAGGCGGCCAGACTCCCCTTCATGTCGAAGCTGCCGCGGCCGTACAGCCGGCCATTCTCGATGCGGGCCGAGAACGGGTCGTCCATGCCGTGCACGCCGACGGTGTCGAGATGCGCGTTCAGCATGAGAGAGCGACCGCCGCCGGATCCGCGCAGCGTTCCGATCACGCTGCTGCGTCCCGGCCGGTGCTCGATCAGTTCGACGGCGAGGCCCAGTCCGTCGAGCGTCGTGGCCACCGCTGCCGCGATGGCCGCTTCGCCCGCGCCCGACGCATCCAGATCCGGATTGATGGAATCGATCGAGACGAGCGACTGCAGCGTGCGGGTGATGGACTCCGGATCGATCCTGATCATGCCTCGCAGCCTCCGCAGGGTGAGGATCCAGCGCGCGATTCCAGTCGCGGCGAGCGCGCCCGCCACGGGCCGGCGCCCCGGTCCCGCACCCGAGCGGAGGGCAACGCGAGGCCCGGAATCCGATCCGCCTGCCACGACCTGGCGGTCGCTCGCCCCTCGGGATAGAAACTGCGCGCGTGAGGGGTTAGTATAGCGCGGAACGGGATCCCCGCACTCGAGGCAGGAGTCTTCGCCGTGCCCCCGAAAAGGACGGGAACGATCGTGGGAGCTTCGTTCGTGTTGGTCGCCCTGGCCGGTGCGGGCGCCTTCGCGTTCGCCCAGTTCCCCGGCTCGGCCGCCGGCAGCGGCTGCGTCGGCGGCACCCTGTCGGGCCGGACGGACCACCCGCACGCGTTCTACTTCACGCGCGGGATCTACTCCAGCTACGGGCGCGGCTGGCGGGGCAGCTGGACGACCGACTGGCCCAAGTCCGATTGCCAGTTCAACATCGTGCTGCGCCGGCTCACCAACATCGACGCGTACCCCGAGCCGAACGCCGTCGCGCTGGACGATCCCGAACTGCGCCGGTTCCCCTTCCTGTACGTGCTCGAGGTCGGCTACATGGACCTCTCCCCGGCCGAGGTCGAGGGCCTGCGCGGCTACCTGCTGGCCGGCGGGTTCATGATCGTCGACGACTTCTGGGGCACGCAGGAGTGGCTGAACTTCGAGTACCAGATGCGCCGCGTCTTCCCCGAGTTCCCGATCGTGGATCTGTCGCTCGATCACGAGCTGTTCAACACGTTCTACGCGGTCAGGGAGATCCTGCAGGTCCCGAACGTCCGCCAGGCCCGCTGGGGCGGCCCGACGTGGGAGCGCGACGGCTACGTCCCCTACGTCAAGGGCATCCTGGACAACGAAAACAGGCTCATGGTCGTCATCAATCAGAACACGGACCTGGGGGATGCCTGGGAGTGGGCCGAGCAGCCCGACTACCCGCTCAAGTACTCGACCTACGCGTTCCAGATCGGCGTGAACTCCATCATCTACTCCATGAGCCACTGAGGTCGTGCAGTCGATTTTCGAGTTTCTGTTCAAGTACCGGCCGCTCGTCTTCGCGGAAGGCCGGCTGACGTTCCAGGCGCCGCTGCCGCTGGCGACGATGCTCATCGTCATCGCCGTCATCGGGGCCGTGGCCGTCTGGACGTATCTGCGCCTGGGCGGACGCGTCCGGCCGCGCGACCGCATCCTGCTGGCCGGCCTGCGCGTCGCCGCGCTGGCCGTGCTCGCCTTCTGCATCCTGCGGCCCGCGCTGGTGCTCTCGACGGTCGTGCCGCAGCAGAACTTCGTAGGCGTCCTGATCGACGATTCGCGCAGCATGCAGATTGCCGATGAGCGCGACCCTCGTTCCGCGTTCATCGCGACAGCCTTCGGTCCGGAGAGCCCGCTGCGCGCCGCGCTCGAGGAACGGTTCCAGCTGCGCTGGTTCCGCTTCGCGTCCGATGTCGAGCGCCTGACCGATCCGGCGCAGCTGGTCTTCGACGGCACGCGCACCAGCCTGGCGCCGGCGCTGGACCGCGCCCGTGAAGAGCTCGCGCCCGTGCCACTGTCCGGCCTGATCGTCGTGACCGATGGCGCCGACAACGCGGGCGGCGTGCTCACCGAGTCGCTGCTCGCGCTCGAGGCCGCGCAGATCCCGGTCTACACGGTCGGCCTCGGTCGCGAGCGCTACGACCGCGACATCGAACTCATCCGCGTGTCGACGCCGGAATCCGTGATCAAGGGCGCGTCCCTCGTCGTGGATCTGCTCGTCGCGCAGTCCGGCTACACGGGGCGCACGGTCCAGGTGCAGGTCGAGGACGGCGGCCGCATCGTCGGCACGGAAACCGTCGAGCTGGCCGGCCGCGAACCCGTGCCGGTGCGCGTCCGCTTCACCGCCGAGACCGCCGGGCCGCGCCGGTTCCGCTTCCGCGTGCCCGCGCAGGACGGCGAGCTGGTGCTCGAGAACAACGAACAGGAAGCGCTCATCACGGTGCGCGACGAGCGCGACAAGATCCTGTACTTCGAGGGCGAGCCGCGCTACGAAGTCGCGTTCATGCGCCGCGCCGTGGACAGCGACGAGAACCTGCAGCTCGTCGTGCTGCAGCGCACGGCCGAGAACAAGTACCTGCGCCTGGCCGTCGACAGCGCCGAGGAACTGGCCGGCGGGTTCCCCAAGTCGCGCGATGAACTGTTCACGTATCGCGGGCTGATCCTGGGCAGCGTCGAGGCCAGCCACTTCACGCAGGAACAGCTGCGCATGATCGCCGATTTCGTGAGTCAGCGCGGCGGCGGCCTGCTCGTGCTGGGCGGCAGGAAGTCGTTCCTCGAGGGCGGGTACGCCGGCACACCACTCGCCGACGTGCTGCCCGTCGAGCTGGACCCCGGGCGCGGCATCGACACGACGTTCTTCACCATGGTACGGGTCAGGCCGACGCGCGCGGGACTGACGCACGCCGCCACGCAGATCGCGGCCACCGAAACGGAATCCGCGGAGCGGTGGAGGACGCTGCCCGAGCTGTCCACGTTCAACCGGCTGGCCGGGCTCAAGCCGGGCGCGACCGCGCTGCTGACGGGCAGCGGCGCCGGGCTGTCGAGCGACCAGCCCGTGCTCGCCTTCCAGCGCTTCGGGCGCGGACTGTCCGTCGCACTCGCGGTGCAGGACACGTGGATGTGGCAGATGCACGCCGAGGTGGCGCTGGATGACATGACGCACGAGACGCTCTGGCGCCAGCTGCTGCGCTGGCTGGTCAACGCGGTGCCCGGACAGGTGGTGGCCAACCTGCCGTCCGACCGCGCTGCGCCCGGCGAGTCAGTCCGCGTGACGGCCGCCGTCTTCGACCGCAGCTTTCTCGAAATCAACAACGCACGCGTCGTCGCGCACGTGCAGCCGCCCGACGGCGCGGCCTTCGACGTGCCCCTCGAATGGACCGTCGACGAGGATGGCGAGTACGCGGGCCGCTTCGCGCCGACCGGACCGGGCCTGCACGAGATCACGATCGAAGCGCGCCAGGGCGATGCGACGCTGGCCGTGGCGCCGGCCTGGCTCGACGTCACCGAAAGCCGCGCCGAGTACTTCGGCTCCGAAATGAACCGCCCGCTGCTCGAGCGCATTGCCCGCGAGACCGGGGGCCGCTTCTACCGGCCGAATTCGATCGGCACGCTGCCCGAGGACCTGTCCATCACCGGCCGCGGCTCGACCGTCGTCGAGGTGCGCGATCTGTGGGACATGCCGATCCTGCTCCTGCTGCTCCTCGGTCTGATCGGCGGCGAATGGGTGTGGCGTCGCCGCAGGGGGCTGGCATGAGGCCGGCCGGCCTGATCCGGGGCGCGCGGCGCGCGCTCCTGCTGCTCGCGCTCGGCGCGCTGCCGGCCGCGGCACAGGACGCGACGCACGTGCTCATCCTCACAGGCCTGGGCGGTGACCCGGCCTACAGCGAGCAGATCCGCTCGTGGGGCGCGCGCATGTACGATGCCGTGCGCGAGCGGTTCGCCGTGCCGCGCGAGCAGATCACGTGGCTGGCGGAGAAGCCCGAGGCCGATCCGGCGCGCATCGCGGGGCCGTCCACACGGGACGGGATCACTGCGGCCATCGAACGGATCGCCGCGCAGGCCGGGGACCGCGATGTCGTGTTCATCATTCTCTTCGGCCACGGCAGCTACCAGTCGGGCCAGTCGCGCTTCAGCATCCCGGGGCCCGATCCCACGGCGCAGGATTTCGCGGTGATGCTGGGCCGCCTGAGCAAACCGCGCGTCGTGTTCGTGAACACGACCAGCGCCAGTGGCGAGTTCCTGCGCATCCTGTCCGGGCCCAACCGCGTGATCGTGACCGCGACACGCTCGGGCAACGAACGCAACGCGACCGTGTTCGGCGGGCACTTCGTCGAGGCGTTCGCATCCGACGTCGCGGACACCGACAAGGACGGCGCCGTCTCCATCCTGGAAGCGTTCACGTTCGCCCGGATCAGCACGGAGCGCGCCTACGAGAGCGACCGGCGCCTGCCCACCGAGCACGCCGTGCTCGACGACGATGGCGACCAGAAAGGCACCAGCACGATCGAGGCGGACCAGGGCGATGGCCGCATCGCACGCGCCACGTTCATCGGCCGGGCCGCGGTCACCGCGGGCGTCGCCGCGCCGCCCGGCGCGAGCCCGGCGCTGCGTGCGCTGTACGAAGAGCGCCGCCGCATCGAGCAGCAGATCGACGAGCTCCGGCGCATCCGTGACACGATGGACCCGGAGCGCTACGAAGCAGAACTGGAACGCCTGCTCGTGGAGCTGGCACTGAAGAGCCAGGAGATCCGCCGTCTGGAAGGTGGCCGGTGAACGGACACCTGCGCCCGACCGTTCTGACCGTGCTCGCAGCTGCCGCGCTGGTCGGCATGCTCGCACAGCCGGCATGCGCGCGCCAGGACGTCGTCCGCGATGCCTTCGCCGCCTACCTGGCCGGCGATTACGATGCCGCGATCGCCGGACTGCGCGGTCTGGCCCGCGCCGCGGATGCCGATGCACGGACGCACCGCACGCTGGTGGCCGCGCTGCTCGAGGTCGGCCGGTACGCCGACGCCGAGGCCGCAGCCCGCGACGCCGCGGCCCGCCCGGGCCTCGACGCCGAGATGGCGACGTCGCTCGGCCAGGCCCTGCTCGCGCTCGGCAGGCGGGCGGAGGCGGAACAGTCCTTCCGGCGCGCCGTCGACGCGGACGCGAGCGATGCCCGCACCGCACGCCTCGCGCTGGCACAGCTCCGCCTCGAGCGGGGCGAGCGCGCGGCCGCGCTCGACGCCTTCGACGCTTTCATCGACATCTACAACGACGCCGAATCGCTGTCCGCGCGCGATCTCATCGCCGTCGGTGACGCCGTCCGCCAGCTGGGCGTGCGTGATCCCCAGCTGTTCCACGATGCCGTCAAGGCCTACGACGAGGCGATCAAGGCCGATGACGGCCGCATCGATGGTCCGCCCGCCGGGATCGAGGCCAGACTGCGGCTCGGCGAGCTGTTCCTCGCCAAGTACCAGAGCACCGAGGCGCAGGCCCTGTTCCGCGAAGTCCTGGCGGTCAACGCGCGCCAGCCGCGCGCGCTGCTCGGCATGGCGCGCGCGAAGAGCTTCGACGGGTCCGACGAATCGCTGTCCTTCATCGGGCAGAGCCTCGAAGTCAACGGCGAGTCGATTCCCGCGCGCGTCTTCCATGCGCAGCTGCTCATGGAACTGGAACGGTACGATGAGGCCCGCCGCGAGGTCGAGCGTGCGCTCGCCGTCGACCCGGCCTCGCTCGAAGCGCTGAGCGCGCAGGCCGCGATCGCCGAGCTGACCGGCGACACGCGGGCGTTTGCCGACATCGAGCAGCGCGTGCTCGCGATCAACCCCCGGTACGCGGACCTGTACAACACGATCGCCGAGCTGTCCGTCCGCCAGCGCCGCTACAAGCGCGCCGTGACCCTGGCCACACAGGCGGTGACGCTCGATTCGACGTCCTCGTGGGGCTGGGGCATCCGCGGCGTCAATGAACTGCGCAACGGCCAGATCGGTCCGGCCCGGGCCAGCCTCGAGACCTCCTTCGCCGGCGATCCGTTCAACCCGTGGATCAAGAACACGCTCGATCTGCTCGACACCTTCGACGAGTACCGCACGGTCACGACGGAACGCTTCGAGTTCATGCTGCACGAGTCCGAGGCGGATCTGCTCGCGCCCTACATCACGGCGCTGGCTGACGAGGCGTACACCGCGCTGTCCACCCGCTACCGCTGGACGCCGGACACGCGCGTTCGCATCGAGGTGTACCCCCGCCACGCCGACTTCTCCGTGCGCACCGTCGGCCTGGCCGGTCTGGGCGCGCTGGGCGTCGCGTTCGGCAACATCCTGTCCATGGACTCGCCGTTCGCACGCGACCGCGGCACGTTCAACTGGGGCACGACGCTGTGGCACGAACTCGCGCACACGTTCACGCTGGGCGTCACGGATTTCCGCGTCCCGCGCTGGCTGACCGAAGGGCTTTCGGTGCTCGAGGAACGGCGCGCCCGATCGGGCTGGGGCGATGACGTCCTGGTCGAGTGGCTGGCCGCGTGGGAACGCGGGGACATCCTGCCCGTCAGCCGGCTCAACGAGGGCTTCGTCAGGCCGAGCTACCCGGCGCAGGTCGCGTTCTCGTACTTCCAGGCGTCCCTGGTCGCACAGATGATCGAGGACGAGAACGGCTTCGACGCGATCCTCGCCATGCTGCACGGCTACCGCGATGGCCGCGCCGAGGCCGACATCTTCCGCGCCGTGCTCCGGACGGACATGGCTGCGTTCGACGAGCGCTTCGAGAAGTGGGTCGAAACGCGCTACGCTCGCCAGCTGGCCGCGATCGACGCGCCCGAGCCGCGTCCCGGCGCACGCGGCGGGTTGCCCGAGCCGCCGCGTGCCGTCGAGCCGCCGCCCGGCGATTTCCTGGCCCAGCTGGGCCGCGGCCAGATGCTGCTCGAGGAAGGGCGCGCAGAAGAGGCGCGGCCGTACTTCGAGCGTGCCCGAACGCTCGTGCCCGAATACGTCGGGCCCGGCAATCCGTACCGCGCGCTCGCGACGATCCACCAGGCCGCCGGGCGGATGCGTGATGCGGCCGCCCAGCTGCAGGCGCTCACGGCCATCAACGAGAACGCCTACGACGCCAACGTCGAGCTGGCCACGCTGCTGGTGTCCGCCGGCGACATCGCGGGCGCGGCGCAGGCCCTCGAGCGCGCCATCTGGATCTCGCCGTACGACCCGGCACTGCACCAGGCGCTGGCCGGCCACTACACCACGCTGGGTGACCGGCAGGGCGTCGTGCGCGCCCGCACCGCCATCGTCGCGCTGGATCCGGTGGACCGCGCCGATGCGCTGTACCAGCTCGCGCTCGCGCATTTCGAGGCCGGCGACAACGCGGCCGCGCGCCGCGTCGTGCTGCGTGCGCTCGAGGTCGCACCCAACTTCGAGAAGGCGCAGCAGCTGCTGCTGCGCCTGCGCGGCTCCGGCGGCGGTGCCGACGACGGGAGGCCGTCATGAAACGCGCCCTGCTGCTCGTCCTGGCCATCGCGGCCGTAGCGGCCGCCACGCCGGCGCCGCAGTACCCGTGGCACCCGTACGAGGGCCGCTGGACCTTCGCCCGCATCCACACCAACGATGGGCGTGGTGACCTGCGCGCTTTCGGCCGGCGCGGTTTTGGCGATCCCGGCTGGCGCCACGATTATCCGAACGCCGAGCGCAACTTCTCCAAGATCCTGAACGAGCTGACCTACATCCGCGCCACCGAGTCCGACTACGGCGGCAACATCCTGACGTGGGATGACCCGCGCCTGTTCCAGTTCCCCATCGCCTACGTGTCCGAGCCCGGCCAGTGGCGCATCACGGACGACGAGGCCGAGGCGATCCGGCTGTACCTGGGCAAGGGCGGCTTCGTCATCTTCGACGATTTCCGCGGCTGGGACATGGGCAACCTGGCGGAACAGATGCGCTACGTGTTCCCCGACCTCACGTTCATGCCCGTCGATGGCACGGAAGAGATCTTCGACTCGTTCTTCAGGATCGAGCCCATGACGATCGTGCTGCCCAGCTACCGCGGAGAGCGGCCCGAGTGGTGGGCGCTGTACGTCGGCAACGACCGCGCCGGGCGGATGCTGGCCATCGCCGGCAACAACTCGGATCTGGGCGAGTTCTGGGAGTATTCCGATGTCGGGTTCTTCCCCATCGATCTGTCCAACGAGGCGTACAAGGTCGGCGTCAATTACGTCGTGTATGCGATGACGCACTGAGAGTGGGGCGGGACGGCGGGAGACGGGAGGCGGGAGACGGGACGGCGGGAGACGACACGGCGGGAACGGCGGGAGACGACACGGCGGGAGACGACACGGCGGGAACGGTGGGAGACGACACGGCGGGTACAGGTTGGGGTGACTGAAACAGGGAGTCAAAGTGGCCTTTTCGAGCAATGCACCGGCGGGTTCCGAGGCAGCGACGCTGGAGTCCAGTGACGACATCGCGCTCGCCCGCCAGCTGAAGGAGGGCGCGGACGCGATCCGCGCGGAGCTGTCCAAGCTCATCATCGGACAGCAGGAAGTCATCGAGCACATGCTGCTCACGCTGTTCGTGGGCGGCAACTCGCTGATCATCGGGGTGCCCGGTCTGGCCAAGACCCTGCTCGTGCACACGCTGGCGCAGGTGCTGAACCTCAAGTTCTCGCGCATCCAGTTCACGCCGGATCTGATGCCGTCCGACATCACGGGCACGGACATCATCCAGGAGGACCAGGCGACGGGACGGCGCCAGATGGTGTTCGCGCCCGGCCCGGTCTTCTGCAACGTGCTGCTGGCCGACGAGATCAACCGGACCCCGCCCAAGACGCAGTCGGCGCTGCTCGAGGCCATGCAGGAGCACCGCGTTACCATCCAGGGCAGGACGTACCAGCTGGAAGAGCCGTTCTACGTGTTCGCCACGCAGAACCCGATCGAGCTGGAGGGCACGTACCCGCTGCCCGAGGCCCAGCTCGACCGCTTCATGTTCCAGATCGTGATCGATCATCTGCCGGAGGCGGAGGAGCTGGAGGTCGTGCGCACGACGACGGCCATCCTCGATCCGGAGTTCCAGCACGTCGTCACGGGCAAGGAGCTCATCGCCTTCCAGCGCCTGGTCCGCAAGGTGCCCGTGTCCGAGCCCGTGCTGCGCTACGCCGTCAACCTGGTGCGCACGACCCGGCCCGGTGCCAACGGCGACAGTCCGGACTTCGTGAAGAAGTGGGTGGCCTACGGCGCGAGCGTGCGCGCCGCGCAGTACCTCTCGCTGGGCGGCAAGGCCCGCGCCCTGATGAACGGCCGCACGCACGTCAGCTTCGAGGACGTCCGCGCACTCGCGGTGCCCGTGCTGCGCCACCGCATCCTGACCAATTTCCACGCCGAGTCCGAGCGCGTCACCACGGACCACATCATCGAGCAGCTGCTGGAGGCGGTGCCGGTGCCGAAGAGCGGGCTGTAGGCGGGGACGACTCCAGCCGGGACGACTCGGGGGCGGGACGGCGGGAGACGCGCGGCGGGAGACGGAACGGCGGGAGACAGGACGGCGGGAGACGGAAGGCGGGAACGGCGGGAGACGCACGGCGGGGCGGGTATACGGATATGGAGGGAGCGGGCATGATGTTGAGGAGGGGAGAACAGCGCGACGGGATGCGGGCGACCGTGCAGGCGGCACCGGCGCGCCCGCATTCCCCGATCCTGCATCCCGAAATCCCATCCCCATACCCGCCTTTCGTGGTATGAGAGTTTCCCACCATCAGCACCAGGCGCCTGCCACTGGCTTCGTCGATCCGCGTACGCTGGCCCGCATCGACAACCTGGAGCTGGTGGCGCGGTTCGTGGTCGACGGCTTCATCAACGGGCTGCACCGCTCGCCCTACCTCGGACTGTCGCTCGATTTTGCCGAGCACCGGCCGTACATGCCCGGGGACGACATCCGGCGCATCGACTGGCGGCTGTGGGCGCGTACGGACCGCTACTTCGTGAAGGAGTTCGAGGCGGACACGAACGCCAACTTCCTGACGCTGCTCGATGTCTCGAAGTCCATGAACTACGGCAGCGGCCCGGTCACGAAGCTGGATTACGCGCGCTTCCTGTCGGCCTCGCTGACGTACTTCTCGAGCCAGCAGCGCGATCGCGTCGGCATCGTGACGTTCGATCAGGACATCGTCGATTTCGTGCCGCCGTCGGCCAAGCACCTGAACGTGGTGCTGCACACGATCGACCGGGCAAAGACGGAACGGGCCAGTGCGCTCGGTCCCGCGATCGAGCGGGCGGCCGGCGCGCTCAACCGGCGCGGCGTCCTGGTCCTGATCTCGGATCTGTACGAGGAAGCCGACGCGGTCTTCGAGGCGGTCAAGCCGCTGCGTTCGATGAACCACGACCTGATCGTGTTCCACGTGCTCGACCCGGCCGAGATCGAATTCCCGTTCGAAGGCGCCTCCAGCTTCGAAGACATGGAGAGCGGTGAACGCATTCCCGTCGTCCCGGAGACGCAGCGGGCGCGTTACCGCGAGCTGGTCCAGAACCACATCGCCCGGCTGAACAAACTGTTCACGGACAACCGCATCGACTATCATCTGTTCGATACGTCCACGCCGCTCGACTACGCGCTGTTCACGTACCTGTCCAGCCGCGAGCGACTGCAGAGGACGCGCTGATGCCACTCGGTTTCCTGGCACCCCTGTTCCTGGCCGCGCTGGCCGCGCTCGCGGTGCCCATCCTCATCCATCTCATCCAGAAGGAGCGCAAGGAAGCCGTCGTCTTCCCGTCGCTGATGTTCATCAGCCAGGTCCCGTACAAGTCGACGAACCGCCGGCGCATCCGCAACTGGCTGCTGTTCCTGATGCGTTGCGCGGCGCTGGTGCTGCTCGTGGGAGCCTTCGCGCGGCCGTGGATCGATCGTGAACTGTCGGCCACGGGACCGCTCGCGACGGCGCGCGAGGTCGTGATCCTCATCGACCGCAGCTGGAGCATGAGCTGGGGCGATCACTGGGATCGCGCGCAGGCGGCCGCCCGCTCGGCGATCGATGCGATCGGCCCGGAGGAGCGCGCCACGATCGTCTTCTTCGACGGCGGCGCGGCCGTCGCCAATCACGCGACGGGCGATCCGATCCAGCTGCGCGCGGCCGTCGATTCCGCTTCGGTCAGCGCCGGCATGACACGCTACGGTCCGGCGCTCAAGATGGCGCAGGGCGTGCTCGAGGAATCCACGCTGCCGCGCCGCGAGGTCATCCTGATCTCCGACTTCCAGCGCTCGGGGTGGGACGGCGGCGAGGGGATGCGGCTGCCGGCCGGCACCGTCATCACGCCGGTCGCGATCCTGGATTCCGTGACCGCCAACGTCGCGATCACGGGCGTGACGTTCCGGCGTGAGCCTGCCGGCGACCGCGAGCGCGTGACCGCCACGGCGCGTCTGACGAACCGATCCGACACGCCGGTCCGGGGCCTGACGCTGGCCCTCGACCTGGACGGACGGGAGATCCAGACGATTCAGGTCGACATCGGGGCGAGCGACGCGGCCGCCGCCACTTTCGCGCCCTTCACGCTGCCGGATGGCGAGGTGCAGGGCACGGTGCGTGCCCCGGCCGATCGTCTGCCGGCCGATGACCGGTTCCACTTCGTCCTGTCGCCAGGCCAGGCGCTCGATGTACTGGTGATCGATGGGGGCGGCGCGCAGTCCACGCTGTTCCTGGAGCGGGCCTTCGCGATCGGCGATGCGCCGCCGTTCCGCGTCGACACGCGGCGCGCCACGCAGTTCCGTCCTGCGGACCTGACGGGTCGCGATGTCGTCGTGCTGAACGACGCGCCGTTCCCGACGGGCGAGGCGGGGCGCACGCTGCGCGCGTTCGTCGAGGCCGGCGGCGGGCTGATCGTCGCGCTCGGCCCGCGCAACACGGCCGGCGGCTGGGGTGAAGGCGCCGGCCTCGTGCCCGCGACGCCGGGCAGCGTCGTGGACCGGGAACGCGGCGGCACGCTCGGCTCGATCGACTACAGCCACCCCGTTTTCGAGGTGTTCCGCGCACCGCGCAGCGGCGACCTTTCCGCGCCACGCTTCTTCCGGTACCGTACCATGACGCCGGACAGCAGCGCTGCGGTGCTCGCGCGCTTCGATGACGGCGCTGTCGCGCTGGCCGCCACGACAGCGGGGGCCGGTCGCGTCATGGTCTGGGCTTCGACGTTCGACAACTTCTGGGCCGACCTGCCCGTCCGCCCGGTGTACCTGCCGTTCGTCCACCAGCTGGCGCGCTACGCGTCCGGCTACGCGGAGCCCAGTCCGTGGTTCACGGCCGGTCAGGTCCTGGACGTCTACGCGGGGCGGGCCCGCACGGACGCGGACACCGCTGCGGCCACGCCCGCCGCGCGCGCCCAGGCCACAGCGCTCTCGCCGGGCGGCGCGCGGCAGCCCGTGCCCGAGACCGGCTTGCTGGTCCTCGCGGAACAGGGCTTCTACCAGCTCCGCGATGCCGGCAGCCGGGGCGATTTCACGGTCGCGGTCAACCTCGACTTCGGCGAATCCGATCTTTCGTCGATGGATCCGGCCGAACTCACGGCGGCGGTCGCGCCGCGCGGGGATGACGCCCGGACCGCGGTCGTCTCCCACGTCCGGCCCGAGGACCGTGAACGCAGACAGTCCCTCTGGTGGTATTTACTTATTGCGGCGTTCCTGCTGCTCGCGACCGAGACCGCCCTCTCCAACCGGCTGTCCCGGCGGACCCCCGCCGCGACCCAGTGAGGTGAGCATGATCAACCGGACCACGCTCTCGTCGAACTCCCACGCGCAGCTGCTGGCGATCGTCGCGGACGTGCGTATGCGCTGGCGGTTGAAGCTGCTGCTGCGGGGCGCGACTGTCGTGCTCGTGGCCGGGGTCCTCGCCCTGCTGTTCTCGGCGTGGGGGATCGAGCGGCTGGGCTTCTCGCCCGCATCGGTGATCGCGTTCCGCATCATCACGTACGCCACGGTCATCCTGCTCGCCGTCCGTTACATCGTGCTGCCTCTCTTCCGGCGCGTCCCGGACGCGGCGGTGGCCCTCTACCTCGAGGAGCACGAGCCCTCCCTCGAGGCCATCGTGCTGAGCGCGCTCGCCGTGGGCGATCCCGGCCAGGTCGCCGACCCCAACGTCTCGCCCGCGCTGGCGCGCCGGACCATCGAGGAGGCCGTGGCCCGCTGCCACGCGATCGACGACGGCCGCCGCGTGGATCAGCCCCACATCCGGCGCTTTGGCGCCGCCGTCGCCGGCGCTGCCGCGCTCGGCCTGCTCGCGCTGCTGACCAGCCCCGGGTTCCTGCGCCATGGCGCGACCGCCGTGCTCAATCCCTTCGCCGCGGCCGCGGAAGTCAACCCGTACCGCATCGATGTGCAGCCCGGCAACGTGACCATCCCGCGCGGCGCGGACCAGGGCGTCACGGCCGCGGTCTTCGGCTTCAGTTCCGAGTTCGCCGACGTCGTGATCAGCGCGGGCGCGGACTCGAGCTTCGACCGTCTGCCCATGACCGTCACGGCGGACTCCGGCCGTTTCGAGATCATGCTCTTCGGCGTGAGCCGCAACACGGACTACTTCGTCGAGGCGAACGGCATTCGGTCCCCCGTGTTCCGCATCACGGTCGCCGACATCCCGTACGTCTCCAGCCTGCGGCTCGAGTACCACTTTCCGGCCTACACGGGCCTCGAACCGCGCACGGTCGATCCGGGCGGTGACATCGCCGCGCTCGCCGGTACGACCGTGAAGCTGTTCGCGACCACGACACTGCCCGTCAGCGCGGGCCAGCTCGTCGTCGACGGCCAGGCGGCCGTCCCGCTGGAGCGCACCGCCACCGGCGAGCTGCTCGGCGAGATCCGCGTCCAGCAGGACGGGTTCTACCACATCGCGCTGCCCGGACTGGACGGCAGCATGACGAGCGGGTCGCCGCAGTACACGATCACCGTGCTCGATGACCTGCCGCCCATGGTCTCCTTCACGCGACCGGGCCGGGACACGCGTGTCACCTCGATCGAGGAAGTATTCGTCGAAGCGAAGGCGGAGGACGACTACGGCATCTCCCGGCTCGAACTCGTCTACTCCGTGAACGGCGGCGAGGAGAAGACGATCCCGCTGCTGGCCACGGACCGATCCGTCGCGGAGGTCGTCGCCGGTCACACGTTCTACCTCGAAGAGTTCGACCTCGAGCCGGGCGATCTCATCGCGTACTTCGCCCGCGCGACCGACAACAGCGCAGCGGGCCAGCGGAAGACGGCGCAGAGCGACATCTACTTCCTGACCGTACGGCCCTTCGAGCTGAACTACCGCCAGGCCGACGCGGCCGGTGGCGGTGGCGGCGGCGGTGGCGGCGGTCAGGGCGAGGACGAAGGACGCCTGTCCGACCAGCAGCGTCAGGTCGTGGCCGCGACGTTCAACGTGCGCCGCGACAGCGCCACGTACTCCGCCGGCGAATACGGCGAGAACCTCGTCATCATCGCGCTCTCGCAGGAGAAGATCCGCGAACAGGTCGGCACGCTCGTCGAGCGGATGAACAACCGCGGCATCACCAACGACAGCGCGTTCCTCAAGATCGCTCAACTGCTGCCGGTCGCCGCTGCCGCAATGGATACGGCGGCCGGGCAACTGCGCGCCACCCGGCCGGCCGACGCGCTGCCGCCGGAACAGCGTGCGCTGCAGATCCTGCTGCGCGCCGAAGCCATGTTCCGCGACATGCAGGTCCAGATGGGCCAGCAGCAGGGTGGAGGCGGTGGTGGCGGTGGCGGCAACCCCAACGCGGAGGACCTGGCCGACCTCTTCGAGCTGGAGCTGGACAAACTGCGCAATCAGTACGAAACCGTGCAGCGCGGTGAGCGCGAACAGGCGCAGAACCAGGTCGATGAGGCCCTCGAGCGCCTGCGCGAACTGGCCCGGCGTCAGGAGCAGGAAATGGAGCGCATGCGTCAGCAGGCGCGCTCCGGTCAGGGCGGCGGCTCGTCGCAGAGCCAGAACCAGCTGGCCGAAGAGGCCGAGCAGGCCGCGCGTGAGCTCGAGCGCCTGGCCCGCGAGCAGTCCAACCCGGAAATGATGGATGCCGCGCGCCGGCTGCAGGAGGCGGCCGACGCAATGCGACGTTCCGCCAGCAACGCGCGCAGCGGCAACACGGCAGACGCGCAGAACGCGCTCGATCGGCTGCGCGACGCGCGGCGCAGGCTCGAGCGCAACCGATCCGCCGGACTGCAGCAGCAGGCCGAGGAAGCGCTGCGCCGCGCCGAACGCATCGCCGCCGAGCAGCGCGAAATCCAGCAGCAGATGGAGCAGCTCAACAGCATGAGCGGCGCGGAACGCAACGAGCGCGCGCGCCGGCTGGTCGAACGCAAGGAACAGGAGCTCAACGACGTCGCCAACCTCGAGCGCGATCTCGATCGCATGGCCAGCGAGGCCCGATCGAACCAGCAGGGCGAGGCGTCACGGGCACTGCAGCAGGCGGCCAACGCCGTCCGTGACAATCAGCTCAAGGAAAAGATCAGTTATTCACGCGCCCTGACGCAGCCCGGCGCCGATCCCGAGTACGCACGCTCCATGGAGCGCGAGATCTCGTCCAACATCGAGGAGATGCGCTCGCGCATCGCCGAGGCCGGGCAGGCCGTCAACAACCAGTCGGCCGGCCAGCAGGGCGAAGCCGCGGTCGAGCGCGCCCGCGATCTGGCCCGCGGCCTCGAATCGCTCGAGGAGCGGACCCGCGCGGCGCAGGATGACCAGCGCCGGCTCGGCCAGCGGCCCCAGGATCAGGGCCAGCAGGGTCAGCAGGGCCAGCAGGGTCAGCAGGGCCAGCAGGGTCAGCAGGGCCAGCAGGGCCAGCAGGGTCAGCAGGGCCAGCAGGGCCAGCAGGGCCAGCAGGGTCAGCAGGGCCAGCAGGGCCAGCAGGGTCAGCAGGGCCAGCAGGGTCAGCAGGGTCAGCAGGGTCAGCAGGGTCAGCAGGGTCAGCAGGGTCAGCAGGGTCAGCAGGGCCAGCAGGGAGGACAGGGTGGCCAGCAGGGCGATCCGGGTCAGGACGCACGTGGTGCCCGCGCCCAGGGCTCGCCGTCGGGCCCGGGTGGTGCCGGCGACAGCCGCCCCGGCGCGCTCTCATCGGACCAGGCGCGGCAGTTCCGGTCTGAGGCGAGGCAGCGACTGCAGGAGGCACAGCAGCTGCGCGAGGAGTTGCGTCGCCAGGGCGTGGACACGCGCGAGCTGGACCAGGTCATCCAGGATCTGCGTTCGCTGACCGATGAGCGCGTATGGGGTGAGCCGAAGGACCTGGCCCAGCTGCAGGCGGCCGTCGTGGACGGGGCCAAGCAGTTCGAGTACCGGTTGCGGCGCGAACTGGCCGGGGCCGATGCCGAGCGTCTTTTCCTGTCGGGATCCGATGAGGTCCCTGAAGGATTCCGGAAACTGGTGGAAGAGTACTACCGCGCTCTGGCGCGGCGGCGGAACTGAGCGCCGCGGGCCGCCGGAGCAGAGCACAACGCAGAACGCAGAGGAGACGGATGCAGTAAGCAGCAGAACGCCATGCCGGCCGCGCTCGACGCGCGGCGGTCTTCACCCTGATCGCGATCACCGGCCTGGCCGCGCACGATGCGCCGGTCCGGGCCCAGAGCATGCCCGCTCAGGCCGCGCCCGATGCGGCCGTTGTCCGGTTCGATTTCGATCCCTCACACACGCACCTGGGCTTCGCGGTACGCCACATGATGGTCACCAATGTCCGTGGCCGCTTCAACGACTTCGACGGCCACGTGATGTTCAACACGGCCGACCCGGCCCGGTCCGTCGTGAAGCTGACCGTGCGCACGGCGAGCGTCGATACGGAGCACGAGCGGCGGGACACGGATCTGCGCAGTGATCGCTTCTTCGATGTCGAGAAGTTCCCCACGCTCACGTTCGAGAGCACACGCGTGGAGCGGTCCGGCGAGCGCTGGCTGGTGACCGGACAGCTGACCATCAAGGAAACGACCCGCGAGGTGCAGATCCCGTTCGAGGTGCTGGGCCCTCACGATACGGGCAACGGGCAGCAGATCCTGGGCGCGGAGGGCTCGCTCCGCATCGACCGGCAGGACTACGGGCTGACCTGGAACCGCGCCATCGAGAACGGCGTGCTGGTCGGCGATGACGTCAGGATCGAGATCGCCGTGGAGGCGCGCACACCACGCCCGGGACTGTAGACGGCCGGGTCGAGTGCGCCGCGCAGGCGCGCGCCCGAGGGACGCGTCATGTCGGGCCGGGAGCGATCCCGGCCCGCTGTCGTTCAGGCGTGCGAAAGGTGCGGCCGGCTCATCTGCGCTCCCGCCGGATCATCTCTTCGAGGAGACGCAGCAGCTGGTCGTCGGACATCTCATCGAGGGCGCGCGCGGCGAAGCCGCTGAGCCGGAGGCCCGAATCCTGCCGCGTGAAGCTGATCCACGGCGACGACCCGTAGGCCGCGTCCTTGCCGGCCGCACCGACGACTGCATCGGCACCGGTCTCTCTCGCGATCCACCAGTGGCCGCCGCCATCCATGATCCGGCGATCTCCCGCATCGACGGGACGTGTCATGGTGAACCTCCCCGGTCATGCGGAGACCGCGCCGTCTGCGCGAAGCGCAGCGGGACACGAGCGCCCGGCCGCGGTCCAGGCGGGCCGGCGCGGACTCCCACATGACGAACGAACAGGATGCACGCGCGATGACATGCACTCGCGCGTTCGGGGGCAGGTCAATATCAGGATGCTTGTCGCACCCAACGGAAGTCAAGACCGTCCGTGACGAACCGCCTGCCGCTGGATCCGGGTGGACTGCGCCGGACCACGAGCGGTGATTGTGATCGAAGGTGCGAAGCACTGCCGGTTGTCCGCGCCGAGCGTGTCCGACAGAATTACCGGGGTTTGCTGCGGGACGCCGGCAGCCGGCAGCCGCGAGCCTGCTGCGGTTCCCTTCGACGACCGACGAAGCACCATGGCACATATCTTGGGGACGCACCCCGTCGACACGGGTGGCATCGACATGGCGGTCCGGCGGTCGTGGAACGCGGGCCTGCGGACCGTCCAGATCTTCACGGCCATACCGAAGTTCTACGGCGACCGCTCGTCGATCCGGCCGGACCGCGTCGAGCGGTTCCACGCCGCGCTGGAGGAGACCGGCATGCGGCGCGAGCACGTGCTGGTGCACGCGGCCTACGTGCTGAACGTCGCGACGGCGGATCCGACGATCTGGACGAGGGCGAGTGCAGGGCTGGAGCGGGAGATGGAGCGCTCGGCCGCACTTGGTGTCGGGCAGATCTGTTTCCATCCCGGTTCCACGAAGGACCTCGACGAGGCGGGCGCGCCGGAGCGGGTGGCGCGCGCCATCACGAACGCGGTCCGGCACGTGGAGACGGGTCCCCGGCTGCTGGTCGAGAACACGGCTGGAGCGGGGCGAACGGTCGGGCGCAGTGCAGAGGAGATCGCCGCGATCCTGGCGCGTGTGCCCGACGATCTGCGCCACCGCACGGGGTACGGGCTCGACACGTGCCACCTGTACGCGTCCGGCTTCGACCTGGCCGAGTCGCAGGCAAAGCTGACCGCGATTCTGGATGCCTTCGAGGCGGAGATCGGCGAGCCGCCGGCGTTCTTCCACCTGAACGACAGCGCGGGGGCGCTGGGCTCGAACCGGGACCGGCACGTGCTTCTCGGCCAGGGTCACATCGGTGTCGAGCCCTTCGGCTGGCTGCTGGCGGATCGGCGCAGTCAGGACATTCCGCTGGTGCTGGAAACGCCGCAGTTGAATGTGGACGTCGAACGCGATGATCCATCGCCGGACCCGTACGACCTCGAGATGTGTGCGCTGCTCACCCGCCTGGCTGGGCCCTGATCAGCCGAGCGCCACGTCCAGGACCATCATCACGACGAACCCGACGATCGTGGCGGCCGTTGCCAGGTCGGTGCGGCCGCCCTGCTGCGCCTCCGGGATCAGCTCCTCGACCACCACGAACACCATCGCGCCGGCCGCGAACGCGAGCGCGTAGGGCAGCAGCGCGCGCATGCTGACGACCGCGATGGCGCCGACGACGGCCGCGATCGGCTCCACCAGGGCCGACATCTGACCGTACCAGAAACTGGTGAGCCGTCCGGCGCCGGCCTGACGCAGCGGCAGCGCGACGGCGATGCCCTCCGGGAAGTTCTGGATCGCGATGCCGACGGACAGCGCGATCGCGCCGGCCAGGGCGGCGCCCTCGCCGCCGGCCAGGCCGGCCGCACCGAACGCGACGCCGATGGCCAGACCCTCGGGCACGTTGTGCAACGTGATCGCCAGCACGAGCAGCGTACTGCGCCGCCAGGCCGTGCGCGGACCTTCGGCCTCTTCGAGCGGCTTGTCCGGATGCAGATGGGGCAGCAGCCGGTCGGCCAGGGCGAGCGCAGCGGCGCCGGCCAGGAACCCGACGCCGGCCGGGAGCCAGCCGGGGACGCCGGCCGCTTCCGCCAGCGCGATAGCCGGTGCCAGCAACGACCAGAAGCTGGCGGCCAGCATGACGCCGGCCGCGAAGCCGAGCATGGCGTCGAGCAACCCGGGCGGCGGATCGCGCCGCAGGAATACAATGGCCGCCCCCGCGGCCGTGACCAGCCACGTGACCAGCCCGGCCACGAACGCCTGGCCGGGCACACTCAGACCGAGGAACCACTCCATCATTCTGCCGCTGCCCGAATCTGGGCCAGCCGCCCGGCCCGCGGCGTCCGGGGTGGCACGGGCCGGTGTGCGGGATTGCCCCACGTCGAGGTGCGGCTTTCCCGCCATCGGCATGACGCCTCGCCCGACTGCCCGGGTCCGGTGCCGACCCGAACTTGCAGTGCCGGCGGAATGAGGAGGAGCCATGACCGACACGATCGCGCTCGCGGACTGGGTGAAGGAGCTTCAGGCGTTCACGCACCGCAACACGGGCAGGCGGACGGCCCTCGAAGTCGACATGGCCGATCTGGGCGTCCAGCACGAGGGCACCGACTACCCGTTGAAGGGCGTGGCATTCGATATGCGCGACCGGCGTGTGCAGATCATGCTGGGCGAGACGGGCAGCTTCGCGCACCGCGTGACGCACTCCGTCTCGGAGGCCAGCCGGATCGACATCCTGCGCGATGACAGCGGGCGGGACGCGGCGCTGCGCGTCGTGCACGGCGGTGGTCAGACGCTGCTGCGCTTCCTGAACCGCTGAAGCCGGCCGGCCCGACGTGTCGGAACGAGCGCTGCCGCGCGGGCTCGCGCGCATCCTGCGGCTCCCGCTCTTCTACAAGCTGCTGATCGCCAACGGCGGGATCGTCGTCGGTGTCGCCGCAGGCTGCCGGTGGGTCACGACGACGGGAGGGATCCCGCCGGAGGGCGCGATCCTGCCCTTCGCAGAGATCGCGGCGGCCGGCGTCGTCGCGATTCTGGCGGTCAACGCCGCGCTGGTCTGGCTGGCTCTGTCGCCACTCCGTTCGCTCCAGGAGGCGGCGCAACGCGTGCACGGGGGTGACTTCACGGCCCGGGCGCCGCACTCGTCCGTCGCCGATCAGGACACCGGCCAGCTGATCGAAACCTTCAATGCCGTGATCGATACGGTCGCCGCGCACCGCCGACGCATGCGCGACGTGTCGGCCCGCAGCCAGCTCTCGGTCGAGGACGAGCGGAAGCGGGTTGCCCGGGAGCTGCACGACGGGATCGCCCAGGAACTGGCGGCCCTGCGTGTCCGGCTCAGGCTTGCCCGCGTCGCACCGGACCGCCACCTTCGAGAACAGATTCTGGAAGACGTCGGCGATGGCATCGGCGACGCGATCGAGGAGTTGCGCCGCGTCGCGCGCGGCCTCCGCCCGCCGGCGCTGGAGATGCTGGGTCTGGCCACCGCGATCGAGTCGTACGCCCGGCCTGTCGCGGAAGCCGCGGGCATGGCGGTCGACCTGGTCGCCGAGGATGTGAGCGGCCTGATGCCGCCGGAAACGGAGCTGGCCCTGTACCGCGTTCTGCAGGAAGCCTTGTCGAACATCGTCCGCCACTCCGGTGCCGCATCCGTGCGCATCCGACTGCACCGGGACGGCGCAGGCGTGCGTCTCAGCATCCGCGACGATGGCAAGGGGTTCGATGTCGGCAGGACGGGCCGTGAGAAAGGCGGCCTGGGTCTGTTCGGCATGGAGGAGCGCGCCGCAGCGGTTGGCGGCCGGCTCGACATCGTGAGCGCACGCGGCAGGGGCACGCGCGTGGACGTACTCATTCCGATCGGCGCAGGAGTGCATGCCTGACCACGTGATCCGCGTTCTGCTCGTCGACGATCATCTGCTGCTGCGCGCCGGGTTGAAGGCGCTGCTGGACGCCGAGGAGGACATCAAGGTCATCGGTGAGGCGTCCACCGGCGAAGAGGGCATCGACAAGGCCAAATTCCTGAAGCCGGACGTCGTCGTCATGGATCTGTCGATGCCGGGCATGGGCGGGCTGGATGCCACGCGCGCAATCACGGAAGCGGGTGTTGCGAAAGTGCTGGTCCTGACCATGCACGCGGAGGAAGAGTATCTGCTGGCCGTGCTCGAGGCCGGCGGCAGCGGCTACGTCAAGAAGACCAGCGCGGACACGGATCTGACCGCCGCCATCCGCACGGTCGCGAAGGATGAGGTCTTCCTCTATCCGAACGCGGCCCGGCTGCTGCTCCAGGGTTTCCGAGTGCGCACGGAGCAGCAGGAGAACGATCCGCTCGAACGCCTCACGGACCGGGAGCGCGAGGTACTGACGCTGACCGCCGAAGGGTTCAGCTCGTCCGAGATCGGCAAGCGGCTGTTCATCTCACCGAAGACCGTCGATACCTACCGCTCGCGCATCATGCACAAGCTCGAACTGAGCCATCGCTCCGAGCTCGTGCGCTTCGCGCTGAACGCAGGCCTGCTCAAGCCCGAATAAGGCCGGGGCGAGCCGGGGCGTCAGTTGCGCCGGATCGGGTCCCCGATGTGACAGGCTTTGCAGATGATCGGGTTCCGGCTCTGCGCGGCCCGCGCATCGAAGCCCTCACGGTGCGGGCTCACGCGGAACGACCCGAGCGTCGAATGGCACTGCAGGCAGTCGGTCTGGCGATGGCATGCCGTGCACGATTCCAGGGCGCGCCGGGCAGGACCGCCGTGGCGCAGCAGCCAGAGCGGTTCGGCATCGTGAAAGCCCGGATTCAGCCGCCCCTCCGCCTGCATGCCCGCCTGTGTGTGGCAATCGCGGCAGAACGTCTGTGTCTCGTGGCAGCCGGAGCATTCGAGGCGGCGGCCGTAGGCCTCGGCAGAATGGCGCACGAAGAAGTTGTCGGGGTGGAACGCCGCGCGCTGTGCTGCTGCATGGCATTCCGAGCACGACGTGCGCGTGTGGCAGGCCGTGCACGACGCGCCATGCGTTGCGGCATCGGCCGCGTGGTCCGACCGGTACCCGGGCGCTTCGTGTGAGAACGGTTGCGCGCGCTGGAGCATGGCGCCCGGTGCCGCGACCTGGATGCGCTGCGGCAGCGCCGCCACCGCGGCCGGCACGGGCGGCACGTGACAGGCTGCGCAGTCGTCCCGTGCATGACACGCGCCGCAGTTGCCGGGCTCGAGGCCGGTGCCGTGCGTACGCTGAAAATCCGCCGTCCGGTGCGAGGCCGGCTCCTCGTAACGCGCTTCCATGGGCGGCAGCACGAGTTCACGCGGGGCCGCCATCATGGCCGTGATGGCCGGGACCGTGGCGGCGTTCACGTGGCAGGCGACGCAGCGCTCCCGCGTGTGGCAGACCTCGCAGGACGCGCTGGACGTCGCGGCCGACCGACCGTGACCCTCGCCCAGGAACGTGACCGCGTCGTGGTCGCTGGGCGTGGGCTGCGCCGCGATCTGTGCTGTCGTGAAACGGGTCTCGGCCAGTCGCACGTGACAGGTCGCACAATCGGCGTCGACCTGGTGCTCGCTCGCCTGATGCGCATGACAGCCGAGACAGCCCGGCCCGTCAGCGCGCAGCACGGCCATGCGCGCGGCGCCGGACGGCACGTGGCAGCTCTCGCAGGCAAGGGCGTCGTCCACGGCGACACGCGCGTGAACCGGGTGGTCGAAGATCAGCCGGCCGATCGCGGCCGTCGGAGGCTGCCACACGACACTGTCCTCGAGCGTGCCGTCATGACAGCGACTGCACAACTCGACCGGCGGATACATCGCCGTGCGGTCGCCGGTGTCCATCTCGTGACAGCCGGTGCAGAACGAGAAAAGCCGCGCGTGCTCCTCGTGCGGGAACGGCTCCTGGCGCGCGGCCAGGACCCACGACGCCGCGCCGGCCAGCCCGGCCAGCAGGGCCACACCCGCGACCATCGCCTTCATACGCACCCTCATCGCGTCACCGCGGCCATGCCGGGATCGCGTCCGAATCCGATGCGCAGCGCTGCCCAGCCACGCCACTGGTTCCAGTCCACACCGCTGGGCCGGTTCTCGAACGCCTGCCGGTACGCGCTGAGCCCGCCGCTCAGTTCGAGACCGTCGCGGACGCGCCAGGCACCGGATGCCGCACCGCCCAGCACTGCGCCTTCGCCGATGCGGAACTGCTCGATCTGCTGGAACGCCGTCGCGTCGATGGCCAACGTGAGTTCGGGACGCGGCTGCCAGCGCACGCCGGCGTCGCCACTGCTCAGGAACGCGCCGAACCCGTCCTCGAGCGTGTATGAGGCCTGCACGAGCCAGCCGCGCGCACTCCGCCAGTCGACGCGAGCCGTCAGTCGGGCGGCATCGTTCGCCAGCGGGGAGAGCACCTCGACCGTTTCGGTGTCGTCATACCGACGCCAGCCGGCCGAGCCGCGCAGGCCCAACGATCCGGACGGCTGCCAGCCCGCCAGCACCTCGACTTCGTGCCATGCCACGGGACTGAAGAAGCCCCAGATCGTCCACAGCTCGAAGTAGGGGACGTAGCGTCGTGCGGTCGCCTCCAGCCACAGGCTGCGTGGTCCGCCCAGCACGGGCATGCGTGCCGTCAGATCCGCCTTGCCGAGACGCTCGAACGCGAAATCCCAGTCGGCGGAGGCCGACAGCGTCAGCCGACGCAGGCGCGTGAAGCCGATGTCCAGCGCGGCCCGTTCCGACAGCAGGCCGGATCGATCGGTCCAGATCTCGCGCTGGTATCGGCCGGCTATGCTGAGCCCGGCAACCGGCTGCGCCGTCGCAGCCGCGCCGATCAGCCAGGCATCGCGGTCGAGCAGGAAACTCTCGAGGCCACGCAGCACATCGTTGCGAGGCTCCGCCAGACCGCGTGCCAGGCTGCGGCCGCCGTACGCCTCGACGGTCGCGCTGCGGAGCGGCCCGACCATGACATGGACGCCATCGTAGCCGCTGAACCCCAGGCCCCCCGTCGTCTGCATGCGTCCGAGCCGGAACCGCGCCGGGGTCCGATCCAGCTCGACGTAGAGCAGCATGGCATCGAACGCGTCGTCGGACCGGGCCCAGGTGAAGCTGCCAGCCAGGTCTGCGCGCGCGCGCAGCAGACCGGTCGCGCTCAGACCGCGCACGCCCAGGCCCCAGGCCGTGAAGGAGACGTCCTGCGTCAGTGCCACCGCGTCCTGGCGCGGACCCGGCCGGTAGTAGACGCAGCGGTCACCCCCGAAGCACGCTACGCCCTGGCCGAGGTAGGTGAACGTGCCGTCCGCATTCCGCGTGACCTGATCGATCGGCACACTGTCCGCCTCGATGCCGCGCAGCTGGACCCAGCGCGTCGTCGTGGTGGCCGTCCCCCGGACACCCTGGGCGGACAGGCCGCCGTGCAGGACGGCGCATGCGGACAGGGCCGCACCCCACACGCACGCTGCGGCCGGGTGGCGCGTCCGCACGGGCCGGCGGGTCGCGCTCAAGGGTGGCCGGCGCCCGACCGGCGCGGCAGCACGTGGCAATCGATGCATTCCTGATCCGGCAAGTGATCTGCCAGATCCTGGTGGCAGGACAGGCAGGTGTTGCGCGTCCGCGGCGGGTCTGGCCACGCACGGCCGGCGTCATGGCAGCCGGCGCCGGTGCAGGTCAGGTGTGCTGCGCGCGCATGCACGTCCTCGCGCGGTGGCGTGTGACACGCCATGCAGTCGTTCACCGGCGTGTGGTGGCGGTCGTGGCAGTCCGTGCACGTCGCCACAGTCGCCGCGAAGGGCGCGCGCGCCTCGTGGCAGTCGGAACAGACGAGCTCGGTGTGCTGGCCGTGCGAGAAGGGCAGCATGCGCAGTGCGGTGGCGCCACCACCGGTGCGCAGGGTCTGCGCGATGGGAATCGGGGGTGTGCCGGGCGTCGCCGGCGCGTGGCAGCGCGCGCACGGCTCGGCGAAGCGCGGTGTGTGATGACAGCGCTGGCAGTCGGCAGGCGAGGTCACCATCAGGCGGCCGTGCGCCTCACGCGTGCTGTGACACTCGGTGCATTCCAGAGCGTCGTGCTGCACGTGCAGGAAGGGCCGGGGTGTGCGTTCGCGCACCTGCTGTACCGCCGCCGTCGAACCCGCGACCAGCAACGCGGCCAGCCAGAGCGCGGCGCTGCGGCGGACCGGCCGGTTGCGCCGGTCGTCCGGGGGCGAGGCTGGCGGAAGGTTCACGGCGCCGCCCGACCCGCGGCAGTCAGTGGCCGGCGCGGCCCAGCACGTTGTCGAGCACGATGCCGGGCGGCGCCGCGATGTTGTAGTCCCTGCGCAGTTGCAGGATGCTTCCCGTCAGCAGTGCCTCGATGAGGAACGGGTTGTGCACGAAGGAGCCTCGCGTCTGCGCCAGCTGCAGGTTGAAGCGTGACCCTTCTCCCGTCGTGTAACGGTTGTCCGATGTGCTGAACTCGGAAGCCGGCACCTGCTTGAGCATGTTGTCCAGCGTCGTGGTCAGGTTCGTAATGCGCAGTTGCACGACCTGATACACTGACCGGGCGGAGGTCTCCGTGTGCACGTGGCAGCCTTCGGTACAGGTCTTGAAGCTGCGCTGCCCGATCGCGCAATCGCCGCGTGTGGGCCTGCCCTGGGCATCGATGCAGGGGATCGCCTCGAACAGGTGACCCGTCGCCTGGAACTGGAATCCGCCCTGCGCGTCCGTGACGGTGAAGCGCGGCAGGTGGCACCCGGCGCAGAGCTTGGGATTCTGTCCGGAGCCGTGCGCAGCGCGGATCGTGTCGCCGATGAACTGCAGTGCGGGCGGCCACCAGCCTCCGTAGCCCAGCAGCACGGGTCCCTCCGGCGAATGCGGGCCGCGGAACGTCGTCGGGTCCGGGTTGCCACGCTTGTGGTGACACTTCATGCAGAGGTTCTGCTCCTCGTTCGGCACGTCGACCGGAAAGCGGAGCTGCCCGGGGATGTCCGTCGCGTGCGGATCGTGACAGACGCCGCACGTGATGGGCAGGTGCCGCGACGCCACCGTCATCGCCGTGTCCCGTTCGGCGTAGTTCACGCGGATGTCCCAGCCCGCCAGCGCATCCTCTCCGGTGTGGCAGATGTTGCACTCCGCCCGGCCTGCCGGGCTGAGCACGACGCTGCCGTGCCCCGACTGGCGCCACTCCTCGACGTAGGGGTGGTGCGATCCGGAATGGCACTCGCCGCAGCCGCGGCCGATCGCGGTCCCGGTATCCACCGCCATCGACGCGAGCGGCGGGCGGGAGCGGTCCGGCGTGCGCACGTGGTCGAGGGACGGGCCGTGGCAGCTCTCACATTGCACGTCGTGGTAGCGTCGTTCCTTCGTCGCGTCCCAGGCGACCTGGCCCGAGGTGAAGTTGCCGCGCGAGCTGACCGTGTGGCAGCCCTCGCAGAACGCCTGCTTGCTCGCGTTCGCATCCAGCGTCTTCCACGCGTCCGCGTGCGCCGTCCTGACCCAATCGCCCTGATGGCCGACGTGACAGTTGCCGCACACCACGAGCTTCGCGGTCCGGTCCGTGTAGCCGACGAAGTTCGCGGCGCCCGGGGGCGGCTCGGCGAACAGCTCGCGGTCGCGGAACACGACACGCTCGTCCACACAGCCCGCGAACAGGACAGCCAGCACGAGCATCGACCCGCCGGCAGCGGCTTTCCGGACGATCGTCATGAACGTCCTCCTGCGTGTCCCGGGAAGGTCCAATCGAGTCTCACTCGCGGCGTGCGAATCGCATCAGCAAGTTGGCGGGGACTTCGCCGCGCAGTGTGCACGGTCACCGGATGCGACGTCGCGGGTGCCACGCGGACAGGATGGCGATCGACCGGGACGGCCGCAAGCGCGCGTCCTCCGGGTGATCGGCCTGCGTGACGGGTGGGGTTGCCGTCAAGCATCCGTTCAGACACAATTGAAGCTGGAGCCTGTACAGGAGGTTACGCAGTTGGCGGCACGGGGTGATCGGGGCGGCGCCGGCCCGGCTGGCGCACTGGTCGCGTGGGACGCGGCCCTGGACGCGAGTCCGCACGCGCTCGCGCTGCTGGACACGGCCGGCCACGTCGTGCGCATCAACCGGGCGTGCGCGACGCTGTTCGGCGGGACGGCCGCGGACCTGACGGGCGCGTGTCTCTGGGAACCGGACGTGTGGGCCGGGAATGCCCGGCCGGCGCAGCGGTGCCGCGATCTGTGCCAGGAAGCGTCGGCCGCCGGCCGCGCCACCGGTGAACTCGAGTTTCCGGACGTGGCCCGTCCGCGCGTGCTCGACGCCACGGCGACGCGCGTGACGGACGCGGCCGCCGGCTTCGATGGCGTGTTGTTCGAGTGCCGCGACGTGACCGAGCTGCACGGTGCCCGCCGCGCGCTCCGGCTCTCCCACGAGAAGTTCGCCGGCATGTTCGCGATTTCGGCGGACGCGATCATCACGATCGATGAGCGACAACGGATCGTGGACTTCAATGCGGGCGCCGAACAGGTTTTCGGCTGGACGGCCGACGAGGCGCGCGGCCAGCCCCTGGACATGCTCATCCCGGAACGGTACCGACCCGTGCACGCGGACCACGTGCGCACGTTCTCGGCAGCCCCCGGCCGGGCCCGCAGGATGGGCGAGCGGCGCGTGATCGAAGGGCTGCGCCGCGACGGTCACGTTTTTCCGGCGGAGGCATCGATTTCCACGCTCGAGGTCGATGGCCGGCGCGTGGGCACCGTGGTGCTGCGCGACGTCACGGACCGCGTCCGCGCGCTCCGGTCGCAGCGCACGCTGGCCCACGCCGGGGCGCTGCTCGCCGATGCGCTGGACGAGGAGGAAACGCTCGAGCGGATCGCGCTCCTCATGGTCGATTCGCTGGCGGACGCCTGCGTCATCTTCACGGTCGATGCTGCCCGCGTCGTGCGGCGGGCGGCCGTTGCGGCGGCCGACCCTGAGCACGCTGCGCTGCTCGCGCCCCTGCAGGGTCAGTCGATCGCACCGGACGAGAGCCACCCCGTGCACGTTCTCCTGGAGACGGGCGAGGCGATCACGATCGACCGCCTCGAGGAAGTGCCGTACGTCCGCGACCAGGCGCTGCCCGCGACCCGCGAGCTGATCGAGCGGATGCAGTTGCGGTCGGCGCTGATCGTGCCGCTGCGGGCCCGGGGTGAAGTGCTGGGGGCGATCGGGTTGTTCGCGGCGCGGGAAGCGCGCTACGACGCCGAAGACAGCGCGCTCGCGCAGGAGCTGGCTGCACGGACCGGCATCGCGCTCGACAATGCGCGGCTGTATCGCGAGGCCGTTGCAGCGGTCCGAGCGCGCGATGACGTGCTCGCGGTCGTCTCGCACGATCTCGGCAATCCGCTCAGTGCGATCCGCATCGGTGTTTCCCTGCTGCTGCGGCACCGGCCGACGGAAGCGGCCGACGGCGGTTGGGCGCATCTGGCCGGGATCCAGCAATCCGTCCAGCAGATGGAGCGCCTCATTCGTGACCTGCTCGAGGTCAAACGGATCGAGGCCGGCCAGCTTGCGCTGGCGATGGAAGATCTCGCGGCAGCGGATCTGCTCGCCGGTGCGGTCGAACTCATGAGTCCGCTCGCGGAGAAGCGGGACATGAGCGTCCGCATCGCGGTGGACGAGCCTTCCCCGCACGTCCACGTCGATCGCGCCCGTCTGCTGCAGGTCCTGACCAACCTGCTCGGCAACGCGATCAAGTTCACGCAGGAAGGCGGCGATATCACGCTGTCCGCCAACGCCGCGGGAGGTGAAGTCGTCTTCTCGGTGCGCGACAACGGGCCGGGCATCGCGACCGAGGATGTCGAACACATCTTCGACCGCTTCTGGCAGGCGCAGCGCAAGGGCCGGGAAGGCCTCGGGCTGGGCCTCGGCCTGGCCATCGTGCGCGGCATCGTGCAGGCGCACGGCGGCCGCGTCTGGGCCGAAAGCGAGATCGGCGTCGGCACGACGATCTCGTTCACGCTGCCGGCCGTCGGGGCCCCATCCGTGAGCCAGCTCTAGACCTGTCCGTCCGACATTGCCTCACGACGTATTACGCCTTTTCCCGACGCGCCCACCGTACCGGAGACCCTAGCTTGCGATAGACGGTCGCGGCGACGGCGTTCCGACGGCCGGGTCGCCGGGCGCCACGCCACGTCACCACGGAGGCGCAATGCTGCGGATCCTGCTCGTGCCGCTCGACGGTTCCCCGCTGGCCGATCACGCGCTGGAGATCGCCACGGTCCTGGCTCGACGCGCCGGCGCGGCCCTGCGACTCGTCCACGTGCAGTCGCCGGGTGGGGCGGACGTGGAGGATCCAGCCGATCCGGCGCGCGCAGCGGCCTCCCGCTACGTAGCGGAGCGCGTGACCCGTCTCGAGGAAAGCGGCGTCGCGGTCAGCGGTACGCTGCGCTCGGGTGCGGTCGTCTCGAACATCCTCGAGGAAGCGCACGAGAGCGGCGCCGACCTCATCGTGCTGGCCAGCCACGGCCAGACCGGTCCATCGGCGGCTTGGCTGGGCAGCGTGGCTGACGGCCTGGCCAGGCAGGCGGACGTGCCGCTGCTTTTCGTTCGCTCGCCGTCCGGCGCTGGCGAGCAGGCGCTGGCCTTCGATGTACAGCGCATCCTCGTCCCGCTGGACGGTTCGGAGGAAGCCGAGCAGGTGCTGGACGTGGCGCTCACGTTCGCGCATCTGACCGGCGCGGCGCTGACGCTGCTCGTCGTCGATGTGCTGCCCATCCTGATCGGCGAAGAACCGGTCGAGGTGGGCACCCGCGTCGACGTGGCCGAGCAGTGGCGCCGCGGCGAGCATTATCTCGAGCGGCTGGCGCCCCGGCTCCGGGACGAGGGCGTATCCATCGACGTCGCACTGCGTGCCGATCGCAGTCCGGCTGCAGCGATCCTGGACGAGGCGCAGCGGGTCGACGCGGGGCTGATCGCGCTGGCCACGCACGGCCGTTCCCGCCTGCGCAGGCTGTTCATCGGCAGTGTCGCCGACAAGGTTCTGCGCGATGCTGACGTGCCTGTCCTCCTGGTCCGGCCGGTCCATCCGGCCGCAGGGACGGCCGGGAGCGGCACCGCTGCGCGTGCGGCCGCCGCGACGCCCGCGTCGACCGGCTCCAGACCATGACGGGGCGAACGCAGACCGGATCCGTCCGGCACCATGGGAGGGACGCATGTTGACGCTCGGCCAGATCATGACGGCG
The DNA here is from genome assembly GCA_041568755.1 of Longimicrobiales bacterium. Taxonomy (GTDB): domain Bacteria; phylum Gemmatimonadota; class Gemmatimonadetes; order Longimicrobiales; family RSA9; genus JBFFZF01. Next base: position 7,477 of record JBFFZF010000017.1, on the reverse strand, counting down.
GATCCCATGACGATCGGCCCGGAGACCACGTTGCGCGATGCCGTCGAGTTCCTGAGCAGTCAACGCATCAGCGGTGTGCCCGTCGTGTCGGGCGGCGGACGGATCCTCGGCGTCGTTTCGGCCAGCGACATCCTCGCCTTTACCGCCTCGCTGCCGGGTATGCCGGGCGATCGGGACGACGACGGCTGGGAGCTGCGTGAGGCGAGTCTGGAGGACGATCCATACGAGGACTCGTTTACGGGCTACTGGGAGGATGCGGGCGCCGATGTCGTCGCACGCATGCAGGCGCACGGCCAGCCGGAGTGGGACCTGCTGGACGAGCACACCGTCGCGGAAATCATGACGCGCCGGCTGCATGCCATGGCGCCGGAGACCGGGCTTGCCGACGCGGCCGCGCACATGGTACAGGCTGGAATACACCGGCTGCTCGTCGTCGAGCGGAACCGTCTGGTCGGCGTGGTCTCCGCGATGGACTTCGTCAAGGCGATCGCCCGCCAGGCCGCCACAGTCTGAGCGGGGACCGGCGCGCGCGGGCCCGGTCAGGCGAAACGCAGGCGCGCCCCGATCCCCTGCTCGTGCGGTTCGAGCCCGGCGCCGTCGAACGCGGCGACCTCCTCGACGTCCGCGCCCTGCTCGAAGGCCAGGCCGATGCAGGCATCCGCGAACGCGGGTTCGCCGGTCGTCAGATCGCGTGCGATGACGAGCAGTTCGACGCGTCGTTCATCGAGCGCACGCTGCGTCGCCTCCCTGCCCAGACAGCCGCGGCCGCCGGAGCGGGCCAGATCGACGATGTCGGAGACGAGTGCATTCTGCTGGCGTGTGGAGAGCGCTGACGCGCCCGCCTCGATCATGCGCCGCACATCGGCCGACGATGTGTCGAAGCCGAGCCTGGGCTCCTGGTGTACGCGGTCCGCCATCGTGCGCGGCAACGCGTTCGCCGTCATGGCGATCATCGGTGTGCTCCCGCCCAGGATCACGAAGCCATCACCGGCCGCTGCCACGATCGTGTCGGCCAGGCTGCGCGCCAGCTGTTCCGACCGCACGCCGTACAGCCGCTGCACGGTGTCGGTGGCGGTCTCTCCTCGTGTCCCCGAGTGCGTCGTCGCCCGCTTGGACGTGTTGGCGTCGGAGAGGTCACCGAAGAGCGTGTCCACGCGCAGCTCGGGCAGCTCGGTCAGCTGGCCATCGACGTAGCGATACATGCGCGCATGCTGGCTGTCCACGATCGCGCCGATCACGGGGCGGGCCTGCTTCAGCGCACGCAGGTAGGGGGCGACGTGCGGGCCCGGTTCCCACGCGGCGGTGTCGGGCATGGGCACGGGCATGGCCTCTGCGTAGAGCAGTCCGTCGGCGCCGGCGAAGCCCGTCCAGCCGCGTTCAGGCAGGAAGGCATCGTAGCGGCGCAGTTCCTTCTTGATGTGGGCGAGCGCCTGTGCGAAAGCGTCGCGTTCCGAGGCGGCCAGCTTCTGGCTTGTCTGTTCGACGACGTGATCGAAGGAACGGCGCCAGGCGCGGCGCTTGGCCGGGTCGTGCTCCTCCGCATTGAGATAGACGCTGAGAATCGGGGTGGTGCGGTGCTGGCGGTACATCTCTACGAGGGCGTTCCGTGTCAGCATGACTCGGCAGTCCTTCCATTCCGGGTTGGGCATCGCCCGGGTGAAGCGCGCCCGGGCCTCGCGTCCATCCTAGACTGCGCCGGCGGCCATGGCCCGCGCAATGGGGGAGCGCCGGATCCTGCGCCGTCCTCGCCCGGCACGGCGTTCCGCTACATGCGGAACAGGTAGCTGAACTTGAGGAAGAAGCCGTCGCTGGCACGGCGCAGGTCGAGCAGGGTGAAGCCGTCGTCACTGGCCAGGCTCGTGCCGTAGCCGGCGAAGAACACCGTGCCGGGCGTGGGTTGCCACGAGAACAGCCAGTCCGCGCGGAAGCGGCCCCGATCGAAGCCGAGCGCACGGCGGCAGCCGGTGGGCACACCCCCGCGATCACACAACAGGACGGGCAACTCGGTGCGCGAGGCATCGCGCAGCTCGTCCTGTCGAGACGCATCGTATTCGCCTACCAGGCGCACGAAGACGGGTCGTGAGACCTGGTACTCGAATTTGATGCGCGGAATCTGACGCAGACTGACCAGTGTGCCGTCGTCGTAGCGCCAGTAGCCCTGGATCACGTAGCGTCCGTCGACCCGCAGCTTTTCGGTGGGCCGCCAGCCCGCGTTCAACGTGCCGAGCAGCACCCACGCCGGCGCCCACTCGAAGAAGTTCTCATCGCGACCGCCGACGACGAACGCGTCCGCCGAGAATGTCGGGTACTGCGGCGTGGCCACGGAGAGCAGCAGGTCGTAGTTGGGGATGCGCCTGCGTCCCGTGTACGGGATGGTATCGGTGCCCGTGTCGATGTAGTAGTGCGTGTACAGCTCGGCAGGGTACTTGAACGACTCGAGCAGAAACTGCGTGTTGACCCGCCAGCCGCCGCGCAGCACGAACGTGCTCCCGAGGTGCAGTTTCTGGTCGTCCGGCGCGCGGCCGTCGACGAAACCGTCCCAGAGCCAGGTCCCGTCGATGTTCAGGCTGCCGGTCCAGCTCTCGATGGTTGCGCCCGGCTGGCCGTACACGGTGTAGGAGGGGCGCAGCTGCACACGCGCGATGCCGGCGCGGCCGATGAAGCCGCTGGCCGCACGGAACTCGTCGTGCGTGCCCTCGAGCAGCGCATTCACCGAGAACGCCCGGCCTCGCCGTGTGGCAGCGGCCTCGAAGATGGGCCGCCAGGCGTGCGTCCCGACCTGCGTGCGTGTGAAGCTCGCGCCGCCCTGCAGCAGCAGCGAGTACACGCCGCCGAAGACGAGACGCGCGTCCGCCGCAGCGACACGGTTGTAGTGGTCGCCTTCCACGCGATCCGTGTAGACCAGACCCGCAGTCGAGCCTGCGCCGATGTCACGACGCAGGCGAACGATGTTGTAGACCGGATGGCTGCCGATCGGCGAGCCGGCGTCGTCATCGACCGCGGACAGCACGCCGACATCGGTGCCCGAGACCTTGCCGGTGAATTTCGCCGCCGCGACCGGGGCGGCGATGCGGCGCGTGTAGACGAGCTGGTTGGGGACGACGAAGTTCTCGCTGGCCTCCAGGAAGAACGGCCGTTTCTCGGCGAAGAACAGGGCCTGGCGTGGATCGAACGTGAGTTGACCGGCGTCCGACTCGACCTGGGAGAAGTCCGGGTTGATCGTGCCGTTCATGGTGAGGTTGGCGTTCACGCCCCAGCGCACGTTCACGCCCGGATCGGGTCGGCTCGCGTCGTAGTCCCAGCCCTGCACGGCGCCCGGCGCGCCATCGGCGCGCGCCGTGACCACGGGATTGATGTCCAGGACCAGCCCGCGGCGCAGGCTGGTCAGATCGACGAGGGTGCCGCTCTGCGCCAGAAACGAGTTGGCGCCCCGCCTGGTCTGCGTCCACGTCTGCTGATGACCGGAGTGCTGGACGCGACGGACGATGTTCACGCCCCAGGTCTGCGGGTCGATGGACTGGTAGCGGATGCTCTTGAACGGGATGCGGATCTCGATCTGGTAGCCCCATTCCGTGATCCGGCCCTTCGACTCGAACACGAAATCCGGGGACAGGTCCGTCTTGTCGCTTTCATCGCCGTGCCGGCCCGCCGAGGACTCGTTCCAGATGCCGTCCGCCTGGACACCCAATGGATTCACCGCGAACACGAACGCGGCGCGGCGGTCGTGGTAGGTGTCGAGCAGGAGCTGAACCTGATCGTCCGCGCTGATGCGGTCACGGTCCGCCAGGCTGGCGTTGACTGGCGCATGCGACTCGAACGCACGCACGCCGAAGTGCATGGCGTGGTCGCTGTACCAGATGAGCACTTCCGTCGAGTCGGCCGCAGGCAGGCCATCGAGCGGCCGGTACTGGGAGAACCCGGTCAGGATCGCGGCCTCCGCCCACATCGCCTCATCAAGCTCGCCATCGACGCGGCCGCCGTCGTCGCCGCGTGGCACGAGGACGGCGGTGCGGTTCTCGCGCCCGTGGTAAACCGTCGGGGACCGGCGCGGCAGATCCTGGTGCGGCGATGCGCCCAGCGCCGCCGCGAGCATCGTCTGGGCGATCAGGCTCACGGATTCATGCCGCCGCGTCCGCCCGGCAGGTACTGCGCGGGAATGGGCCGGTCCGGACTCTCGCCCTCCCAGTAGATCGTGACGACCCACCAGCGCTGCCCATCGTGAAACAGCTGGAAACTGTTGATGCCGCGCATGAACGGCTTCTCGTCCTGCAGCGTACGGCGGGACTCGTACGTGCTGAACACGTGCGCGATGCTGCCGTACTGTTCGGTGCGGCGGGCGATCTCGGTTTCGAAGAAGCCGTCGCGCTCGAGCAGCGGGGCGCTGCGCGTCACGTACTCATCGGGCGTCATGGCGCGCGCCACCCGGCCACCCTCCGCGGTCCGACCGGTCGGGATCAGCCGAGCGGCCGGATGGAACAGGCCGCGGAAGCGGTCCCAGTCGCGCGCCTGCCCGGCGGGGCCCGAAATGACGTCGTAGACGGCCGTGAGGATCGCGTCGATGGAGGCGACATCCGCCGGCCGGACCGTGGTGTTCTGAGCCGAGGCACCGGGCGGCAGGACGAGCGCCGCCCCGAGGGCGAGCGCGATAATGTGGCGCGGGCGGAGCAGGAAGTTCATCGTCCGATGATCCAGTTGGAGGGGCGTTGTCGCGAGGCTAATGCGTCAGCCCGGGCGGCACAACCGCCCAGGGGCGATCGGAGCGGGGAGCGGGTCGAACGGCGGGCGCCGGAAACCGGGTGCAACGGGGATTCCCGGGGCCCGGCACGAGGAAACGAGGCGACATGCGGGCCATGGTCCTGGAGCGAATCGGCGAGCCGCTGCGGCCGACCGACCGGCCGATCCCCACGGCCGGCCCGGGCGAGGTGCTGATCGAGGTGCATGCCTGCGCGGTGTGCCGCACGGACCTGCACGTCGTGGACGGGGAACTGCCCGACGTCCGTCCGCCCATCGTGCCGGGGCACGAGATCGTCGGGCGTGTCGTCGCCGCGGGGTACGGCGTAGGACATCCGGCGGTCGGTGCGCGCGTGGGCGTGCCCTGGCTGGGCTGGACGTGCGGTTCGTGTCCGTACTGCCGGTCCGGGCACGAGAACCTGTGCGATGCGGCGCAGTTCACCGGCTACAACCGGGATGGCGGCTTTGCCGACTATGTGGTGGCGGACGCGCGCTTCTGCCTGGACGTGCCGGACCGACTCGACGACGTGCATGCGGCGCCGCTGCTCTGTGCCGGCCTCATCGGCTACCGCTGTCTGCGCGCGGCCGGCGCCGCGGCCCGCCTGGGGCTGTACGGCTTCGGCGCCGCCGCCCACGTGCTGGCGCAGGTCGCCGTTCACGAGGGTTGCGCCGTGTACGCGTTCACGCGCCCGGGCGACGAGGCCGCGCAGCGGTTCGCGCGGGCCCGGGGCGCGGCCTGGGCGGCTGGTTCCGACGTCGCGCCGCCGGAGCCGCTCGATGCGGCGATCGTCTTCGCGCCCGTCGGTGCGCTCGTGCCCGTCGCACTGCGTGCCGTGCGCAAGGGCGGGACCGTCGTGTGCGGCGGCATCCACATGTCGGACATCCCGTCCTTCCCCTACGACATCCTGTGGGGGGAGCGTGTCGTCCGCTCGGTCGCCAACCTCACACGCGAGGATGGCCGGGCGTTCATGGAACTGGCCGCACACGTCCCGCTGCACACGACGGTCCGCACGTGGCCGCTGGACCAGGCGAACGTCGCGCTGCAGGCGCTCCGCGACGGGCGCTTCGAGGGCGCGGCCGTGCTGACCACGGCGGCGGCGGAGAGCGACGCGCCGCCCGGCGGCTGACGCGCACTGTGCGGGCTGGCGCGAAGGCGCCGGCGCCGCGAGCTTTCGAGCGTGGCATCGACTTTGGTGCGTCCGCGTTCACTCGAAGTTCGGAAGATGAGTCCGCCCACCCGCCGGTTCCCCGGGATTCCCGACCAGCTCACGCTCCTGCGCCTCGTCCTCGTGCCGCTGCTGTGGGTGCTCGCGCTGCAGCGCATGCACGTCCTGCTCGGCGTGGGCGTCGCGCTGGCCGGCACCACCGACGTGCTGGACGGATGGCTGGCCCGGCGGCTGAACCGTACGACGCGGATCGGCAGCCAGCTGGACTCGATCGCCGACATGGTGATGATCGCGTCGATCACGTTCTGGCTGGTGCTGTTGCGGCCAGATCTCTTCCAGACGTACGGGCGCGTCCTCATCGCGTGGGCCGCGCTGGGCGTGTTCACGCTCGTGGTGAGCTGGGTGCGCTTCCGCCGCGTCGCCAATCTGCACCTGTACTCGGCGAAGGCCGCCGGCTTCGTGGGTTACCTCTTCGTGCTGTACCTGCTGCTCTTCGAGGGGCTCAGCCCGATCTTCTTCTGGAGCGCGATCGGGCTGGCCTTCGCGGCCACCACGGAGACGCTGATCATCCTGTTCACGCGTACGCACGTCGACGAGCACGTGCGGTCGATCGTGCTGCGCCGCCGCCTCAGCCCTTGAGCACGCCCAGCGGTCTGAGACGCACGACCTTGCGGCCGATGCCCGCACGGTCGACGATGTCGACGACGTCCGCGACGTCCTTGTAGGCTTCCGGAATCTCCTCGGCCACAGTCGCGAACGACGAGGCGCGCACTTCGATGCCGAGCGCACGGAACTCGGCGCGCAGGTCGCGGTCGCGAGCCGCGCGTTTCGCCTTCTTCCGGCTCATGCGGCGGCCGGCGCCGTGGCAGGTCGAGCCGAACGTCTCGCGGTAGGCGGTCTCGGTGCCGAGCAGGACGAACGAGTAGCGGGCCATGTCGCCGGGGATGAGCACCGGCTGGCCCAGGTCCCGGTACGCGGGCGCCAGCTCCTCGTGGCCGGGCGGAAACGCACGCGTCGCACCCTTGCGGTGCACGCACAGGCGGCGCCCTTCGTGCATCTCCCATTTCGCGATGTTGTGCGCGACGTCGTACACCAGCTCCAGCCCCAGGTCCGACCACGAGCGACGCATCTCCTGCTCGAAGGCCTCGCGTACGAAGTGCGCCATCATCTGGCGGTTCGCGAAGGCGTAATTCGCGGCCGCGTTCATGGCGCCGAGATAGCGGGTCGCCTCGGGCGAGTCGAGCGGAGCGCACGCGAGCTGGCGGTCGGGCAGCTCGATGCCGTACGTGCGCACCGCATTCTGCATAATGACCAGCGCATCATCGCAGACCTGGTAGCCCAGGCCCCGGGACCCCGAGTGGATCAGGACGGTCGCGGTGCCCTGCGCCAGGCCGAGCCGCGCGGCCGCGTCGGCATCGAAGACGGCGTCGACGCAGCCGACCTCGATGAAGTGATTGCCGGAGCCGACGGTGCCGAGCTGGTCACGGCCGCGCTGGAGGGCGCGCTCGCTGACCGCGTCGGCGTCCGCGCCGGGCAGGCAGCCGCCGGCCTCGATGTGGTCCAGGTCCGCGGACGAGCCG
>JBFFZF010000016.1:0-41710 GCA_041568755.1 Longimicrobiales bacterium | reverse complement strand
CCGCCGCCGCCGCCGGCCGCGGCCCCGGCGGGTGGTGGCCCGGCCCCGTTCGGCGCTCGCGATCCCAATGCCCGGGCAGAGCGCCTGGCGCGGGCCCTCGTTTCGGACATCGTGGCGTACCACCCGGACCGCCGCGAACGCAGTCTGGCCGAGGGAACCCTGCGCACCGAGTTCCGCGAAGAAATCATGAAGAGCTGGGAGGAATACGTGGCGCAGGTCGGGCTGCCGCTGGCCAAGTCGACGCCCTTCTTCCGCGAGGCCCTGAACAAGATTCTCGCGCGGGGAGAAAGCGTCTTCTGATCGCCCGGGAGGCGTGACGGGAACCGGCGGGAAACGCGTGGCGCATGAGGGGTATACGGCGGGGCTGTCCTGTTCGAGGGCGGCCCCGACTCGCTGGAGGAGGATCGCGCGGTCATGAGCTTCGCGTTGAACGGCATTCTTGACGATCCGCGAGAGCGCCTCGGTGCGCTCGGAGGCTATCTTTGACGTCGCGATCAAGCGGCAGCGGATCGCGACGCTCGATGCGCACATGGTCGAACCCGGCTTCTGGGACGACCCCAATGCCGCGCGCGAGGTGATCGCCGAGGCCCAGTCGCTCAAGGCATGGGTCGAGCCGTGGGACGCGCTCGCCGCCAAAATGAAGGAACTCGCCGAACTGGGCGCCCTGCTCGAGGCCGAGGAGGACCAGGACGAGACGATGATCGAGGAGTGGCACGGCGAGCTCGCCACGCTGAACTTCGAGATCGAACGGCTCGAGCTGCGCGCCATGCTCAGCGGCCCCGACGACGAACGCGACGCCATCGTCACGATCCATCCGGGCGCCGGCGGCACGGAATCCCAGGACTGGGCAGAGATGCTCGTGCGCATGTACGCCCACTGGGCCAGCGCGCACGACTACGAGGTCATCGTGCTGGATGAGCAGCCCGGCGAGGAGGCCGGCATCAAGAGCGCGACCCTGGAGATCCGCGGACGGTACGCCTACGGCTACGTCAAGGCGGAGAAAGGCGTGCACCGGCTCGTCCGCATCTCGCCTTTCGATGCGCAGAAGCGGCGGCACACCTCGTTCGCCAGCGTCTTCGTGTACCCGGTGGTCGACGACACGATCGACATCGAGATCGAGGACAAGGACCTGCGCATCGACACGTTCCGCGCATCGGGGGCGGGCGGCCAGCACGTGAACAAGACCAGCTCAGCGGTGCGCATCACGCACGAACCGAGCGGCATCGTGGTCTCGTGCCAGCAGGAACGCAGCCAGTTCCAGAACAAGGCCACGGCGATGAAGATGTTGAAGGCTGCGCTCTACCAGCGCGAGCTGGATCGCCGCGAGGAGGAACGGCAGAAGCTCGAGTCCGAGAAGACGGACATCGGCTGGGGCAACCAGATCCGGTCGTACGTCTTCCAGCCGTACACGCAGGTCACCGACCACAGGACGGAACTCAAGATCCCGGACGTGCAGCGCGTGATGGACGGCGGCATCGATCCGTTCATCGAAGCGTTCCTCAAGCGCTACGGCGCCCGCGCCGTCTAGCGGGCGCGCCCCCGTTCATGGAAGAACGCCGCGGCTACGTCCTGGAGGCGAGGCTCGACAAGCTGGCCGCGCTGCGCGAGCGCGGCATCGAACCGTTCGCCTATTCGTACCGGCCTACCCATCATGCGGCGGACGCTCGCCTGACGTTCGAGACGGCGGAATCGGCCGGCGCACTCGACGAGACCGGCCTCGGCCCGCAGGTGCGCCTTGCGGGGCGGCTGTCCGCCATGCGCGGTCACGGCAAGACCAGCTTCGGTGACATCACGGATCGGACCGGCCGGCTGCAGCTCTACCTGCGCATCGATGACCTGGGTCCGGACGGCTGGGAACTCCTCGGCCTGCTCGATGTCGGGGACTGGATCGGCGTCGAAGGCAGGACGATGCGGACGCGCAGCGGAGAGGTGACCGTGCGCGTCGCGGCCGTGACGCTGCTCGCCAAGTCGCTCCGGCCGCTGCCCTGGGGCAAGGCCGAGGAGGACGCGGACACCGGCGCGCGGGTCGTGCACGGCGGATTCGCCGACATCGAGCAGCGCTACCGCCAGCGCTACGCGGACCTGGCCGTGAACCCGGATGTTCGGGACGTTTTCGTGCGCCGCGCCCGCATCGTCTCGAGCCTGCGCCGGTTCCTCGACGAACGCGACTACATCGAAGTCGAGACACCCGTCCTGCAGCCCCTGTACGGCGGTGCGTCCGCGCGCCCGTTCGTCACGCACCACAACGCGCTCGACATCCCGCTCTTCCTGCGCATCGCCGATGAGCTGTATCTGAAGCGGCTGATCGTCGGGGGGCTGGAGCGCGTCTACGAGGTCAGCAAGGACTTCCGCAACGAAGGCATCGACCGGTTCCACAACCCGGAATTCACGATGCTCGAGTTCTACGAAGCTTTTGCCGACTACGAGGACATGATGGAGCGGGTCGAGGAAATGCTGGCCCGCGTGGTACAGGATGTGACGGGCGGCCACACGATCCAGGTCGACGGTCGCGAACTCTCCATGCGCCCGCCGTTCGCCCGGCTCGGGTTCTTCGCGGCACTGCAGGAGCGCGGCCTGGACGCGCGCGCCGCGACGGAAGACGAACTCAGGCGAGCCGCACACGACCTGGGTGTGGACGGCGCCGGCTCGCTGACGCGGCCAAAGCTGCTGGACGAGCTGTTCAAGCACCTGGTCGAGCCGCACCTCGATGGCCCGGTGTTCATCATGGATCATCCGCGGGAGCTGTCGCCGCTCGCCAAGCCCAAGCGCGGCGACCCGGACCTGGTGGAACGGTTCGAGCTGTACGTCATGGGCACGGAGATCGCCAACGCGTTCAGCGAGCTGAACGACCCGATCGACCAGCGCGAGCGTTTCGAGGCGCAGGGCAGACTCCGGGCGCAGGGCGATGACGAGGCCCAGGTCCTGGACGAGGACTACATCCGGGCCCTCGAATACGGGCTGCCGCCCACCGGCGGCGTGGGCATCGGTGTGGACCGCCTCACCATGCTGCTCACGGGGCAGCGCACGCTGCGCGACGTCATCCTGTTCCCGACCATGCGTCCGGAGGCCGGATGAAGCGGCTCGAGTGGTACATCGCACGCCGCTACCTGGCCTCACGCCGAAAGGGGCGGTTCCTCTCGCTGATCACGCTGATCGCCGTGGGCGGTGTCGCGCTGGGCGTGACCGCGCTGATCACCGTCATCGCTGTCATGACGGGCCTGCAGCGCGATCTGCAGGCCAAGATCCTGGGTTCCAATCCGCACATCTACGTGTTCGATCACGGCGGCGCGCTCCGCCTGGGGGACTGGCGCAACGTGCTGCCGCGCGTGAGCCGCGTGCCGGGCGTCGTGGCGGCATCGCCGTACGTGTCGACGAACGTCGCCGTCACGAAGGATGCGACCTGGGTGCAGCCGGGTGTGCTCTGGGGCCTGGATCCGTCGATCGGCGAGCAGCCGCTGACCGAGATCGAACGGGACCTGCGCAGCGGGGCGCTGGCGTTCGGGCCCACACCGGGCGGGCTGCCCGGCGCGATCCTGGGAAGGGGCCTGGCCCAGCGCCTGAACGTCCTGCCCGGCGATACCATCATCGTCGCGGCCTTCGAGAACATCCGTCAGGACGCCTTCGGCAGTTTCTATCCGGTCACGTTCCAGTTCGAAGTCACGGGGACGTTCCGGACCGGGATGTACGAGTACGACAACGGCAACCTCTACGTCGAGCTGGGCCCCGCGCAGGCGCTGCTCGGTCTCCCGGCCGATACCGTGACCGGGCTGGCGGTGAACGTCGCCGATCCGTGGGCGGCCCGGGACGTCGGCAGCGCCATCTTCTTCGATCTTGGCCAGCGTTACTGGATCCAGGACTGGATGGACCTGAACATGTCGCTCTTCTCGGCGCTCAAGCTGGAGAAGCTGGCCATGGCGGTCATCCTGTTCATGATCGTACTGGTCGCCGCGTTCAACATCGTGAGCACGCTGATCATGGTCGTGGCGGACAAGACGCGGGAAATCGGCATCCTCAAGTCGATGGGCCTGACGCGGCGCGCCGTGCTGCGCGTCTTCATGCTGCAGGGCATGGCCATCGGCATCATCGGGACCGCACTCGGCGCGGTCGGCGGGCTGGGCCTCGTGGCCGCGCTGGACCGGTACGGGATCGACCTGCCCGGGGACGTCTACTTCATCGAGACGCTGCCGGTTGCCCTCGATCCGATCGACTTCGGGTTGATCATCCTGGCGAGCACAGTGGTCGCGCTGGTGGCTACGATCTATCCGGCGCGCCAGGCGGCCCGGCTGCTGCCCGTGGAAGCGATCCGCCATGATTGACGGGCCCGACCTGACGATCGTCGGCGCGGCAAGGGACGCGCCGGATCGGCCGCCGGCCGCGTCGCAGCCGGCTCAAGAGCCCCGCGAGCGGCGCCCGATCCTCGAAGGACAGGCCCTGCGCCGGGTCTACATCGAGGATGCGGGCAGCGAACTCACCATCCTCGATGGGGTAGACGTCGCCGTCGGGGCCGGCGAGGCCCTCGCGATCATTGGCGCGAGTGGTGCAGGGAAGTCGACGCTGCTTCACCTGCTGGGGTGTCTGGACCGGCCGACCGCCGGTCAGGTGGTTCTCGACGGGAGGCCGGTTTCCGGGCTCCCGGACGCGGATCTGGCCGCGCTGCGCAATCGGCGCGTGGGGTTTGTTTTCCAGTTCCATCACCTGCTGCGGGAGTTCACCGCACTCGAGAACGTCATGATGCCGATGCTGATCGCCGGGCGGGACGTGCGGGACGCACGCACCAGCGCCTCAGCGCTGCTGGGGGAGGTCGGCCTGGACCGCCGTCTCCATCACAAGCCCGGCCAGCTGAGCGGCGGCGAGCAGCAGCGCGTGGCGGTTGCCCGGGCCCTGGCCAACACGCCGGCCGTGGTGATCGCGGACGAACCGAGTGGCAACCTGGACACGCACACGGCCGAGCAGCTGCACGATCTGCTGTTCCGGCTGCGCGACATGCACGGCGTATCGCTGGTTCTGGCCACGCACAACCGCGAGCTGGCCGACCGCGCGGACCGGATCCTGCAGCTGAAGGACGGCAGGCTCCAGAGCTTCTACCCGGTCTGAGCATGCATTGCGACAAGTGCCGCGACAACGAGGCGATCATTCACCTCACGCAGATCGTCGACAACCAGATGACGACGAAGCATCTGTGCGAGGCGTGCGCCGCCGACACCGGCCTGCAGCCTGACAGCGGGCTGGCCAATCTGCCGCTCACCGACTTCCTGGCTCAGGTCAGTCGGCAGCCGGCCGATACCAGCCTGGTGCCGTGCCCGTTCTGCGGGCTGAAGCCCGAGGAGTTCCGCCGGTCCGGGCGGCTGGGCTGCTCGCAGTGCTGGGTCAGCTTCGAGTCGAGCCTGCGCTCACTGGTGCGCCGGCTCCACGGCGGGTCGCAGCACATTGGGAAGGTCTACCTGCCGCCCAATCCGACGGGTGAGCAGCGACGGGAGCGGCTGGTGGGCCTGCGCCGCAAGCTCAGCCGCGCCGTCGAGTCCGAGGACTTCGAGCGAGCCGCGGAGATCCGCGATCTGATCCGGACGATCGAAAGCGCGAACTGACATGCTGGACTACTCGGTGTTCTCCGACTTCGGACTCAACTGGCTGGAAGCCAGCGGGCCGCATTCGGACATCGTGCTGTCCACGCGGATGCGTCTGGCCCGCAATCTACAGGGCCACGCCTTCGCGGGCCGCGTGCGGGACGCCGAGCGGGAGCAGATCCTCGAGGAAGTGCGCGGCGCGTTCGACCGCTCGTCGATCAAAGACGGGATCGCGCTCGATCTGGCCGCCCTGACCCCGCTCTCGCGTCGCGTCCTGCTCGAGCGCCACCTGATCTCGCGCGAGCTGGCCGGCGAGCGGGATGACGGCCCGGTGCGCGGATCCGGCCTTTTCGTCGGCCCGCGCGACGGCCTGGGCGTCATGGTCAACGAGGAGGATCACCTCCGGCTGCAGGTCTTCGTGTCGGGGCTCCGGTTGCGCGATGCCTACCAGCGGATCGATCGCCTCGACGAGGACCTGGGTTCGCTGCTCTCCTTTGCGTATCACCAGGAATTCGGCTACCTGACCAGCTGTCCGACGAACGTGGGGACGGGCCTGCGCGCGTCCATCCTGATCCACCTGCCGGGGCTGGTGCTGACCAAGGAAATCGGCCGCATCCTGCAGGGCATCACGCAGGTCGGTCTGACCTTCCGGGGGCTGTACGGGGAGGGCTCGGAGGTGGTCGGGAACTTCTTCCAGGTCTCGAACCAGACGACGCTGGGCAAGAGCGAAGAAGACCTCATCGACCACCTGGAGAAGATCGTCGGGCAGGTGATCCAGTACGAGCTGCGGGCGCGGCGCGTCCTGATGCGTGACGCGCCGGCAGTGATCGAAGACAAGATCTGGCGGGCATACGGGCTGCTCCGTTACGCCCGGACGCTGTCCTTCGAAGAAGTCATGAATCTGCTGTCGGGCGTGCGCCTGGGCGTGAGCATGAACCTCCTTTCCGGGCTCCGTGTATACACGCTCAACAAGGTCATGATCTATGCCCAGAACGCACACCTCGAGCAGGCCGCGGGGCGCGCCGTTTCGGAGGTGGACGCAGACGTCAACCGGGCGACCTACGTACGGCGGATTCTGAAGGCAGAAGGGGACGTCTCCGGGGACCCCCCGGAGACGGAGGATAACCGAGGCTGAGGCGGGGGCCGGCCGGAAGCGGCCGGGGCGAGGCACCAATGAACTACAACTTCACGGACCGGGTGCGAAAAGTTCTTGCGATGGCGCGCGAGGAGGCCATCCGCCTCCAGCACGACTACGTGGGGACCGAGCACATCCTCCTCGGCCTGATCCGCGAAGGCGAAGGCGTCGCCGCTGCGGTGCTGACCAACCTGAACGTCGATCTCGAGCAGATCCACGAGCGCATCGAGGAGTCGGTCCGCAAGGGCAAGGCGACGATCGCGCTGGGTGAGCTGCCCTACACGTCGCGCGCGAAGAAGGTGCTCGAGTACGCCATGGCGGAGGCGCGCGAGCTGAACCATTCGTACGTCGGGACCGAGCACCTCCTGCTGGGCCTGCTGCGGGAAGAGAAGGGCATCGCCGCCCAGGTGCTGAACTCGCTGGGCGTCACCCTCGAGGATGCGCGCGCCGAAACGCTGAAGCTGCTCGGCAGCGACGTCAATCCGGCACAGCCCGCCAGTTCGGGCGCCGGCGGCGCCGTCCCGTCCCAGAAGGGCGAGAAGAAGTCGAAGACGCCGGCGCTCGATCACTTCTGCCGCGATCTCACCGATCTGGCCCGCGAAGGCCGGCTGGATCCCACGATCGGGCGGGCCCAGGAGATCGAGCGGGTGATGGAGGTGCTGTCACGCCGCAAGAAGAACAACCCGGTCCTGATCGGCGAGCCGGGCGTCGGCAAGACGGCCATCGTGGAGGGACTCGCGCAGCTGATCGCACGCGGCGAGGTCGCGGAAAGCCTCAAGGAGAACCGCGTCCTGGCGCTCGACATGGCGGCCGTGATCGCGGGAACGAAGTACCGCGGACAGTTCGAGGAGCGCCTCAAGGCGATCATGAACGAGATCGCCCAGAACCGCAACGTGATCCTGTTCATCGACGAGCTGCACACGCTGGTCGGCGCGGGCGCGGCCGAAGGCGCGATCGACGCGTCCAACATGCTGAAGCCGGCGCTGGCACGCGGCGAGCTGCAGTGCGTGGGCGCGTCCACGCTGAACGAGTATCGCAAGTACATCGAGAAGGATGGGGCGCTCGAGCGGCGTTTCCAGCCGATCATCGTGGACCCGCCGACGGTCGACGAGGCCATTGAGATCCTGAAGGGGATCCGCAAGCACTACGAAGACCATCACAAGGTCATCATCCCGGACGAGACGCTGACCGCGTCCGCGCGCCTGTCCGATCGCTACATCACGGACCGGTTCCTCCCGGACAAGGCGATCGACGTGATCGACGAGGCCGGCGCCCGCGCCCGCCTGGCGACGCAGGTCCCGCCACCGGAAGTCGCCGATCTCAAGACGCGGCTGGAAGAGATCGCGTCCAAGAAGGATGCGGCCATCCGCGACCAGAATTTCGAGGCTGCCGCCGAGTTGCGTGATCAGGAGCGCGAACTGCAGGGGCTCATCCGCCGCAAGCAGGAGGAGTGGGAGCAGGAACGCAAGACACACCGTCCGGTCATCGGCGAAGAGGATGTCGGCTTCATCGTGAGCCGTTGGACCGGGATTCCGGTGACCCGGCTGCGCGAGGCCGAGTCGGAGCGACTCGTGCGCATGGAGGAAGAGCTGCACGAGCGCGTCGTGGGTCAGGATGAGGCCATCGAGGCGATCAGCCGCGCCATCCGGCGCAGCCGGGCCGGCCTCAAGGACCCCAACCGGCCGATCGGCAGCTTCATCTTCAGCGGCCCGACCGGCGTCGGGAAGACCGAGCTGGCGCGCGCGCTGGCGGAGTTCCTCTTCGCGGACCGGGACGCGCTCATCCGCGTCGACATGAGCGAGTACATGGAGAAGTTCTCCGTGTCGCGGCTGATCGGCGCACCGCCCGGATACGTCGGCTACGAAGACTCCGGGACCCTGACCAAGGCCGTGCGCCGGCGTCCCTACTCGGTCGTGCTGCTCGACGAGATCGAGAAGGCGCACCCCGACGTCTTCAACATCCTGCTGCAGGTCCTCGACGAGGGCCGGCTCACCGACAATTACGGCCGCGTCATCGATTTCAAGAACACGGTCATCATCATGACGTCGAACCTGGGTGCCCGCGACATCACCAAGGGCGGCTCCCTGGGCTTCCATCAGCGCGACGCGAGCACGGCCTACGAAACGATGCGGGACCGGGTCAAGGAGGAGATCGAGCGGGCCTTCAATCCGGAGTTCCTGAACCGCGTCGACGACATCATTGTGTTCCATCCTCTGGATCGGACGCAGATCGCCCAGATCGTGCACATCATGCTCAAGGAAGTGCACAACCGTCTGGCGGAAGAGAATCTGCGGCTCACTCTGACCGACGCGGCGCTGGAATTCCTCGTGGATCGCGGTTACGACGAGAAATTCGGTGCGCGCCCGCTGCGCCGTGCGATCCAGCGGTTCATCGAGGATCCGCTTTCGGAGAAGATCCTCAGTTCGGAATTCCCTGCGGGCGAGGAGATCGAGGTGGACGTCGCACCGGACGGCAAGAGTCTCGAGTTCCGCGTCCCCTCGGCGAAGACGACATGAAGCTTCCGGATCCGGCGCGCAGATGGGGCCGGGCGCCGCGGGCCGCCGCGTTCGTGGCGGCCCTCGCCGTTCTCGGGGCGGTGCCGTCCGCCGCAACAGCGCAGCAGGCCGGTACCGAGCAGCCCATCCCGATCGGCCGTATCGAGGTCGTCGGCAATTCGCGCCTCAACGAGGCCAGCATTATCGGGACGCTCACGGTGCGCGCCGGCGACACGCTGCGCGCGGCGTCGCTCCGGCAGTCGGTTGGTCGGCTGTGGGCCACGCAGCAGTTCGATGATGTCGTCGTCTACGGCGTGCCGGACCCGGATGATCCGCTGGGGCCCATCACGCTGCGCATCGAGGTCGCCGAGCGACCCGTCCTGGCGGCACTCGAGTTCCGCGGGCTGCAGAACATTAAGAGTTCCACGGTCCGCGACACGGTCGGTCTGACGACCAATCGTCCGCTCAATGTCGCCAAGCTCACCGAGACGGAAGCCGTCATCCGGGCGTTGCTGGCCGACAAGGGCTTCTTCGCGCGCCGCATCACGCACACGGTCGAGGATCTGCCGGACCGGCCCGGCGAGAAGCGCGTGGTTTTCGATGTCGAGGAGGGCCAGCGCGTCGCGATCGCCGACGTCGTCTTCGAAGGCAACGAGGTCTTCACGAACGACCAGCTGCGTGATGTCGTCGGTACCAAGGCGGAGGGTTTCTTCTGGTTCCGGACCGGGTCGTTCGACGAGGACCAGTTCCGCGCCGACCTCCGCGAATCGCTGCCGCAGCACTATTCGCGCAACGGTTATCTGGATTTCGCCGTCGTCGGTGACACGCTGATCGTGGACCCGGAGACGGGCAAGGGCCGGCTCATCGTGACGGTCGCGGAAGGCGAGCAGTACATCCTCGCGACCTTCGATATCCAGGGCAATCGTCAGTTCCCGACGGACGAACTGCGCCGCTACTTCGAGCAGGAGCGCGGCGGGCTGCTGGGCAGCCTCGGCATCGGTGGTGGCGGCATGCGGCAGATCGAGGGGCTGTCCGTGTTCGACGCCGTCGCGTTCCAGCGGGCCACGGAGGAAGTGGCATCGCTGTATCGGAACCAGGGATACATCAAGGCCGTCGTATCCCCGGTCACGGACCGGATCCCGGCCACGGACAGCACGCCGCCCCTGGTGCGTGCAGCGTGGCAGATCACCGAGGGCGCTCCGGCCTTCATCGACGAAATCAAGATCGTCGGCAACACCTACACGCACGAGAACGTCATCCGTGGCCAGCTCATTGTGCTGCCGGGCGACGTGTACAGTGAGGAGCTGCTCATCCAGAGCTACCAGCGCATCTCGGCGCTGGGCTTCTTCGAGACGCCGCTCCCGCTGCCGAACATCAGCGAGGACGAGAACGGTGACATCGATGTCACCTTCGAGGTCAAGGAGAAGCAGACCGGCTCCGTCAATTTCGGCACGGCGCTCGGCGGCGTGACGGGCGTGGCCGGCTTCCTGGGCTACGACCAGCCGAACCTGTTCGGCCAGGCCAAGTCGGGGCACCTGCGCTGGGAGTTCGGCCGCTTCTCGAACAACTTCGAAGCGAGTTACAGCGATCCATCCATCGGCGGATCGGTGTACAGCGGATCGCTCTCCCTGTTCAGCTCGCGCGACCGGTTCTTCACCTTCTCCGAGGGGCGGAGACGGCGCACCGGAATCGGAACGCGGTTCGGGTTCCCGTTCTTCGCCGAGCCGCGGCGGACCCGTGTCACGGTCGGTTACTCCATCTCGCGCACGACCTACGAGGAATTCGACCAGGAGACGACCTCGTCGCTTTTCTCGCTGCCGCCCGGTGTGCAGAGTACGGCATCCTTCGGGCTGACGCGCAGCACCACGGACCACCCGATCTTCCCGACGCTGGGCTCCAGGGCGGAACTGCTCGCCGAGTTCAACGGCGGGATCCTCGCCGGGGACGGTGACTTCCAGAAGTACACGCTGTCGAGCGAGTGGTACGTTCCCGTTGGCAGCCTGGGCGGCAGCGCTCCCGGCTCACGGCCGATCCGACTGACCCTCGGGCTGGCCGTCGAGGGCGGGGCCATCTTCGGGGACGCGAGCCGGTTCCCGTTCGACCGGTTCTGGCTGGGCGGCGTCCAGTTCGGCCGGCCCCTGCGCGGCTACGATGAAACGACCATTACGCCGAACGGGTATATTGACCGCAACGCGCCGGGGGTGCCGCTGGATGAGCGCTTCGGCGACGCGTATCTGCGCATGAGCGCGACATACGCGGTCCGGTTCAACGACAATATCTCGCTGGGCCTGTTCTACGACGCCGGTAACGTCTGGCGGGATCCTGGCGAGATCAACCCGATGAAGCTCGCACGGGGTGCGGGCGTCGGGCTGACGCTGGTGACGCCGTTCGGCCCCCTCGGGTTGGACTACGCGTACGGGTTCGACAAGAGACCGCCCGGCTGGCAGTTGCACTTCAAGTTCGGCCAGGGCTTCTGATCACAGGAGAGGCGATCGATGCGTACGTCCTTCATGATGGTGGCCGTCGGTATGGGCCTGGCTATGACCCCCCTCCTGGCCGAGGGCCAGCAGAGCCAGCGAATCGGCTACCTGGATTCGCGCCGTCTGCTCCAGGAAGCGCCGGGTGCCAGCGAGGCCCGCACCCTGATCCAGGGCGAGATGGCGCGCTTCGATGCGCAGCTCAAGGTGCTCGAGGACAGCGTGAACGCGATGCTCGCGGATTACCAGCGCCGCTCGGTCCTGCTCTCGGCGGATGAGAAGACCCGGCAGGAGCAGTCGATCATCCAGCGCCGGCAGGCCATGCAGCAGCGCGCGGAAGCGATCAACCAGCAGGCCAACGACCGGCAGGAAGAGCTCATGCAGCCCGTCATGGAACGGGTGCAGAAGGCGATCGAGGAGATCCGCAAGGAAGGCGGCTACGCGATCATCTTCGATGCGGCACAGGGCGCGATGGTCGCGGCGGATTCGACGCTCGACCTGACGCGTCGTGTGGTCGAGCGCATGCGGGCCGCGACCGGCGCCGGCAACAACGCGCCGGGCGCCGCCTCCCGACAGGTTCCGCGCGCGCCGCGGAATCCGCCGTCCGACGAACGCTGAGCCGGTGAGCCAGCCGGAGCGTGGGGCCGTGAAGGCCTCCGAGATCGCGCAACTCCTGAACGGCACGCTCGACGGGGGGGACGATCCCGAGATCCTCGGGGTCGCCCCCCTCGACCGCGCCGGGCCCGACCAGCTCGCTTTCCTCGCCGATGCCCGCTACACGCCCCAGGCCGCCGCGTCCGGGGCGGCACTGCTGCTCGTCGCGCCCGCGCTCGCGGACCGCTGTCCCGCGCACCGGGCGCGCATCGTCGTCGAGGATGTGCACGGTGCCCTCGCCCTGATCCTGCCCCTGCTGTATCCTGAACCGGCGCACGAGCCGGGCATCCATCCGACCGCCGTCGTCGGCGCCGGCGCGCGGCTCGGGGAAGATGTCTCGGTGGGGCCGTACGCCGTGCTCGGGCCAGACGCCGCGCTGGGTGCGCGGTGCAGGATCGGCGCGCACGCTGTGGTGGGCCGCGGTTGCGTACTGGGCGAGGACGTCGTGCTCCATCCCCACGTGACGCTCTACCCGGGCGTCCAGGTGGGGGCGCGTTCGATCCTGCACAGCGGGGTCCGGGCCGGGGTCGATGGCTTCGGCTACGCGTTCACGGACGGCGCACACCGCAAGGTTCCGCAGGTGGGCGGCTGCCTCATCGGCCGTGATGTCGAGATCGGCGCCGGCACGACGATCGACCGCGGATCGATCGGCATCACCGAAATCGGGGACGGCGTGAAGATCGACAACCTCGTGCACATCGGACACAACGTGCGCATCGGCGAGCATTCGATCATCGTGGCGCAGGTCGGTATCTCGGGCAGCACCCGGACCGGGCGGTACGTGACACTGGCCGGCCAGGCCGGCACCGTTGGACACCTCGAGATCGGCGACGGCGCGACGATCGCGGCGCGCGCTGCCGTGTGGCGGGACGTGCCCGCCGGAGAGGTCTACAGCGGCGACCCCGCGCGGCCGCACCGGGAAATGCTGCGCGCGCGGGCCGGGCTCAGCCGGCTGCCGGACCTGATCCGGCGCGTGGCGGCTCTGGAGCAAGCGACCAAGAAGGCGTCCCGGGACGACGCGGAATGAGCGCGAACCAGCAGCAACAGACGCTCGCGGGGTCCTGCGAGCTGGAGGGCACCGGCCTGCATACGGGTGCCACCGTCCGCGTGCGGCTGGGCCCGGCTCCACCGGGTAGCGGGATCGTCTTCCGGCGCAGCGATGAGCCCTCGGCGGAGCCGATCCCGGCCGCCATCGAGCAGGTCGTCTCGACGGACCGCGGGACCACCCTGGGCAACGGCACGACGCGCGTGCACACGGTCGAGCACCTCATGGCCGCGATCGGGGCCATGGGAGCCGACAACGTGCAGATCGACGTCGACGGTCCTGAAATCCCCATTCTGGACGGCAGTTTCGGCCCGTTCATGGAGGCGATCCGGTCGGTCGGGCTCACGGCACAGGATGCACCGGCGCGTGAACTGGCGATCAGCACGCCCGTGACGGCGTCGGCTGCGGGGGGCGCATCGTACGTTGCCACGCCGGCGCCCGATTACCGGATTTCCGCGACGATCGAGTTCGACCACCCGCTCGTGCGTCGGCAGTTCGGGTCGTTCGGCGTGGGCCGCGAATCCTTCGAAGCGGAGATCGCGCAGGCGCGCACCTTCGGATTCCTGCACGAGGCCGAGGAACTGCGGGCGCGCGGTCTGGCGCGTGGCGTGTCGCTGGAAAACGCGCTGATCCTCGACGAGCAGGGGCTGGCCTCCGGAACGCTGCGGTTTCCGGACGAGTTCGTGCGTCACAAGATCGGGGACGTGGTCGGGGATCTCGCACTGCTGGGGGTACGCCTGCGCGGTCACATCGTTGCGGATCGGCCGAGCCACGCCGGCAACATCGAGCTGGCGCGGCGACTGGCCGCCGGGCGCGACGCGCAGACACCGATCGTGGACATCCAGCGCATCATGCAGCACCTGCCGCACCGGTACCCGATGCTGCTGGTGGATCGCGTCGTGGAGTTCGAGCAGGGCAAGCGCATTGCAGGGATCAAGAACGTCACGATCAACGAGCCGTTCTTCCAGGGCCATTACCCGGGGCACCCCATCATGCCCGGCGTACTGATCATCGAAGCGATGGCGCAGGTGGGCGGGCTGCTCCTGATGGATGCCATCGAGAACCCGGAGGACAAGGTCGTCTATTTCATGACAATGGACAACGTGAAATGGCGCCGGCCGGTTACGCCGGGCGACCAGATCCGGTTCGAGGTCGAGATGCTGCAGCTGCGGCGACACACGTGCCGCATGAAAGGCGCAGGCTACGTGGATGGCCAGCTGGTCGCGGAGGCGGAACTGATGGCCCGTATCGTGGATCGCTGATGGACGGCGCGACCGGGATCCGTTCGACGACAGCGGTGGCTTCCATCCACCATACGGCAGTCATCGATGCCCACACGCAGCTCGGGCCGGACGTCAGCATCGGGCCGTACTGCGTGATCGGGCCGGGTGTCACGCTCGGCGCGGGCACGCGCCTCGGCTCGCATGTCGTCATCGAGCGTGACACGGTGCTGGGCGAGCACTGCCGCGTGCACAGCGGCGCCGTGCTGGGCGGAGATCCGCAGGATCTGAAGTACGCGGGTGAGCATTCGCGACTGGTGATCGGTGCCCGCACCGTGATCCGCGAGTGCGTGACGCTGAATCGTGGGACCGCGGCCCGGGGCCTTACGCGGATCGGCGACGACTGCCTGCTCATGGCCTACGCGCACGTTGCGCACGATACGGAGATCGGCAGCCACGTCGTCATCGCCAACGGCGTCGCCATGGGCGGCCACGTGACAATCGAGGACTGGGCGATCATTGGAGGGCTCACGGCCATCCACCAGTTCGTCCGCATCGGTGCGCACACCATGATCAGCGGTGCGTCCGCGCTGCGGAAGGACGTGCCGCCATTCGTCAAGGCTGCCGGCAACCCGCCTCGTCTGTACGGCCTCAACAGCGTCGGCCTGCAGCGGCGAGGTTTCCCCGACCCGGTGCGCGCGGCCCTGAAGAAGACGTACCGCATGTTCTTTCATTCCGACATGAACGTCGGACAGGCCCTGGCCGCAGCGCGGCAGGCCATCGAGCCGTTCCCGGAAGTCGTGCACTTCCTGGACTTCGTCGCGGCCAGCGAGCGCGGCATCACCGTCGGATGAACGACGCCGATCGGCTGGCCGTCGGCGTCATCGGCGTCGGCAGTCTCGGATTCCACCACACGCGTATTCTCGCAGATCTGCCGGGCGTCAGGGTGGTCGGCATCCATGACGTCCGTCGGGACCGCGCCATCGACGTCGGGGCACAGCTCGGTGTTCCGGTGCACGAGGCCCTCAGCAGCCTTCTGGAAGAAGCGGAGGCGTGCGTCATCGCGGTGCCGACCGACGCACACGAGGAGGTCGCGAACGCCGTTCTGGAGCGGGGCATCGCGGCGCTGATCGAGAAGCCGCTCGCACCGACGCTCGAAGCCGCGGATCGGATCCTGAGCGTGGCGGAGCGTGCGGGCGCGCTGGTCCAGACCGGACATGTCGAGCGCTTCAACGGCGCGCTGCGGGCCTGCGAGCCATTCCTCGATGGCCCCGTATTCGTCGAGAGTCACCGGCTGGCGCCGTTCGGACCGCGCGGGACGGACGTGGCTGTGGTCCTGGACCTGATGATTCATGATCTGGATCTCGTCCTGAGCCTGATGAAACGCGACGTGGTCAGCGTGGCCGCCGTCGGGGTGCCCGTGCTCACGGCGAGCCCCGACATCGCGAACGCTCGGCTCGAGTTCGCTGGTGGCGGGGTCGCCAACCTCACGGCGAGCCGTGTGTCGCTCGAGCGGATGCGCAAGATCCGTTTCTTCCAGCCTTCGGGGTACATCAGTCTGGACCTGGCCGCCGGCACGGGAGAGTTCCTGCGCCTGCGGACGCCTGCCGCCGCCGATGGCTCGCCCTTCGCGGGATCGCGGATCGAGGATATCGTCGAACGGGTCCCGCTGCGCGGCGATGGTACGGAACCGCTGCGCGCGGAGCTGGAGAGCTTCGTCGATGCGGTGCGCGGCCGGCGGCCGGTGGCCGTGAGCGGACAGGAAGGCCGGCGTGCCCTGGCGGTGGCGCTCGACATCGTGAACCGGATCGAAGCCCATGTCGCTCATCAAAGTCTGGCGTGACCGACGCGAGGGGAACGCGGGCCCGGCCAGGCCCTGGCGTCTCTGGAAGCTGCTCTTCGCGCTGGTCCTCGTCGCCTACGTGATCTGGTATCTCGACCGGCTCGTGTGAGCTTGCCGGCCCCACGGATCTTCCTTTCCGCGGGCGAGCCTTCCGGCGACCTGCACGGCGCCGGGCTGGCCGAGGCGCTGCGGCGCCGCTGGCCCGAGGTCAGGCTCTACGGGCTTGGCGGCGACCGGATGGCTGCAGCGGGCGTCACGCTGCTCGCGCATGTGGACCAGCTGGCCGTGATGGGGTTCGTGGAAGTCGGCAGCCGCCTGCCATACTTCCTGCGCCTCTGGCGGACCGTGCGGGCCGAGCTGCGGACGAACCCCCCGGATCTGCTCATCCCGATCGACTACCCGGGCTTCAACCTGCGGCTCACGCGCGCCGCGCACGCCTCGGGGCTGCGGGTCCTGTACTACATCGCGCCGCAAGTCTGGGCCTGGCACCGCAGCCGCACGCGCAAGCTCGCCGCCTGGGCCGATCGGATCGCCGTGATCCTGCCGTTCGAGGAACCGCTGTTCCGCGCGGCCGGCGGGCGGCCGGTGTTCGTCGGACACCCGCTCCTCGATGTCGAACCCGAGCCGGTCGGCAGGGAGGGCTTCTGTGCGCCGCTCGGCCTGGATCCGGCCCGGCCGATCCTGGCGCTGTTTCCAGGGTCACGGGCCCAGGAGATCCAGCGTCACCTTGCACTCTTCCTCGAAACCGCCGATGCCGTTCGGAGCACGATGCCCGGGGTCCAGCCGGTGGTCGCAGCCGGCGCCGGATTGCCGGATACGATGTACGGGGAGCGCACCGTGCCGCGCACCAGCGATGGCTGGCAGCTGCTCCACTACGCGTCGGCCGCACTCGTAAAATCCGGCACGTCGACGCTGCAGGCCGCGCTCACACGAACGCCGATGGTCGTGACGTATCGCGTCAATCCGCTGACGTACGCACTGGCCCGCAGGCTCGTGCGCGTCGACCATGTCGGACTGGTCAACCTCGTCGCCGGACAGCGCGCTGTGCCGGAGCTGCTCCAGGACGACGCGACGGTGCAGGGACTCAGCGGCGCACTGCTCCCGCTGCTCGACGAGGACGGTGCCGGCCGCACGGAGGCGATCGCGGCGCTGTCACGGGTCCGGGCGGCACTCGAGCCGCCGGGCGGGGGCGGGCGCGTGGCGGATCGCGTAGCGGATCTCGTCGCGGAGGTCCTGCCATGAACCGCCTGCACAGGGCCCTGTTCGCCCCGGCCCGACTCAGTCTCCACGCGATGATGTCGACCGTGCGGTACTCGCTCGAGAGTGAACCGGCCGGCGAAGCCCTCGTGCGGCGTGGTGACCCGGCCGTCTACGTGCTCTGGCACGGGCGCCTGCTCCCGCTGGCGCATTACCACCGCGGTCGTGGGTACGCCACGCTGATCAGCCGGTCGGCCGACGGCGACGCGATTGCCCGCGTCGCGGCCGGGTGGGGCTTTGCCGTGCTGCGCGGCTCCAGCAGCAGGGGGGGCGCCACCGGTCTGCGGCAGGCCGTTCGCCACCTGGAAGCCGGCCGGCCGCTGGCCGTGACGCCGGACGGTCCACGTGGCCCGGCCGGCCGAATGAAACCGGGTCCGCTCCACGCCGCACAGCTGGCAGGCGTTCCGGTGCTGCCGGTCACAGCCGCGGCGGATCGCGCCTGGTGGTTCGGCACCTGGGACCGGTTTCTCGTCCCGCAGCCGTTCGCCAGGGTACGGATCCGGTACGGCACGCCGGTGGAGGTGCCTCGTTCCGCCGGCGAAACCGAGCTGCAACGGCTGGCCGAAACGCTCGAACGTGCCCTCAACGCGATCACTGCCCGGGCGGACGCCGATGTCGGCGGCTGATCTGGTGCACCGCCGCATGGCCACCGGCATCACTCGTCTGTGGGCCGCTCCACCCGGCAGCCGGGCGCGCCTGCTCGGGCTTGCGCTGACGCCGGCGGCGGCCGCATTCCGCGCCGCCGTCTATGTACGTGGTCACGGCTACCGGCACGGGTGGCTGCGCAGCCGCAGGGCCGGCCTCCCGGTCGTGAGCGTGGGCAATCTCACGGTGGGTGGAGAAGGGAAGACGCCGTTCGCGGCCTTCCTTGTCCACGCGTTTCTCGAGCGCGGCGTGCGGCCCGCGGTGCTGCACGGCGGCTACGGCGATGACGAGCCTGCCCTGCATCGCATGTGGCACCCCGACGTCCCGGTCTACGTGGGCCGCGACCGGTCCGCTTCCGCTGCGCGCGCGGCCGCCGCTGGCGCGCAGCTCGTCATCCTCGACGATGGCTTCCAGCACAGACGGCTGGCCCGCGATCTAGACATCGTGCTCGTGTCCGTCGAACGCTGGCGTCAGCGGCCGCGGCTGCTGCCCGCAGGTCCCTGGCGCGAGTCGCCCCGCGCGCTGGCCAGGGCCGATGTCATCGTCGTCATTCGGCGCGGGGCCGGACAGGAAGAAGCGGTTGCGCTCGCGGTGCGCATGGCCGAAGTGGCGCCGCGTGTGCCGATCGTCAGGGCGGCCCTCACCGTCGCGGGCTGGAGCGTCGCGGGTGAACCAGCCGAAGCTCCGGAAGGCCCGGCTGTGGCCGTGGCGGGCATCGCACTGCCCGAGCAGTTCGCCGCAAGCGCCCGGGCTGCCGGCGCCGACGTGGAGCGCCTGATCGCGTTTCCCGACCACCACGCGTACTCGCGGGCCGATGCCGAGCACATCGAGCGCGTTGCGGGGGGCCGGCCGATCGTGACGACCGAGAAGGATGCCGTGAAACTGGCCAGCCTCGTGGCGGCAGGGAGGCTCCGGGTCCTGCGTCAGACGGTGACGATCGACGCGGGGGCCCCTTCGCTGGACGCCGCGCTGGACGCGGTCGCACGGGCATGAAGCACGTTTCCACGGACGTCGTCGTGATCGGCAGCGGCATGGCCGGTCTGACGTTCGCCCTCGAGGCCAGCGCGAGCGCGTCCGTCACGGTCATCACCAAGAAGCGACGGGCCGATTCCAGCACGAACTGGGCACAGGGCGGCATCGCTGCGGCCATTGACCCGACGGATTCGCCCGCGCTGCACGCCCGCGACACGCTCCTTGCCGGTGCCGGGCTGTGCAGCCGCCGTGCCGTCATCGACCTGGTGGTGGAGGGTCCGGCCCGCGTCCGCGATCTGACGGACTGGGGCGTCCAGTTCACGAGCTCCGCAAGAGGCCTGTCGCTCGGTCTCGAAGGTGGCCACTCGCACCGGCGCATCGTGCATGCCGGCGATCTCACCGGTCAGGAGATCGAGCGCGCGCTGCTCCAGGCGCTCGCCGAGCGTTCCAATGTGACACTGCTCGAAGATCACATCGCCGTCGACCTCGAGATCGTGCAGACTGCGCGCGGGCGTCGACGCTGCGCCGGTGTGCTGGCCCTCGACCACGTGCGGGATGAGTGGATCACGTTCCACGCGGGCGCCGTCTTCCTCGCATCAGGCGGGGCGGGAGAAGCCTACATCCATACCACGAATCCTGAGATCGCAACCGGCGATGGCCTCGCCATGGCGTGGCGCGCGGGTGCGCTCGTGGCCAACCTCGAGTTCGTGCAGTTCCACCCCACCGCCCTCGCACAGTCCCGGGACCGGCCTTTTCTGATCTCGGAAGCCGTGCGTGGTGAGGGGGCGATCCTGCGCGGGCCGGACGGGGCGCCGCTCATGGATGCAGTCCATCCACTGGGCTCGCTCGCACCGCGTGACATCGTGGCGCGCGCCATCGACCTGGTGCTGAAAACGACCGGGGCAGCGCACGCATGGCTGGATCTTTCCCCGATCGACGCGGACACCTTCGCGGATCGGTTCCCCGCGATCGCGGCCGAATGCGCCCGCCTTGGACTCGACGTCCCGCGCGATCCGATCCCCGTCGTGCCCGCTGCCCACTACCTGTGCGGCGGCGTGCTCACCGATCGCTGGGCACGCACCTCCATCCCTGGCCTTTTCGCGGCCGGAGAGGTGGCCTGCACTGGCGTGCACGGGGCCAATCGTCTAGCATCCAACTCGTTGCTGGAGGCCGTCGTATACAGCCACCGAGCCGCCCGCCGGCTGCCCGAAACGCTGGCGCGGGCCGAGACGGGAGCGCGGCTTTCGCCGCCGGAGCGATCGGGACCGACTCCGGTCGGAGAGGCCGCGCGGGCCGTGAGGAACGAACTGCGCCAACTGATGTGGGATGACGTCGGCATCGTGCGGAGCGAGGACCGGTTGAAGGCGGCAGAAACGAGGCTGGCCGGCCTGCGGGCGGACCTGCCCGTCCGCCCCGGACCGGCCACGCCGGACGTCGATGCCATAGAACTCGTGAACCTCGTCGACGTCGCCACGCTCATCACGGCCTGCGCGCTTCGACGCACGGAGAGCCGCGGTCTGCATCACAACCTGGATCACCCCTACCGGAACAACGAACGCTTCCTGCGCGACACGATTCTCGGCGGGATGCGCTCTGAGGAGCGACCTGGAGCATGGGACTCGTAGGAGCCATCACACCCCGGGACCTGGGACCCGCATTGAACGAGGACAACCCGTTCGAAGGCATGATGCAGCGCTTCGATCGGGCCGCCGACCTTCTGTCGCTCGACGCCGGCCTGTACCGGATCCTGCGCAACCCCGAAAAGCAGATCATCACCTCGATTCCCGTCCACATGGACAACGGCGAGGTCGAGGTGTTCCGCGGCTACCGCGTGTTGTACAACACGTCGCGTGGACCTGCCAAGGGTGGCATCCGGTTCGACATGGGCGTGACGCTCGACGAAGTGACGGCCCTGGCTGCGTGGATGACGTGGAAGTGCGCGGTCGTGGACATTCCCTTCGGTGGAGCGAAGGGCGGTGTGGTATGCGAGCCCTATCGTCTGTCCATGGCGGAGCTGGAGCGTCTGACGCGCCGCTACACCGCGTCGATCCTCGAAGTCCTCGGGCCGGAGTCCGACGTGCCCGCGCCGGATGTCAACACCAACGAGCAGGTCATGGCGTGGATCATGGATACGTACTCCATGCACAAACGCCATACTGTGACGGCCGTGGTCACGGGCAAGCCCGTAGCCATTGGCGGGTCGCGCGGCCGGCGCGAAGCGACCGGGCGCGGCGTCATGCTGGTCGTAAAGGAGGCGCTGCGTGAGCTGCAGATCCCGCTGAGCGGCAGCAAGGTCGTGGTGCAGGGCTTCGGCAACGTCGGTTCCGTTGCGGCGCAGCTCCTGGCCCAGGAGGGGATGACCGTCGTCGGCATCAGCGACAAGACCGGCGGGATCTACAACCCCAACGGCATCTACATCACCGAGGCGTTGGACTGGATCCGACAGAACCGGTTCCTGGAAGGGTACCCGACCGGGGAACCGTGCACGAACGAGCAGATCCTCGAACTCGAGACCGATGTGCTCGTGCCCGCCGTGCTGGAGAACGTCATCACGCGGAAGAACGCAGCCAACATCCGCGCCCGGGTGATTGCGGAGGGTGCCAACGGACCGGTCA
The DNA here is from genome assembly GCA_041568755.1 of Longimicrobiales bacterium. Lineage (GTDB taxonomy): Bacteria > Gemmatimonadota > Gemmatimonadetes > Longimicrobiales > RSA9 > JBFFZF01. The sequence continues at coordinate 19,788 of JBFFZF010000016.1, read as the reverse complement.
CGGCCATGGCGGACTCGATCCTCGAGGAAAAGGGCATCTTCGTCATTCCCGACATCCTGGCGAACGCGGGCGGCGTGACCGTCAGTTACTTCGAATGGGTGCAGAACCGCGGCGGCTATTACTGGAGCGAGGAGCTGGTCAACGAGCGGTTGCGCGAGGTCATGATCCGCTCGTTCGCGGAAGTGCTGCGGTACGCCCGCCTGCACAACGTCAACCTCAGAACGGCCGCGTACATGTTGGCGATCGATCGGGTCGCCGCCGTGCACAAGATGCGCGGGATCTACGCCTGACCCCCGTGAAGGTGACCGTGCTCGCCGTCGGGAAGCCGGGTGCGCTGCTGGCGGCCGCGATCCGTGAGTACGAGCAGCGTGCCGCGAGGTACTGGCCTGCGGATTTCATCGAGGTACGGGCCGAGCCCGGCGGCCGGGCACCGCACGTCGACCGGATCCGCGACGCAGAAGCTCAACGCCTCCTCGCCAGAGTGCCGCCCGGGACCGAACTCGTGGCCCTCACCCGCGTGGGGGGCGATGCGTGGAACTCGACCCGGCTGTCGCGGCACCTCGCGGCCGCTGCCGTGCACGGACGTCCCGGGGTGACGTTCGTCATCGGCGGGGCCTGGGGATTGAGCGACGAGTTGATCCGAAGGAGCGACCGGCGCCTTCGCCTGTCCACGCTCACGCTGCCGCATGACCTGGCCCGGCTCGTGCTGGCCGAGCAGTTGTACCGAGCCGGCTCGATCATGCGCAACGAACCCTACCACAAGGCCGCCGAATGACGGACGGTCCCGGCGCGCCCCCTGCGACGCAACCCGCGCCCCCTGCGCGGAGCAGGCGGGACGTCGTGCACGGCGCACGCACGGGCGTGGAGCTGCACGTGGCCTCCGTCCGCGGGACTGACCTGGTACGCGATGTCCTGCGTGGCCACGAAGCGCTCGCGACGTTCTACGCCGGCCACCCGTTCGACCCGGACGCATACCGCCGCAAGGCCGACCAGGTACGGGCGCGACTGCCGGGCGCAGCGCGTGCGCGCCTCGCGGCCGCGTTGCAGGCCACGTCGCCGGCGGCGGATCAGCGCCTGAGTCGGATCCTGGATGGGGACGGGTTCTTCGTGACCACGGGCCAGCAGACGGGTCTGTTCGGAGGGCCGCTCTACACGATCTACAAACTGCTCACCGCCGTGCGGCTGGCCAGCGCGCTGGAAGACACACTCGGCGTCCCTTGCCTCGCCGTCTTCTGGATGGCATCGGACGATCACGACTGGCTGGAGGCCAGCCAGACCGCCGTCGTCGATGCGGAGCACGAGCTCCGGCGCATCGCGCTGCACAACGATCCGGAGGCACCACCGCTGCCGATGTCGGCCACGAGGCTGGGCGACGCGGTCCTCGAGGCAGTCGAGGCGCTCGAAGCGGCGCTGCCGGCCTCTGCGTTCTCGCCCGGCCTCACCGGGATCGTGCGCAACGCCTACCGACCCGGGCAGACGATGGCGGAGGCCTTCGCCGATCTCCTGCGCGGTCTGCTGGGCACCGTGGACGTCGCGCTCCTCGACCCCGCGTCGGCCGCGCTCAAGCAGGCGGCCCGGCCCATCCTGGCGACCGAACTCGCGCGCGCATCGCAACACGCGCGTCTGCTCGTGCAGGAGACTGCGCGGCTGCAGGAAGCGGGCTACCACGCGCAGGTCGCTGTCGCGGAGGACGTGTCCAATGTCTTTTTTCACGACGAGAGCGGCCGCGACCGTCTGGTCCGTTCCGGCGACGGCTGGCTGCTCCGGCGCAGCCGCCGCACGCTGACCGATGCGCATCTGACCGATCTGCTCGAGACCCGGCCGGAACGATTCTCCCCCAATGTGCTGCTGCGGCCGGTCGTAGAGTCGGCGTTACTGCCCACGCTCGCCTATGTCGGAGGGCCGGCGGAAATCGCCTATTTCGCCCAGATCGGTTGCCTGTTTCATGTGCACGGCGTCGAGCCGCCGGTCGTGTTTCCGCGGTTCGGCGTGACGATCGTCGAGGCCAAGATCCGCAGGCTGCTCGACAAGTTCGAGCTCGGACCGGAGGATGTCGCGCAACCGTTCCACGAACTCGTCACACGCGTCCTGCGCGATGAGTTGCCCGCGGGCGTCGTGGAACCGCTGGGCCGGCTGCGGACGCTGCTCACCGAAGAGTACGATCGCGTCGCGTCCGCGGCCGGACAGATCGATCCGACGCTGCACGGCTGGATCGTCCGCAACCGGAACGCGGCGCTGGCTCGCGTCACGGACACCGAGAAGAAGATCCTCTCCCATCTGCGCAAACGCGCGGCCATCGAAACCGGACAGCTGCGCAGGGCGGCGACCCATCTGTACCCGGATGGTGCGCCACAGGAGCGCGTGCTGAACATCCTGCCACTGCTCGGCCGGTACGGTGGCGATCTGCTGCACGACGTCGCGGATGCCATGCACGTGGTCCTCGACCGCCCGGCCCCGGGCTGGCGGGGCGTGCGCTGCCCGGACCCGGATCCGGAACGCTTGCCGGACCCCGCACGGGCGGAATAGCTTCCGGCATGGCCGTCATCCTCGTGCTCGTGGTCCTGCTCGTGGCGCTGCTCATCCCGCTGACCGCGGTGGTCCTCGATTCACAGGTCGGCCGCGCGATCGCCGGCCGCCTGGAGAGTGCGCGCAACATGCCCGGCAGCCTGCCGGAGCGTGTGGCGCTGCTGGAGGGCGAGATCGAACGGCTCGGTCGTGAAGTCGACCGCCTCAACGAGGAATCCGCGTTCCTGCAGCGGCTGCTGGAGGAAAAGCCCACCCCCGAAGGCCTGCTGCCGCCCGGCGACGGCGGCACCTGAGCCGCCCCGCCGGTCGCGACGTGTCCACGCCGGCCGCCGAAGAGCACCCCCCGCCGGGCCGCCACGCGCATACGGTCGCCACCGGGATCCTGCTCAGCAGGATCGCCGGCCTCGTGCGCGAAAGCGCCATCTCGCACTACCTCGGCACGTCGCTGTTCGCATCCGCGTTCCGCAGCGGCCTGCGTCTGCCGAACGTGCTCCAGAACATGCTGGGCGAAGGCACCCTGAGCGCCTCGTTCATCCCTGTGTACGCTTCGCTGCTGGAACGGGGCGACCGGGAGAGCGCGGGCCGGCTGGCCGGCGCGGTCTTCGCACTGCTTCTCGCGCTGGCCGGTGTGGTGACCCTGGCCGGGATTGCACTCGCACCGATCCTGGTGCGGGCGTTCTTCCCGGGTTTCTCCGGCGAGCTGCGCGACGTGACCATCGACGTGGTGCGCGTCGTCTTTCCCATGACGGGCGTCCTCGTGCTGTCCGCCTGGGCGCTCGGCGTGCTGAACAGCCACCGACGTTTTCTCGTGCCTTACGTGGCGCCGGTGCTGTGGAACGCCGCGATCATCACCGCCCTCGTCCTGGCCGGCGGGCAGGCCGGACAGCGCGGCATCGTCATGGCTGCCGCCTGGGGCGCACTGGTCGGCGGGTTCCTCCAGTTCCTCGTCCAGCTGCCGTGGCTCCTGCGTCTGGAACGATCGCTCGTCATCCACTGGGACACACGGGGTACCGACGTCCGACAGGTCGTGCGCAACGCCGGTCCGGCGATCCTGGGCCGGGGCGCGGTTCAGCTGGGCTCGTGGATTGATCTCTGGCTCGCTTCGTTCCTCCCGTTCGTCGGTGCAATCGCGGCCATGACATATGCGCAGACGCTGTACGTGCTCCCCTTCAGCCTGTTCGGCATGGCGGTGGCCGCCGCCGAACTGCCCGAACTGTCGCGCCACGGTGCAGCACACGTCGACGCGCTGCGCGCCCGCGTCGACGCGAGCCTGCGGCGCATGGCCGTACTCGTCGTGCCGTCCGCGATCGGCTACCTCTTCATCGGCGACGTGGTGGTCCGCGCGATCTACGAGCGCGGTCTGTTCTCCGCCGCAGACACGGCGCTCGTCAGCCTGGCCCTGGCCGCGTACGCGCTGGGTCTGATTCCGTCGACGGCGGCACGCCTCTACGCGTCCTCGTTCTATGCACTGAACGACACCGCTACGCCGGCCCGTATCGCCTTCGTCCGCGTGCTGGTGGCCGGCGCGCTGGGACTCGGGCTGATGCTCGTGTTCCAGCAGTGGTCGGTACGGGTCTCTCCGTTCGCCATCGCGCGCGCTCCCGCCGTGGGCGATCTGGCCCGTCCACTCGGCGTCGTCGGGCTGGCGCTCGGCAGCGGGATCGCTGCCTGGCTCGAGTGGGGGCTGTTGCGGCGCGCTTCCGGTCGACGGCTGGGCGCCTCGCAGCGCTCCGCATCCCCTGCGTTCCGCATGGCCGCGGCAGCACTGCTGGCTGCCGCACCGGCGAGGCTCCTGACCGGCGTCGTCTCCGGCCTCCCCGGCCTGGCCGCCGCCGCGCTCGTTCTCCCCTTCTATGGGCTGCTCTACGGCATGATCGCCCGCCTGCTGGGCGTTCCGGATCCCCTCGATCTGCTGCGCTCCGCGGTGCGCCGACGCCGCTGATGGCGACGAAAGGAAGAGCCGGGGTACAACGCACCGAGATGTCCAGCCCGGTTCTCGACCTCGACAGGAAGCTGCGCGGTCTGCCCGCACGCCCCGGTGTGTACCTGTTCAAGGACCGGCGCGGTGAGATCCTCTACATCGGCAAGGCCAAGTCGCTGCGCGCGCGGGTGCGCAGCCATTTCGCGACGGACGGCAGTATCTCCATCAAGAACCACGAGATGGTGCGCCGCGTCCGTGACATCGACTCGATCGTCGTCGGCTCGGAAGCCGAGGCCCTGCTGCTCGAAGCCAACCTGATCAAGGCGCACCAGCCGCGTTTCAACATCCGGCTGCGCGACGACAAGAAGTATCCGTACATCAAGGTCACGCTGGCGGAGCGCTTCCCGCGCGTCTACGTGACGCGCCGACTCGACAATGATGGTAGCCGCTACTTCGGGCCGTTCACCGAGGTCGGCGCCATGCGTCAGGCGCTGGAACTCATCAAGCGGCTGTACACCGTGCGCAGCTGCCGCTACGACCTCCCCGTCGAGGCTCCCGAACGGCCCTGCCTGGACTACCACATCGGCCGCTGTCAGGCACCCTGCGTCGGTCTGCAGGATGCCGATGATTACCGCGCGATGGTCGACGAGATGCTGGACGTGCTCGGCGGGCGTACATCCGCAGTGCGGCAACGCGTCCTGGAGGGCATGGCGCAGGCGGCGGAGTCGCTCGACTTCGAACGGGCCGCCACGCTGCGCGACGTGCTGGCCGGTCTCGACAGCATCGAACGCCGGCAGCGGGCGTTCGACATCCGCGACCGGGACATCGATGTCCTCGGGCTCGCGCGCGATGGCGATCGCGCATGCGCAGTCCTGCTCCGCATCCGCGGCGGCAAGCTGCTGGGCCGCGAGCTCGACTTCTTCTCGAACATCCAGAGCGAACCCGACGATGCGCTCGTGTCGGCCGCGGCCACGCGCATGTATTTCGGACGCGGTCCCAGCGGGACGGCAGACCTGCCCCGCGAGGTGCTCCTGCCAGCGGACTTCGAGGACCGCGTGCCACTGCAGGATCTGCTGGCCGGAGAGGCGGGACGGCGCATCGACGCGCGCGTCCCGCACCGCGGCGAGAAGGCGCGCCTCATCGAGCTGGCCAACCAGAACGCGCGACACCTGCTCGAGGAACGGACGATCCTGTCCGAACGCGCGATCGGACGGGCCGACGATCTGCTCTACGAGATGCAGGATGTGCTCGACATGAAGGTCGTGCCCCGCCTGGCCGTCTGCTTCGACATCTCGCACCAGCAGGGCACCGACGTCGTGGGCGGGGCTGTCGTGTTCCGCAACGGTGAACCGGATCGCGGCGAGTACCGCAAGTTCCGCGTGCGCGGGGACTGGGGCAACGACGATGTGCGGTCCATGGCCGAGGTCGTCAGCCGCTACTTCCGCCGCCGCATCGGCGAGGCCCGGCCCCTGCCTGATCTCGCCCTCATCGATGGCGGCCGCGCCCAGCTCACTGCTGCGCGACGCGCCGCCGCCGATGCGGGCGCGACCGATGTGACGTTTGCCGGTCTGGCAAAGCGCGAGGAGGATCTCTACCTTGTCGGCCGCGACGAGCCGGTCCGGCTGGCCCGAAACCGGATGGCGTTGCGCGCGCTGCAGCGGATGCGCGACGAGGCCCACCGTTTCGCCAACTCGTTCAACCGCAACGTGCGCGCGCGGCAGACGCTGCGCAGCGAACTCGCCGACGTCGAAGGCATAGGGCCCGTACGGCAGCGGCGCCTGCTCGAGCGGTTCGGCAGCGTCCGTGCCCTCCGTGAGGCGACCGCCCAGGACATCGCGGCGCTGCCCGGCTTTTCCGTCGCGCTGGCCACACGCATCCTCGAACAGCTTGGCGACGGAACATGAGCACGCGTGCCCTGATCTTCGACCCGTTCGCCGGTATCAGTGGCGACATGACCGTGGCGGCCCTGCTGGACCTCGGGCTCGAGGAGGCGTGGCTGCGCGACTTCGTTGCGGCCCTCGAGCTGGGCGACATCGAGGTGCGTATCGAGCGCGTGTCGAGGCGAGGCATCTCGTGCCCGCACGTGACGTTCGTGGCACCGCCCGAGCAGGCACACCGCCACCTCCGCCACCTGCTCGAGATCGTGAACGGGTCGCCCGCTACGGAGCGGGCGCGCGCGTGGGCCTGCGCGGCGTTCGAGCGCATCGCCGTCGCGGAAGCGGCCGTGCACGGCACGACCGTCGAACGCGTGCATTTTCACGAGGTCGGTGCACTGGACTCGATCCTCGATGTGCTCTGCGCGATGGCGGGCTTCGATGCTCTAGGCTTCGACACCTTCTATACGCGCCCCGTGGCCGTGGGCAGCGGCTGGATCGAGATCGAGCACGGCCGCTACCCGGTCCCGGCGCCGGCAACGGCGCGCATCCTGGAAGGCCTGCCGCTCACCGGCTTCGACCTGGAAGGCGAGTGCACGACGCCGACCGGGGCGGCGATCGTGGCCACGCTCGCGGAGGGCCGCCTACCCGGTCCTGGCCTGGTCGCGGGTCGCACGGGTTTCGGCGCCGGCACACGGGATCCCGGGGACCGGCCCAACTGCCTGCGCCTCATCGCGTGTGCCGTTGCAACGGTGGAAGCGGACACGCTGATCCTGATCCAGGCCGACGTCGACGACCTGGCTCCGGAGTACGTGGCGCCCGTACTCGAAGCCCTGCTCACCGGCGGTGCACTCGATGCCGTCGCGCTGCCCAGCGCCATGAAGAAGGGCCGGCCGGGTCTGCGCATCGAGGCCCTGGCCCATCCCGGACAACTCGAGTCCGTGATCGAGGCGCTCTTCGACCACTCACCCACGATCGGCGTCCGCCACTGGCCGGTATCCCGCCCGGCATTGGCGCGGGCCGAGGAGACCATCGTCTGGCGCGGACAGACGATCCGGCGCAAGCGCGTGATCCTGCCCGGCGGCGGCACACGGACGAAGCCGGAATACGAGGATGTGATTCAGGCAGCGCGTGCACTGGGACTTCCTGCCTGGCGGGTCCGACTGGCGCTGGGCGAGGAGGACGCCACCAATTGAAGGGCCACGTGTATCAGGCCTCGCGCGCCGCAGCTTCCTCGGGAGGAGGTACGACATGAGTCATCCGTCCGTACGCCCGTACCGTACGCCGTGCAGGCTCGGCGCGGCTGCCGCGCCGGCTGCCGCAGCGACATCGCCCAGCTGACCTGACTTCTCTTGGTCCGGATCGCCGAAACCCTGCCTGGCGGAATCGCCGACGAGCTGCAACTCGAGATCGGCACCCGCATCATCCGGATCAACGGAGATCGCGTCCGCGACACGATCGACTTCCGCTTCCGCGAGGTCGATGCGTCCATCGAGGTCGAGATCCTGGGCCCGGGCGACGACGAACCCACCATTCTCGAGATCGAGAAGCCGGCCGGGGAGACGCTGGGCATAGTGCCGGCGCCGGATGTCGTCCGGCAGTGCGCGAACAAGTGCGCGTTCTGCTTCATCGACGGCAACCCGCCGGGGGCACGCGACGCCCTGTTCCTCAAGGACGACGACTTCCGGTTGTCCTTCGCCTACGGGAGTTACGTCACGCTGACGAACCTGGGTCCGCGCGGCTTCGACCGGATCCTCGAGCAGCGCCTCACGCCGCTGTACGTGAGCGTCCACGCCACGGAGCCTGAAGTTCGCATGGCCGCGCTGGGGGTGGAGCGCGGTGGCGACATCGTCGAGCAGCTCGACACGCTGATCGCGGGCGGCATCGAGGTGCACACGCAGGTCGTGCTGTGTCCTGGCCTCAACGACGGGCCTCACCTGGACCGAACCATCGTGGACCTCGAGGGCCTGGGCCCGGGCGTGCTGTCGCTTTCCGTCGTGCCCGTCGGCCTGACCCGGTACAACCTCGATCGGCACGTCGGGTTGCTCACAGCGGACCAGGCCGCCGCGGCCATCGCACAAGTCGATCGCGCCCGCCAGCGCGCCCTTGCCCGCGCTGGGACGGGGTGGGCGTACGCCGCCGACGAGATGTTCTTCCTCGCGCAGCAGCCGATTCCCGAGGGCGCCTACTACGACGACTGGCCGCTCACCGAGAACGGCGTCGGCGCCGTCCGGCGCTTCCTGGACACCGCGACTGCGGATCTGGACCGGGTTCCGCCGCTGCGGGGACGCTCGGTCACGTTCGTGACCGGTGAGCGCATGGCACCGGTGCTGCGACCGCTCGCGGATGCGCTGCGCGCCAGGACCGGCTGCGACACGCGTGTCGTGCCCGTCCGCAACCGTTGGTTCGGTGAGACGGTCACGACGGCCGGGCTCCTCGCAGGACACGACATCCTGTCGGCCCTGCGGGGCGAGGCGCGGCTCGACCTGGTCCTGCTGCCTGCCGAGTCCCTGAACGACGACCAGCTTTTCATCGACGACCTGCCTCTGACCGAGCTCGTCGAGGCGCTCGCTCCCGCGGAGGTGCGGCCGGGTCACGACCTTTTCGCACCGCTGATCGATCCGTGAAAACAAGCCTGCCCACGGTCGCCATCATCGGGCGGCCCAACGTCGGCAAATCGACGCTCTTCAACCGGGTCCTCGGCCAGCGGCGCGCCATCGTCGATGACATGCCCGGCGTCACGCGGGACCGCAACTTCGCGCGGGCCGACTGGGCCGGCCACGGATTCTGGCTCGTCGATACGGGCGGACTCGAGCCCGATGAGTCGGCGGCCATGCCGCGCGCCGTTCGCCGGCAGGTGGAGATGGCCATCACCGAGGCGGACCTGATCGTCTTCGTGGTGGATGGCCAGGCCGGCCCGCACCCGCTCGACTTCCGCGTGGCGGAGATCCTGCGACCCGCGGACCGGCCCATCGTGCTCGTCGTGAATAAGGTCGACGACCTGCCCTCCAGCCTGGCCCACCACGAGTTCTGGCAGCTGGGTCTGGGCGAGCCCGTCCCCGTGAGCGCGATGATCGGCAAGGGCTCCGGTGACCTGCTGGACGTCATCATCGGCCGGCTTCCCCCACGCGAGCCGGAGACGGAGGACCCCGGCGTTCTGCATGTTGCCGTCATCGGCCGGCCGAACGTCGGCAAGTCCAGTTTCATCAACCGGCTGCTGGGCGAGGACCGGCTCGTGGTCAGCGAGGTGGCTGGGACCACGCGCGACAGCATCGATACACCGCTGCGTTACCACGACCGGGACATGGTCTTCATCGATACGGCGGGGCTGCGCCGCCCGTCCCGCATCGAACCGGGCCTCGAGTATTACGGCGCGCTGCGCACCGCGCGCGCGATCGAGCGCGCCGATGTCTGTCTGCTGCTCGTCGAGGCGACGGCGCCTGTCCATGTGCAGGACCTGAAGATCGCAGAGAAGGCCTGGACCGCCGGCTGCGGCCTGATCGTGATCGCCAACAAATGGGACCTGGTCGAGAAGGACACCATGACGGCCGTCGAGTACGAGCGCGCCGTGCACGCCCGGGCGCCGACGCTGGCCAGTGCACCGATGCTCTTCACATCGGCCCTGACCGGCCAGCGCGTGCACAAGGTCCTCGATCTCATCCTGCGCGTGGCGGACAGCCGCGCCATGCGCATCCCGACGCACGCGGTGAACGAGGCCGTGCGTGAACTGGCGGGCCGCGTACCACCACCCCATTATCGGGGCATGCCCGTGAAGTTCCTGTACGCGACGCAGGCCGCCACGGCCCCGCCCACGTTCGTACTGTTCACCAACCAGCCCAAGGCCGTGCCGGAGCACTATGTCCGGTACCTCCGCAACGCGTTCCGCGCGCGCTGGGAATTCGCCGGCTCACCGATCCGGATCCGACTGCGCGCGCGTTCGGAGAAACGCGTGTGATGATCCTCCTGCTGCTGGCCGCATACCTCATGGGCTCGACCCCGACGAGCTACGTGGCCGGTCGCCTCCGCGGTGTCGATCTGCGTCGTGAGGGCAGCGGCAACCTGGGCGCCACGAATGCCTACCGCGTCCTGGGCTGGAGAGTCGCGCTGCCCGTCATGCTCATCGACATGGCGAAAGGGTGGGTCCCGGCAAGCATCTTCCCGAGGTGGGCGGACTCGCCTTCGGTGTGGTGGGCGCTCGCCTTCGGTGCCGCCGCCATTGTCGGCCACGTGTACCCGGTCTGGATGCGTTTCCGTGGCGGCAAGGGCGTGGCGACCAGCGCAGGCGTCATGCTCGCGCTCGCACCCGTCGCCGTCCTGCTGGGGCTCGCCGTCTGGATCGCGCTGGTCTGGTCCACCGGTTACGTTTCGCTGGGCTCGATCGTCGCCGCGCCGACCGTGGCGATCGCCGTCGCCGTCCTCTCGGGTAACGGCCCGGTGCTGTGGCTCACCATCGCCGTCGCCGCGTTCATCGTCTACGCGCATCGCTCCAACATCCACCGGCTGCTGGCGGGGCAGGAGAACCGGTTCGGCAGGAAGACCCGGACCTCGTGAGCGAGCGCGTGACCGTGGTCGGCGCCGGCAGCTGGGGCACCGCCCTGGCCAATCTGCTCGCGCGCAAGGGGTGTGAGGTCACGTTGTGGTCGTACGAGCAGGCCGTCGTGGACGCGATCGCGGAGCGGGGAGAGAACGCCGTCTACCTGCCGGGCATTACGCTCGACCCGCGACTGCACGCGACGACGGAGCTGGAACAGGCCGTCATCGGTGCACCGTGGATCGTATCCGTCAGTCCTTCGCAGCACGTGCGTGCCGTCATGTCCAGGGCGGCGCCCGCGATGCGTGCCGATGCGCGGGTGGTCAGCGCATCGAAAGGCATCGAACTGGGCACACTCGAGACCATGGACGGCGTGCTGCGCACGGTGCTGCCCGCCGGTCCGGCCTCCCGCCTGGCATTCCTGTCCGGACCGAGCTTCGCCGCGGAAGTCGCGCGCGAGCTGGCCACCGCGGTCACCGTCGCCAGCCGTGACGCGGACACCGCCGCGGACGCCCAGAACCTGTTTCAGACCGCGCGCTTCCGGGTATACACGACAACGGATGTGACCGGCGTCGAGATGGGCGGCGCCCTCAAGAACGTCATCGCGCTCGCCGCCGGCATGGCCGTCGGCCTGGGCCTGGGCCACAACGCCCGGGCCGCCCTGCTCACGCGTGGCCTGGCCGAGATTGCCCGGCTGGCCGCCCGACTCGGTGCGAACCCGCTGACGCTCGCCGGACTGGCCGGGATGGGCGACATGATCCTGACGTGTACCGGCGACCTCAGCCGCAACCGGCACGTGGGCGTGGAGCTGGGCAAGGGACGCCCCCTGAGCGACATCCTCGCAGGGATGAGCCAGGTGGCCGAAGGCGTGGATACGACACGCGCCGCACTCGCGCTGGCATCGCGCGAGGGGATCACGATGCCTATCGTCCAGGAGGTCCACGCCGTGCTGTTCGAGGGTCGGGCCCCGCGGGATGCGCTCGACAACCTCATGCTGCGTGAGCCCAAACCGGAGATCTGGTCATGAACCAGCCTGACGATCTGACCGGCGATCTCTTCCCGTGGGAAGTCGATGAGCCGGGGAGGGAAGCGGCCGCGGCTCCGGCCGCTGCCGACGTCGACGAGGACGACGCACCGGGCTCGCTGACGCGAACGGCAGAGGAGGACCTGCGGGGCGATGACCGGAGTGCGGACGCCCGCCATGCGATCGAGCGCAGCGCCCACGAGACCGCGCGTGAACGGCCCATCGCGCAACGCGAGTATTATTCGATTTCCGAGGTGTGCGACATCGTGGGTCTCAAGCCGCATGTCCTGCGCTACTGGGAAGCGCAGTTTCCGCCCCTGAATCCGTCCAAGAACCGATCGGGCAACCGCGTCTATCAGCGCAAGGAGATCCAGCTGATCATGCTCGTGAAGCGTCTGCTCTACGAGGACAAGTACACGATCGAAGGCGCGCGGGCGCGTATCGAACAGATGCGGCGCACGGGCAAGGTCCGCGAGATCGCCGGTCGGGCGCTCGACGCCGAAATGGTCGACCTGCTCCGCTCCGAGCTCGAGCATCTGCGTGATCTGCTGACCCCGTCGGCCTGATGCGCATCCTCATCACGAACGACGACGGCTACCTGGCCGGAGGGCTGCACGTCCTGGCGCGCGCCGCGGCCGGCCTCGGCTCGGTCCAGGTCGTTGCACCCGACCGCGAGCAGAGTGCCACCAGCCACTCGCTCACGCTGCATTACCCGCTGCGTGTCCGGCGCACGGACGACGACGTCCTCGTCGTCGATGGCACGCCCACGGACTGCGTCATTCTCGCCGTCGGCGAGCTGCTCGAACAGCGCCCCGACTTCGTTCTGTCCGGCGTGAACCACGGGGCGAATCTGGGCGATGACGTCCTGTACTCCGGAACCGTGGCGGCCGCGATGGAGGCGACGATCCTCGGCATCCCCGCGATCGCCGTGTCGTACACGGGGCAGGCGACCGAAGGGCTGGACGCCTGGACCGGACTGCTCGGGGACGTGCTCAAGCAGCTCATCGAGCGGCCGGATTTCCCCAAGGAAACCCTGTTCAACGTGAACCTGCCGCCCATCGAGCCGGACCGGGTGGCCGGCATCAAGGTCACGTCGCTGGGCCGGCGCGCCTACGTCGGATCGCTGACCAGGGCGGCGGACCCGAACGGTCGCGAATACTACTGGATCGGCGGCGGCGAGAGTCGCTGGTGGGGCAACGAGGACTCGGATTTCCGGGCCGTGCACGAAGGGTATATCTCGGTCACCCCGTTGCATCTGGACCTGACCAACTACGGCCTCATGAAGGCCATCGGGCAGTGGCGGCTTTCTCTCTGAACGAGGCCGGCTCGGATCGGCTCCGCCGGCGGCTCGTGGACGCGATCCGGGCAGCGGGCGTGGAGGACGCGCGCGTGCTCGCCGCCTTCGGCTCCGTCCCGCGACACCTGTTCATTCCGGCGGCCGTGCGCAGATACGCCTACGATGATGTCGCGCTGCCCATCGGCTGGGGACAGACCGCATCCCAACCGTCGCTGCAGGCCCTGTACGCCCAGATCCTCCAGATCCAGCCCGCGGACCGTGTCCTCGAGGTCGGGACCGGTACAGGCTTCCAGACCGCCGTGCTCGCCCACCTCGCCGCGCACGTCTACTCGATCGAGCGGATCCCCGAGATCTCGGCGCAGGCCCGAGCCAACCTGGACGGGCTGCGCATCGGCAACGTGGCCCTGCTCGTGGGCGACGGCACCGTCGGCTGGTCGCGCTATGCGCCCTGGGACGTCATCCTGGTCGCGGCCGGCGCGCCCGCCGTCCCGACGGCGCTCGTCGATCAGCTCGCGCCCGGCGGCCGCATGCTCATCCCCATCGGTGACCTTCGCGAGCAACAGCTGACGCTGGTGCGGAAAGGACCGGACGGGGTCGAGACTGAGAGCATCGTTCCGTGCAGCTTCGTGCCTCTCGTCGGCCGGTTCGGATGGCAGGAGAGCTGATGGAACACCGCCGGCCGGCCCGGCGAAGGAATGCGCAACCGTCCGAGGCATGGAATCCCGCATGGAACTGATCGCTCAGCTGTTCGACTTCATCCTGCACATCGATGTCCACCTCGACGCCATCATCCGGCAGTACGGGATCTGGACGTATGCAATCCTGTTCCTGATCATCTTCGTCGAGACGGGTCTCGTCGTGATGCCCCTGCTGCCCGGGGACTCGCTCCTCTTCGCGGCGGGGACGTTTGCCGCGCGCGGCTCGCTCAGCCCGCACATGCTGTTCCTGCTGCTCACGGTGGCCGCCATCCTGGGCGACACGGTCAACTACTGGATCGGTCACTACGTGGGACCGCGCGCGCAACGCGGGCTTCGTTTCGTGAAGCAGGAATACCTCGATCGCACCCACGCGTTCTACGAGAAGCATGGCGGCAAAACCATCATCATCGCGCGCTTCATGCCGATCGTGCGCACCTTCGCGCCCTTCGTCGCCGGGATCGGCGCGATGGAATACGGACGGTTCCTTCTCTATAACGTGGTCGGTGCGGTCCTGTGGATCAGCATCTTCGTTTATGGCGGCTACTACTTCGGCAACATTCCGGCTGTCGAGCACAATTTCACGCTCGTGATTCTCGTCATCATCTTCCTGTCGATCCTCCCCGGAGTCATCGAGTATGTGCGACACCGCTACCGGTCCGGCGCCCGCACCACGCCGGCCGGACCGTAGGCGAAGGCGCCTGACGGGCGTGCGCGCCGCGGCGCTGATCGCTGCACTGCACGCGCTCCCGGCCGCGGCCGCGGCGCAGCAGGCCGACACGCTCCGGCCCATCCGGCTGGACAGCCTGGCGGTCAGCGTCACCCGCGGACAACTGGCGCGCGATCGTTTCCCGGCCGCAGTCACGGTCGTCGGCGCGGACGCGATCCGCGGCGCGCAGGCCAATGTGGGACTGGATGAATCCCTGGACCGCGTTCCTGGCGTGTTCGTCAACAACCGCTACAACTTCGCGCTGGGGTCACGCATCTCGATCCGCGGTATGGGGGCGCGTGCCGCGTTCGGCGTGCGCGGTGTGCGCGTCATCGCCGATGGCATCCCGCTCACGATGCCGGATGGACAATCCAATCTGACCAATCTTGATCTTGGTGCTGCGCAGCGCATCGAGGTGCTGCGCGGTCCGTCGTCCTCGCTCTACGGCAACGCCGCGGGCGGCGTGATCTCCGTGACGAGCGAAGCGCCGCCCGCCGGAGCAGTCGGCGTCGACGCCAGGGTGCTGGCCGGCGATGTGGGACGGGATGCGGGGCTGGGTCGACTCAGGCGCATCCAGGCCAAGACCGGTGGCCGCGCGGACGGCGCGCACTGGCTCGTCAGTCTGTCGCACCTCGAGACCGATGGATTCCGCGATTACTCGCGGGCCGAGCAGACGCTGCTCAACGCCCGCGGCACGCTCGCGCTGGGGCAACACTCCGCGCTGACCGTCGTAGTCAATGCCGTCGATGCACCGGTCTCCCAGAGCGCCGGTGCCCTCCCGCTCGATTCGGTCCGCGTCCGGCGTGACATGGCATGGCCGAACAACGTCCGGACGCAGAGCGGCGAAGCCACCACCCACGTGCAGTCCGGTCTGGCGTGGGTCCGCACGTTCGAGAGCGGTCGGCTGGACGTGGCCGGCTACGGGCTTCGCCGCGATGTCGACAACTCGCTGCCGTTCGCGTTCATCTTTCTGGAGCGACGCGCAGCCGGGGTCCGGTCGTCCTGGGCGGGTACTCCGATCCGGGCTGCCGAGCAGCTGGGCCTCACCGGCGGCGTCGATCTCGAATGGTCCAGCGACGACCGTCGCGAGTTCACCAACGTGGGCGGCGCGCCGGGATCCAGTCTCCGCCGCGACCAGACCGATCGAGTGACCGCCGTCGGGCCTTTCGTACAGGCTTCATGGCAGGTGAGTGCAACCGTCGACGTGACCGCGGGCGCGCGCTACGACGCCGTGACGTTCGCTGCGGACGACCGTCTGCTGACGGACGGACGCGACGACTCCGGGGAACGCACGCTGTCCGCCTTCAGCCCCACGCTCGGCGCGGCCTGGCAACTCCTGCCCGGGCTGCGTATCTACGGGAACGTGGCTACGGCGTTCCAGACGCCGACGACGACCGAGCTGATCAATTCGCCGCCCGTTGCCGGCCAGCCTTGCTGCCCCGGCGGCTTCAACGTCCGGCTCGAGCCGCAGCGTGCCCGCAGCATCGAGCTCGGTACGCGCGGCGAGGCGGGCACGGGCCTGGTCTTCGATGTCGCGCTTTACCACATGGACGTCGAGAACACGATCGTTCCGTTCCAGGTGCCGGACGGCGAGGGCAGGGAGTTCTTCCGCAATGCGGGTGAGTCCCGCCACCGGGGCGTCGAACTGGGGGCACGGGCACCCATGGGCAGGCACACATTCTCGGTGGCATGGACCTTCAATGATTTCGTATTCATCGATGATGGGAACCCGGCCGTCCAGCACGAAGGCAACCGGCTGCCGGGCATCCCCCGGCACCGGCTGTTCGCAGGCATCGACGTCAGACTGCCGGCGGATTTGCGCATCGAGTTCGAGGCCGATCACACCGGTTCGTATTTCGCCAACGATGCGAACGATGCGAACGCCGTGAACGATGCGGCTACGGTCTTCGACGTCCGGGCGCGCTGGTCGCGGCCGGTGGGCGGCTGGCGTTTCGAGCCCTTCCTGGCCGTCGCCAATCTCACGGACACGCAGTACAACGCGTCGGTCGTGGTGAATGCCGCCGGTCGCCGCTACTTCGAGCCGGCACCGGGCCGGAACATCCATCTGGGGTTCTCCGTAGCGGCCGGCGGCTGGGCGGCCCGTTAGACACGAGTTGTCAGCGTCTGCCGACGCATCCTAGGTTGGCCGCAGTCGATTCACGGGGAGGCGTGCTGAGACCATGACACGACCGAGCGATTCCAGTTCCGATCCGGGCGCCCCCGACTGGCCGCTTCCGCCGGCGCGCACGCGCTGGATCGAAAGGCGGGACACGTCGGGTCACGGTGTCGAGACGCCACTCGCACCCGTACGCGCGCTGCGGACCGGGCAGCAGACCGATGGTTCCGCCGTCGCGCCCATCGGCGCCTCGCCCGACGGTCCGGCGCGCACGATCGAGCCCGCCGAGGCTCAGGAGGCGTGGCACGAGCCGGCCGCGACGCTGGACCTCGAGCCACCCGACATGGACATCGTCCAGCTGGAGGATCCGGCGGAGCCTGCGCCGCCAGCGCCATGGGCCCCGGAGCCCCTCATGGCGCTGTTGCCGGACGACAGGACCGAGCCGGCCGAAGCGGGACCGGACGAGTTGCTGCTGCTCGAGGAAGAAAGCCTCGAGACGATCGAACTCCTGGACGAGACGCCCGCGCCCGACCTGCAGCCGGTGCAGACGCCCCTGAGCCCGTGGGAGCTGGCTGCCGGACCCGACGCGCCGGCCGGCGACATGGAACGCGCTGTGCGCGGTCAACGCGAATGGCAGGACTTCGGCCAGGCGATCATGGCCTCCCTCGGCATCACCGAAAACGCATCGCTCGAGACCGCCATGCAGGCGATGGCCGAACACCTCGATCAGGCGGAGGGCCTCGATGTGCCCGGCGTGCCACCTGAGATCGTGAACGTGGCGGACCGGATCGCGTCTTTCGCGTCGAGGCTTCGCGCCCGCGGCTACGGCGTCATCGCAGAAGCGCAGTCCGAGGGCGATCCGCTGGACGCCGCGCTCGGCCGCATGGCCGCTGCTTTCCTGGCCGGCGATCAACCGTGACCCTTCACGGAGACGTCGCCGCGCGCATCCGGGCCCGCGTCCGCGATGTCCCGGATTTCCCCAAGCCCGGCATCCTGTTCAAGGACATCACGCCTGTTCTCGCGGATGGCGGCCTCATGGCCGCGGTGAACCGGGCGCTCGAGGAGGTCGCGGCGCCGCTGCGCCCTGACCTGATCGTTGCGATCGAGTCGCGCGGCTTCATCGTCGGAGCGCCCCTGGCCACATCCATGGCGATCGGCTTCGCACCCATCCGCAAGCCCGGCAAACTTCCCTTCGAGACCCGCCGTGTCGACTACAGTCTCGAGTACGGCACCGACGCGGTCGAAGCCCACGTCGACGCCGTCCGCACCGGCCAGCGCGTGCTCATCGTGGACGACGTGCTCGCGACCGGCGGGACCGCGGCAGCCACCGCCCGATTGATCCGGGAACTCGGCGGCACGATCGCAGGTTTTGTTTTCGTGCTCGAACTCGCGTTCCTCGGCGGACGGGCTCGACTCGAGGCTGCGCCCGTGCAGTCGATTCTGCGCTACGAGGGCTGACGCAGCCGCGTCCGGGAGCCGATCGTCGCGCCAGGACTGGCGGCTTACCAGGCGTTCGGCGGCGGCACGGCGTTGAAGTGCTCCAGCCTCGACTCTAGATTGCATGTTGTAAGCCCCCGTAGCTCAGGTGGATAGAGCGGCGGTTTCCTAAACCGCGTCAGCCGGAGGTTCGAGTCCTCCCGGGGGCATCCCGGCCGCCGCGTTCGCGGGCGGCCGCGCGCCGCCCGGGGCCGTGCGGTCGTGACCGAAGCGGTCCGTTCCCGGTTGTCCCTCGGATCCTGAAGGCAGCGCATGTTTGCCTCCATCGCCATGCTCGCGGGGTGAAGCACCCGCGTTCTTCGCCGAGGTGGCGGCCGTGATCGTCATCGGCGCCGTCATCGCCTTCGCCGCGTTCCGGATCGGGCTCGTCCCCATCGTCGGGTTCCTGCTCGCAGGCGTGCTCATCGGACCGTACGGGCTGGGATTGATCCGCGATCCTGCCGTGGTGGATGCCGCCGCCGAAGTCGGCGTCGTGCTCCTGCTCTTCACGATCGGCATCGAGTTCAGCATTGAGAAGCTGGGCCGTATCCGCCGGCTCATCTTCGTGGGCGGCGGGCTGCAGGTGGCACTCGCAACGCTGCTCACCCTCGGCGTGCTCGCGCTGTTCGGGGTGCCCTGGAAGGTTGGTCTCTACACCGGCTTCCTCATCGCGCTCAGCTCGACGGCCATCGTCCTCAAGCTGCTCGCCGATCGCAATGCGACGAGCGCTGCGCACGGCCAGACCGCTCTCGGCGTCCTGATCTTCCAGGACCTGGCCGTCGTCGCGATGGTTCTCGTGGTGCCCATGATGGGTCCGGAAAGTACCGGAACGGCCACATCGGTCGTCTGGGCCCTCACGAAGGCGGCGCTGATCATCGTTGCCGTGCTCCTGTTTGCCCGGCGCGTCATGCCGCGTATCCTCGAGGCCGTGGCCCGCACTTGCAGTCCCGAGATCTTCCTGCTCACGATCATCGCGATCTGCTTCGGCACGGCGTACCTGACCAGTCTGGCCGGCGTCAGTCTTTCGCTGGGCGCGTTCCTCGCCGGGCTCGTTGTCAGTGAGAGCCCGTTCAGCGAACACGCCCTGGGTGAGATCCTGCCGCTCCAGATCCTGTTCAGCGCGACGTTCTTCATCTCCGTCGGGATGCTGTTGGATCTGCGTTTCGTCGCCGGCAATCTCCCGCTCGTGCTCGGCTTCATTCTGCTCGTGCTCGTCATCAAGACGCTCACGACTGGAGCGGCCACGGCCGCCCTCCGGCCCGGTCCGGCCGTGGTCGCGACGTCCACGCTGATGCTCGCGCAGGTCGGCGAGTTCTCCTTCGTCCTCGAGAAGGTCGGCCGCGACGTCGGTCTGCATCCCGCCGGCCTGGCCGGCTCCGGGTCACAGGCGTTCATTGCGGCGACGGTCCTGCTCATGGTCGCAACGCCGGCCCTGTCCGCCGGCGGCGGCGCGCTGGGCAGACGGCTCGAGCGCCACAGCGGAACGGCGAGCCCGGCTGAACCCGACGACGAGCCCGTCGGTCCTTCGTACGAGGATGCGGAGAACCACGTCATCGTGGCCGGCTACGGACACGCCGCCCGTCGCCTGACGCGTGCCCTCAACGGCTCGGGCATCCCCT
>JBFFZF010000015.1:0-41862 GCA_041568755.1 Longimicrobiales bacterium | reverse complement strand
GTTCGCCGGCGAAACGCCCAGCGAGCCGGTCCTGCTGGGCCGACAGGAGCGTCTCGCGGCGCTGGGCGCGGAAGCGGTCGCGGCCGAGGCTGAAGTCGATCGACGCGCGGCTGCACGCGCCGAGGCGGCAGCCGCGATCGCGGCGACGGAGGGCCGCATCCGCGAGCTGCAGGCTACGCTCACGGAAGTCGAGATGGAGTTCCGTCGCGCGGAGGCCGACGAGTCGACGCGGGCGGGTCAGCGCGGCCGCGCCGAACGGCTCCTGGCTGACGTGGCCCGGCGACGCGCCGAGCTGGAGGATTCGGCGCGCCAGGCACGCGAAGAAGCCACGGCCGCGCATGGTGCGCACGCTCGAGCCGAGACCGAGCTGGGCGAGCACCGCGCGCGCTGGCACCAGGAGACCGGCGGCCTGGCCGATCAGGAGGCGGCGTGGGAAGCGGTCCGCGATGAAGAGGCCGAGGTGCGCGTCTCGCATGCGCGTGCAGAAGGCGCTCTGCAGGCGATCGAACGGCGCAGCGCCGCCGGCCGTGAGGACGTGCAGCGCCACGAGTCCAGGATTCTGGCACTGGACACCGAGGAAGCGGAACACCGCGCCACGCTCGATCGCATCGCCCGGACACTCACCGAATCGGCGGCCGATCTCGAGAAGCTGTTCGAGCAGCGGGAGGCGCAGGCGATCGAGGTGCGTGCGCTCGACGAGCGGGTCGCGGAAGCCAACGAAACCATGGTCGAGACGGAAGCCCGGGCGCGTGACATGCGGCGTGCATCCGACGAGCGCAGCGAGTTGCGGCACCGGCTCGAGATGCAGCGCGCGGAGGCTGCGGCCGCGGAGCGGAGCGTGCGCGAGAGGCTGCAGGCGGAGTGGGGCCGCCCGTTCGAGCAGCTTGTCGAGGAAGCCGAGCCGATCGATGGCGATCCCGATGTCATGCGCGCGGACCTGGCCGCCACGGCCGCCGACATCGAGCGCCTCGGCCCGATCAACATGCTGGCCATGGAGGAGCACGCCGAAGAGAGCCAGCGGCTCGAGTTCCTGACGACGCAGCGCGACGACCTGGTCAAGGCTCGCGACGACCTGCAGTCCGCCATACGACAGATCAACAGGACCGCGCGCACACTGTTCCAGGACACGTTCACGCAGATCCGCGAGCGCTTCCACTTCACATTCCAGACCCTGTTCGAGGGCGGTGAGTGTGATATCCGTCTCGAAGATCCGGATGACCCGCTCGAAACCGCCATCGACATCGTGGCCTCGCCGCGCGGGAAGCGGACGCAGCGGATCCACCTGCTGAGCGGCGGGGAGCGGGCCCTGACGGCGCTGGCATTGCTCTTCGCCATCTATTTGGTCAAGCCCAGTCCGTTCTGCGTGCTCGATGAGGTCGATGCGCCGCTCGACGAAGCCAACATCGTACGCTTCATCACGATGCTGAACCAGTTCAAGGCAACGACGCAGTTCATCGTCATTACGCACAACCCGCGCACCATGGAGTCCGCCGACTGGCTGTACGGTGTGACCATGGAGGAACCGGGGATCAGTTCGATCGTGGGCGTCCACCTCGAAGAGGTGCTGGCCGGGCCCGCCGCGGCGGAAGGCTGATGCGCTCCGCGCTTGCCGTGGGCGCGCTCGCGGCGGGCACGCTCGCGGGATGGCTGCTTCTTTCCGCGGGGCCCGGCGTGATCGCACCGGGCGCGGCGGGCGAGAGGGCGGCGTACTGGGTCTTCTTCCATGCGGACTCCGCACGATCCGCAGGGGCGGTGGCACTGGGGCCGGACGCGCTCGAGCTGCGACGTCGTTTCGACATCCCCGTCTTCGATGAGGACCGCCCGGTGCCGCCTGCACTCGTGGCGCGTGTGGCGGCCACCGGCGCCGAGGTGCGTCAGGTGAGCCGCTGGCTGCGCGCCGTGAGCGTGGCGGCCGACCCGACGACGCGGGACCTGCTCGCCGTGCTCCCGTTCGTGACGGTGGTGCAGCCGGTGGCGCGACTGGAACGGGCGGCTGCGCCCGCCGAAGCCCCCGCGCCGCTGCGCGCTGCGCCCCGGACACCATCGTCACTGCGCAGCGCACGCCGGGCGGCGACGGCACGACAGGTCGCAGACAGCGCGTTCTACGGAGCCAACTGGTCCGCTTTCCGCGAGCTGGGTGTGCCTACGGCCCACTCGCTGGCATTGACCGGCCGAGGCGTGCGGATCGCCATCCTCGATACGGGCTTCGATCCGCGTCATGAATCGCTCATCGGCCAGCGCGTGGTTGCCGCGCGTGATTTCATCAACGGCGATTCCATCGTCTACAACGAGCCGGGTGAGCCGGGCGGCGTCGACCAGGCGCGGCACGGCACGCAGGTATGGTCGCTGATCAGCGCCTTCCGGCCGCGCACGCTCGTCGGCGTGGCCTACGATGCGCCGGTGATCCTGGCCAAGGTCGATGCGGAACCCGGAAACACGCAGGCGGACGAAGACCGCTGGGTCGCGGCCGTCGAGTGGGCCGACTCGCTGGGCGCGCGCGTCATCGCATCGTCGGTCGTGTTCCGTGAGTTCGTTGACAAGCCGTCGATCCTGTATGGCGCGCTGAACGGTGACAGCACAGTCACCACGCGGGTCGCCGATGCCGCGGCTCGACGCGGGATTCTGTTCGTGACCGCGATGGGCAACGATGGGCCCGCGCCCGGGTCGCTCGCCTCGCCCGCGGATGGAGACAGCGTGTTGGCCGTGGGTGCGGTCGATGCCACCGGGACGCCCGCCAGTTTCGGAGTCCGGGCCACCGCACGCGGACCCACGTCGGACGGTCGCATCAAGCCGGACGTGGCGGCGCGCGGCACCGGCATTACGGCGGCGACGAGTGTTTCGCTGGGCGGCTACGAGATCTCGCTCGCCGGGACGAGTTACGCTGCGGCCCTCGTGGCCGGCAGCGCGGCGCTCGTGATGCAGGCCTGGCCCGAACTCACGACGCCCGCGATCCAGCGCGCGGTCCTGCTGTCGGCGCGGCAGACCAGCGAGCCCGACAACGCCCGGGGCCGCGGCGTCCCCGATGCGGCCGCCGCAATCCTGTTCCCGGACGGCCTGATTGCGACCAACGTCGCCACCATCGATCTGGAAGGGGGCGTGACCACGATCGCTCCCATCATGAACTGGCGCGCTTCGCTCGTGAAGACCGAGTTGCGGCCGGTATCGTACCGTGTCGAGATCGCGGCGGACTCGCTGTTCAACACGATCGTCTACACGGACACGGTCAGCGAATCGTTTTCTCTGACGACGCGACGCGCGCTCCGGCCGGCGGCGCGGCTGCATTGGCGCGTGCGGGCGACCGCTCAGCTGGGGACGGTGACGATGAGCGGGCGCGGTCCGCCGTTCTCCGTGCCGGCCTGGGTGCGGCTGCTCTCGCCGGCCGGTTCGCAGGTGAGCTTCGTGAACACGCCCCGACCGGATCTTTCCTGGTCGCCGCTCACCGCGCCGCCGCCGGTCGGTCCGCTCACGTACGACGTGGAGGTTCTGTCGAACGAGACGGGCCTGCCTGTCCAGCCGGCCCTGCGCAACATCACGGCGGCAACAGTTCGCGTTGCACAGCCGCTCGTGCCCAACACGGCCTACCGCTGGCGCGTGATTGCGCGTGCCCAGACCGGCCAGGTCGATACCGTGGAGAGCGTAGCGCCCTTCGTCGTCACGAGTGAGACGCAGCCGCCGGCGACACTCCTGTACCAGAACTTCCCGAACCCCTTCCCGCGTCCCGATCTGGGTGAGACCGTCACCCGCGTTTGGTTCGATCTCGCCACGGCCTCACCTGTCGAACTCACGGTTCTCGATCTGCGTGGACGGCTCGTGCGACGTCTCATTCCCGCCGATCCGTCCTGTGGCATCGTGCGCCTGGAACCCGGGATCTACGGACGGGGCGTGCCCGCGGCGCCTGACCCGTGCGTCTCGACATTCTGGGATGGACGCGATGAACAGGGGCGTGAGGTGCCGCGCGGTGTGTACATCCTCCGGCTGCGCGCCGCCGGCAAGGCCGACTCGCGACGCATGCTCTTCCTGCCCGGTTGATCCGAGAAGGAGAGAACGATGGCGCACTACCTGGTTACCGGCGCAGCAGGCTTCATTGGCGCCCGCGTCACCCGGCTGCTGCTCGAGCAGGGCGACGAGGTGACCGGCGTGGACAACGTCAACGACGCCTACGACGTCCGGCTCAAGGAATGGCGGTTGCAGGAGCTGCAGGCCCATGCAGCCTTTCGATTCGTGAAGGGAGACATCGCCGATCGCGTGACCGTGGAAGGACTGTTCGCCGCAGCCGGATCGTACCACGCCGTGCTCAACCTGGCTGCCCGCGCCGGCGTGCGTCAGTCCGTCGAGAACCCATGGGTCTACTTCGAGGCGAACCAGACCGGCACGCTCAATCTGCTTGACGCCTGTGTCCGATCGGGCACGACGAAATTCGTGCTGGCCTCGACCTCGAGTCTGTACGGTCAGGACAACCCGCGGCCGTACGGCGAGGACGCGAATACGGATCGGCCGCTGTCACCTTACGCGGCTTCCAAGAAGGCGGCGGAAACACTGGCATGGACCTATCATTACCTGCATGGCATGGATGTTTCCATCCTGCGCTATTTCACGGTGTACGGGCCCGCCGGTCGACCCGACATGAGCGTCTTCCGTTTCATACAATGGATCCGCGAAGGGCGAACCGTACGCGTCTTCGGGGATGGGCGGCAGGAACGTGACTTCACATTTGTCGAGGATGTGGCGCGCGCGACCGTCGCGGCGGTCGCGCCGCTCGGCTACGAGATCATCAACGTCGGATCGGACCAGCCCGTCGTCCTGATCGATGCGATCCGCATGATCGAATCGTTCACGGGCACGCCGGCGCGCCTGACCTTCGAGCCCCGGCACCCGGCCGATGTGACGGCCACCTGGGCCCGCGTCGACAAGGCGAAGCGCCTGCTGGACTGGAGTCCTGCCATGCCGTTCCGGGAAGGTCTGCAGCAGTGCGTCGAATGGTACGAGTCGAATCGCGCCTGGGCGGCACACGTGAGAACGGACTGAACGATGCATGTACCCCTGCTGGATCTGAAACCGCAGTACGCCGCCATCCGCGCTGAAATCGAACAGGCCATGGAACGCGTGCTCACGTCCCAGCAGTTCATCCTGGGTCCGGAGGTCAGTGCGCTTGAGCAGGAGCTGGCCGACTATTGCGGCGTGGCGCACGCGATCGGTGTTTCCTCGGGTACGGATGCGCTGCTCGTGGCGCTCATGGCGCTGGGCGTCGGACCGGGTGACGAGGTCGTAACCTCGCCGTTCTCGTTCTTCGCGACCGCCGGCGTCATCCACCGCCTCGGCGCGCGGCCCGTCTTTGCCGACATCGATGCCGCTTCCTTCAACATGGATCCTGAACGGGCCATCGCGGCGTGCGGGCCGCGCACCCGTGCGATTCTGCCGGTCCACCTCTTCGGCCGGTGCGCGGACATGGCGCCCATCTGCGAGGCGGGTGCGGCGCGCGGCGTCAGCGTCGTCGAGGACGCCGCACAGGCCATCGGTGCCCGCACGTCCACGGGACGGGCCGGCGCACTCGCCGACGTGGGCTGCTTCTCGTTCTTCCCCACGAAGAACCTGGGGGCGTTCGGTGATGCCGGCCTGGTGACAACGGCGGATGACGCGCTCGCGGGACGCATCGAGATCCTGCGCGTGCACGGCATGGAGCCCAAGTACTACCATCATCTCGTGGGCGGCAACTTCCGGCTGGATGCCCTGCAGGCGGCGGTCCTGCGCGTGAAACTCGTCCACCTCGACGCGTGGACTGCAGCGCGCCGGCGGAACGCGCAACGCTACCGGGCGCTCTTCGATGACGCCCCGCTCGACGGCATCGTGGGCCTGCCCGAAGATGTTCCCGGGCACGTCTACAACCAGTTCGTCGTCCGTGTCCCGAACCGGAACGCGTTGCGCGCGCACCTCACGGCCGCCGGGGTAGGCACGGAAGTGTACTACCCGCTGCCGCTGCACCTGCAGGCCTGCTTCGCCGGACTCGGCCACGGGCCCGGCGATTTCCCGGTCGCGGAAGCCGCGGCTGCGGAGGTCCTCGCGCTGCCCATCTACCCGGAGCTGACGGAGGACCAGCAGGCCCGCGTGGTGCGCGAGATCACGGCATTCTTTCGAACCGCCGGGCCGGAGGCCGGCAAGTCCTGACATGAACGTTCTTTACACCCCCGGGGCCGGTCCTCTAGATTGCGGGCGTCGCCAACCAGGCGAAGCACGAAACCAGCCGGGACACCCGGAACGCGAACATGCTGGTCGTCATGAGACACGGCGCGCCGGAGGAGAGCATCCAGCGCGTCGTCGATGTGATGCACGAGATGGGCTACCAGGCCCGGCCCATGCCGGGCAAGCAGCGCACGGCCATCGGCCTCATCGGCAACGACGGCAAGGTTGACAGCTCCCGCCTCGAAGCGCTGCCGGACGTGATCCAGGTCATCCATGTGACGCAGCCCTACAAGCAGGTGTCCCGCGAGTGGCGTCCGGAGCCGACCGTCATCGCGCTGCACAACGGGACGATCATCGGTGGCAGCGACGTGGTCATCATGGCCGGTCCCTGCTCGGTCGAGTCCGAAGCGCAGATCCTCGGCGTGGCCGCCCGCCTGCGGGATGCGGGCGCGACGATCCTGCGCGGCGGCGCCTTCAAGCCACGCACCTCGCCCTACGCCTGGCAGGGTCTCGGCGTGGAAGGTCTGAAGCTGCTGGCGCGGGCACGCAGTGAGACCGGCATGGCCGTCGTGACCGAAGCGCTCGAGCCCGAGACGGTGGACGTCGTGGCCGAGTACGCGGACATCATCCAGATCGGTGCGCGCAACATGCAGAACTATCCGCTGCTGCGCCGCGCCGGCCGCACCGGCAGACCGATCCTGCTGAAGCGCGGCATGGCCGCGACGATCAACGAGCTGCTGCTCAGCGCCGAGTACATCCTGGCCGAAGGCAACCCCTCGGTCATCCTGTGCGAGCGCGGCGTCCGCGGATTCGACGAGCACACGCGCAACCTGCTCGATTTGACCGCGGTCCCCGTCGTGCATGCTTTGTCCCATCTGCCGATCATCGCAGACCCCAGCCACGGCACGGGCGTGCGGGCCAAGGTCACACCCATGGCGAGGGCCGCGATCGCCGCGGGTGCGGACGGTCTCATCGTCGAGGTCCACCCGCAGCCGGACCGCGCCCTGTCGGACGGGGCGCAGTCGCTCTATCCGGATCAGTTCGATGAGCTGATGCGGCAGGTCTGCATGATCGCCGAGGCCATCGGCCGGCGAGTCACACCCGCCCTGCAGGAGCAGGAATCGACGCACGCCCGCGGCTGAGTCCCGCCCCGGGACAGGCCCTCAGAGTCGCTCGTGTTCGGTCATGGTGCAGCGGTCCTGCACGACGTCGATGCCGGCGGCCGCCAGGCGACGGGCCGCATCATCGTTGCGAATCCCCAGCTGAAACCAGACGGCGCGCGGGTGCTTGGCGATGATGTCATCGACGTGCGGCGGGATGTCGTGGGAGCGGCGGAACACGACGACCAGATCAATGGCGCCCGGGATCGCCGCGACGGTTCGATACACGGGCTGCCCGAGGATCTCGCGGACGCCCGGATAGTACACCGGCACGGGCACGATTTCGTAGCCGGCCTCCTGCAGATAACGGGGCACGAAATGCGCCGGCTTGAAGTCGCGGCTCACCGGCTTGATGCCCAGCACGGCCACGCGGCGCGCTGCGGTCAGGACGGCGAGGACGTCGTCATCGGCCTCGAGCAGCCGGCCGGCCGCTGCCGGATTCTCTTCACGCATGGCGCCGCCCGCCTCCGGGTTCCGCTTGACCGCTGGCGCAGTGCACGCTAAACTCTCGAGTGTCAGCCCCAGGAACCGCAGGGCGCAAGCTCACGAACTCCGTCAGGACCCCGCAGGTAGCAGCGGTAAGTGCGGTGAGCGTCGCTGCGGCACTCCTGGGGCGTTGCTCATCCCCCGCTGACTTGCCCGCACCCGATCCGCCGGATAACCTGCCCGGGGGCTCCGCCGAACGGCGGACGCAATCTGCCATCGCGCACGGACAACGGCCATGACCGAGACGCGCACCGCGCTCGCGCGCACCTACCGTCCCCGGAAGTTCCAGGAGATGGCGACGCAGGAGCACGTCTCGGAGACGCTGCGCGGCGCCGTCGCCCGCGGCCGCACGGCGCACGCCTATCTCTTCTGCGGACCGCGCGGGACGGGCAAGACCACGGCCGCTCGCGTGCTCGCGATGGCCCTGAACTGTCCCGAGCGCGGCGAAGACGGCGAGCCGTGCGGCACGTGCACCTCGTGTGAGCGGATCTGGGCCGGGCGGACGTCGCTCGACGTCATCGAGATCGATGCCGCCTCGAACCGCGGCGTCGACGATGCGCGCGACCTGCGTGAACGCGCGATGTACGCACCGACCGATGACCGCCGCTTCAAGGTCTACATCGTCGATGAAGCGCACATGCTGACGCGGGAAGCATGGAACGCCCTCCTCAAGATCCTGGAGGAGCCGCCGCCACGCGTCATCTTCGTGTTCGCGACGACGGAGCCGCAGAAGATCCAGCAGCAGGCCTCGCCCATCCTGTCACGCTGCCAGCGCTTCGATTTCCGGCGGATCCCGGTCCCGGTCATCCTCGAGCGCCTGCGCGACGTCATTGCTGCGGAGGGCATCGCTGTCGCCGAAGAGGCGCTCCTGCCCATCGCCCGGCGCGCCGACGGCGGGCTGCGCGATGCGCTGTCCCTGCTCGACCAGGTGCTCTCCTTCTCTACAGACGGCGTGACCGCGGACGACGTCAACCGGATCCTCGGCCTGGTGGGCGATGAGCTGTATCTCGAGTTGTTCCAGGTTCTCGCGGACCGGCGGTACGCCGCCGTCTTCCACTTCGTCCAGCACCTGATCGACCAGGGCTACGATCTCGCGGAGTTCTATCGCGGTCTGGCCGATGCCCTGCGCGCGCTGCTCGTGACCCGGCTCGAGGGTCCCGAGGCCGCGGAGGTGCGCGAGGACCTGCGCCCGGCATGGGCCGAGGTGGCCGGGGCCTTCGGGACCGGCGACCTGCTCCGCATGCTGACGCTGGTCGCGGAGCTCGATACGGAGGGCCGGTTCCGGAAGAGTGCCAACCCGAGGACCATGCTGGAGGCGCTGCTCCTGCGCTTCGCGTGGCTGGATCGGACGGTCACGATCGAGTCGCTGCTGGGCGGGCTGCCCGCAGACCCGGGCGTCCCCGGCGGCAGCGCACCCTCCGGCGGCGGGCGGGATCCCGGCCCGCGCCGGCCCGCGTCCGCCGATCGGACCCCGCCGCCTCAGGCGAACGCCGGCGAGGGGAGGCGCCGCGCCGCTGCGCAAACGGCCCGCCCGAAAGCAGTCGCCGGGTCGGCCGGCGACGCCCTGAAAACCGTCCTCCAGCACAGGAAAGGGCTGCCGCACGGGCTCGGCATTCTGCTGGCCGCCGCCACCGCCGAGGAGGCGGAAGGCGACCGGGTCGTCCTGCGCTTGCCGGCTGGCCCCGGGCTCGAGCGGCTGTCGGGGGACCCCGGGACCCGGCGATCGCTGGAGGCTGCGCTCGCGGCGGAACTGGGCCGGGCCGTCGCACTCGAGATCACCGGCCCGGGCGAAGCTGCGGACGCCACCGGCGAGCGGCTCACCCCGGAGCGTGTCCGGAACGAACAGCTCAGCCGGTTGACCGCGTCGGAGCCCGTGCTGGAGCGGGCGGTTCGCGACTGGGATCTGGAACTGATGCAGTAGCCCGTCCGGCCATGGCTCTGCCCCGGGCTGGACCCGTCCCTTCACGCATGGCCAGGAGTCACGATTTCGGCCGGGCCTGCGAGGCCGCTGCGGCCGGCTTCCTCGAGGCGGCCGGCTGGGTCATCGTCGCGCGCAACTACCGGTCCGGCCACCGGGAAATCGACCTCGTCGCGCGGCGGGGCCGTGTCATCGCGTTCGTGGAGGTCAAGGGTCGCCGGGGCGCGGCCTTCGGTCACCCGCTCGACGCCATCACGCCGCTCAAACGGCGCGAGATCGCGGCCGTCGCCCGGCACTGGATCGCGCGTTTCGGGCAGCCGTCTCTCACCTATCGATTCGATGCCGTGGCGGTCACCCCCGGTGGGGACGGCGCCCACCGGATCGAGCACGTCGCCGACGCCTGGCAGCTTTGATCCTCGCACCGGAAATCGGCGGCCGCCGCGGGGTACCATGGGAGCCTGCCATGGATCCGGTTGCGGGTCTCCGGAAGGCGGGTCTATCTTCAAGTTTTGCGAGAAAACGGCGACCTTCTCTACGATGACCAACCTTCAGCAGCTTTTCCAGATGGGCCAGCAGATGCAGGCCCGCCTCACGCAGCTGCAGACCGAACTCGGCAACCGGACCATCACCTGCTCGAGCGGGGGGGGCATGGTGACCGTCACGGCGGACGGCCGGGGGCGTGTCCGCTCGATCAAGATCGATCGGACCGTGGTCGATCCTGAGGACGTCGAGATGCTCGAGGACCTGGTGCAGGCGGCCGTGTCGGAAGCGCAGCAGCGCGCGCAGCACGTCTACGAAGAGGAACTGAAGAAGCTGGCCGGCGGCCTCCCGATTCCCTTCGGGTTGCCCGGGCTCCCGTGAGCGCGATCGATGAGCTGGTGGGCGAACTGTCCCGCCTCCCAGGCATCGGTCGCAAGACAGCCCTTCGCCTGACGTATCACCTGCTCAAGCGGCCACCCGACGAGATCCAGCGCCTGGCGAGGACCATCGCGACCGTTGCCGAGCGCGTGCATGCCTGCCGGTCGTGCGGCAACCTGTCGGACGTCGATCCGTGCCTCTACTGCACGAGCCCTCGCCGGGACCGGACCATGATCTGCGTCGTGGAGGAGTCCTCCGACATCGGGGCGATCGAGCGGACCGGGTCCTACGCCGGGCTGTATCATGTGCTGGGAGGGCGTCTGTCTCCGCTCGAGGGCGTCGGGCCCGACGAGCTGAACATCGGACCGCTGCTGAAGCGGCTCGACAACGGGAGCGAAGTCCGTGAGGTCATCGTCGCGACGAATCCGAGCGTTGAGGGCGAAGCGACGGCACTGTACCTTCAACGGCTGATTCAGCCGCTCGGGGCGCGCGTGACGCGCCCGGCCCGGGGTCTTCCCGTGGGCGGAGACCTCGAATACGCGGACGGAGTCACGATCGCAGAAGCATTGGCGGGACGCCGGGAGATCCGATCACAGTGATGTTGCGCAGTCGTACGCTCCGGACAACGGGACTGGTTCTGCTCACGCTGGGCTCGGTGGTTGGGCTGGGAGTCCTGATCGTCAAAGACCAGATCTCACGGCACCGCCGTGACCTGTTCAGCACGCTGGCGCGCCAGCGCCTGGCCGCCCTGGGCTACATCGCCCGTCTCGACGCGTCCATCGATCTCGTCCAGCTGCTCCGCGACTACGTGGCCTGGGAACAGCGCGTGCTGCTCCGCCGGCGGGCCCAGCAGATCCTGGGCCGGATGGAGCGCGAGCTGCACGGAACACCCGACCAGCGTACCGGAATCGCCGGATGAAACGCGTGGACGTCATCGCGTCGATCGGGTCGGCGGACATCGAGCAGATCGATGCCGTGCTCCGATCGTTCATCCGCGAGACGAGTTCGCGGTGCGCGATCCTGGTCGATCGGACGGGTCGCCTGCTCACCGCGATCGGAGACACGGGCGGCTTGGACCAGATCACCTTCGCGTCGCTGGCCGCTGCGGATTTCGAAGCCAGCGACCAGCTGGCGCTGCTTCTGGGCGAACAGGAATTCACTTCGCTGTATCATCACAGTACCAGGCAGTCCATGTATCTGGCCGACGTCGGAGGGCTGGCGATCCTGGCCGCGCTCTTCGACCGCAAATCGACGCTGGGTCTCATCCGGCTGCGCACGACGCGGATCGTCGAGCGTCTGGCGCAGCAGTTCGAGACCATGGCGGAACGGGGGCCCGCAGGCCCGGTGGTGCAGATGGAGGTCGGTTGGGCGGAAGAGGTGGAGAGTGAGATCGACCGTCTGTTCACGGAATAGACGGGGTGGCCGATGTCGATGATCAACTATGCCAGCCGCGAGATCAACTGCAAGCTGGTGTATTACGGACCGGGGCTCGGCGGCAAGACGACGAACCTCGAGTACATTTTCAGCAAGATCAACCCGGACACGCGCGGGAAGATGATCTCGCTGGCCACCGAACAGGAGCGCACGCTCTTCTTCGACTTCCTGCCCGTCGACCTCGGCTCGATTCGCGGGTTCAAGACGCGTTTTCACCTGTACACGGTACCCGGACAGGTCTACTATAACGCCAGCCGCCGCCTCATTCTGAAAGGCGTCGATGGCCTGGTGTTCGTGGCGGATTCCCAGGCGGAACGCATGGACGCGAACATCGCGGCCATGGAGAATCTGTACGAGAACCTGGTCGATTACGGTTACGACGCGAAGCAGGTCCCGATCATCGTTCAGTACAACAAGCGTGACCTCCCCAGCGCCGTGCCGATCGAGGAGATGCGTGTCCATCTCAACCCGATGGGCGTGGAAGAGTTCGAGGCCGTGGCGATAACCGGGAAGGGCGTGTTCGATACGCTGCGCGCCGTGAGCAAGCTGGTTCTCAAAGCGCACAGCTGAGGCCCGGCGGTGCTGCGCAGAAGCACCATCCCCAACCTGATCACGGTTTCGCGAATCGTGCTCGCGCCCGTGATCTTCCTCCTGATCTTCGTGCCGACGTCCCAGGCCAGGCTGGTGGCGTTCGTGCTGTTCCTCGTCGCCGCGTTCTCGGATCTCTGGGACGGGTACCTGGCGCGCAAGCACGGCTGGGTCTCCGACTTCGGCAAACTGTTCGACCCGATCGCCGACAAGCTGCTGCTGGTCGCCACCTTCGTGCCCTTCTACGTCCTGACGCATCCGGTGACCGACATGACGCGCTTCCCGCTGCTGGGCGATCTGCCGCTGTGGGTCGTGCTCATCGTGTTCGGTCGCGAGGCTCTCGTCACGGCGATCCGCTGGCTGGCGGCGCGACGCGGCGCAGTCATCCCGGCGGGCCGGGCGGGCAAGATGAAAGCGCTGTTCCAGAACATCTTCATCGGTGCGACGATCCTGTGGTTCGCGCTGCGCACGGCCGCAATCGCGCGCGGCTGGGGCGGGGGATTCTGGTCGTTCTGGCTGGCCTTCCACGGCACGTTCCTGATCACGAGCCTGACGGTGGC
Organism: Longimicrobiales bacterium; assembly: GCA_041568755.1. Taxonomy (GTDB): domain Bacteria; phylum Gemmatimonadota; class Gemmatimonadetes; order Longimicrobiales; family RSA9; genus JBFFZF01. Next base: position 28,681 of record JBFFZF010000015.1, on the reverse strand, counting down.
CGTCCTCCTGACGGTCTACTCGCTGCTCGTGTATCTGCGCCAGTGGAGACTGCAACTGAGGGGCATCCTCTGAGCGTCGAAGGCGTTGAACTGGTGGCGATCGGCACCGAGCTGGTCATAGGTGCGACGGTCGAGACGAACGGGACGTGGTTGTGCGAGCGGCTCGCACGGGAGGGGATCATCGTCCGGCGGCGGACCATCGTCGGCGATGACGAAGAAGCCATCCGGTCGGCGGTCGGCGACGCCCTTGCCAGGACCGGCATCGTGCTCTGCAGTGGCGGCCTGGGTCCGACGCAGGATGATCTGACGCGACCGGCCGTGGCCAGGCTGTACGGCTGGCCCCTGCACGTCGATCAGGCATGGCTCGAGCAGATCCGGGCGCGGTTCGAGGCCCGCGGCCGCGTCATGCCGGACACGAATCGCGTCCAGGCGGAAGTGCCGCGCGGCGGCCGGCTGCTCGAGAACGACGTGGGCACCGCGCCCGGCCTGGTCCTGGACGATCCCGATCGGGGCCTCACGATCCTGCTGCCCGGCGTGCCGCGCGAATTGCGCTGGCTCACCGAGCGGCACGTCCTCGCGATCCTGCGCGACCGCACCGGGGTCGGGCGTCCTCCGGTCGTCCATCACGTCGTGCGGACCACAGGCCTGCCGGAGTCCGAGGTCGCGCAGCGGCTTGCCCGCGTTGCGGAAGAACTGAGCCCGCTCACGCTCGCGTTCCTGCCCGTCGGGATCGGCATCGACCTGCGCCTGACGAGCTGGGGTGACCCGGATCCGCGCGCCCTGTTCGATGCTGCGGAGCGGCAGATCCGGGCGTGCCTGGGCGATGCCGTCTACGGCACGGGCGACGACGACCTCGCGGCCCTCGTCGGTCGGCGGCTGGCGTCGTGCGAGCTGACCGTCGCCGTCGCGGAAAGCTGCACGGGCGGGCTGGTCGCGAAACGGCTCAGCGATGCGGCCGGCGCGTCGGCCTGGCTCGTCGCGGGCATTGTCGCCTACGCGAACGCGGCGAAGGAGGCTTTCCTCGATGTGCCGGCCGCCGTGCTGCGCGAGCATGGCGCGGTCAGCGAGGCGACGGCCGAAGCGATGCTCGAGGGGGCCCTGGTCAGAACCGGTGCGCCGTGCGCGATCGCGGTCACGGGCGTGGCCGGGCCCTCCGGCGGTTCGGACGAGAAGCCGGTCGGCACGGTCTGGATCGGGACCCACGCCAAAGACCGCCGTACGGTGCGCAGGCATCAGCTGCCCGGAACGCGGGCCGAGGTGCGGGCCAGGGCGACGCAGGCGGCGCTCGCCCAGCTGCTCGAGCTGCTGCCGGATTCCGGCACATGAGGCCGGTCCAGGCGTCGCACGGGACGGCAAAGTCCGCCGACGGGCTGGAGCTGCACTATCACGCCTGGGACGCCCCCGCGCCGCGCGCCGGCCTCGTCGTCGTGCACGGGTTGGCCGAGCACGGCGCCCGATACGCTCCGCTGGGCCAGGACCTGGCCGGCCATGGTGTGACCGTCCTGGCCATGGATTTGCGCGGCCACGGCCGTTCCACCGGCACGCGCGGGCACGCGCCGTCCTTCGCGCACCTTCTCGATGATGTCGCGCGGCTCCGCGCCGTGCTCGTCGAGAGGGTCGGCGTGGAACGCGCGATCGGCATCCTGGGCCATTCGATGGGCGGGCTGATCGCCATCCGTTGTGCACAGGCGTACCCGGCGTCGTTCGATCATGCTGTCCTGATCGCGCCGTGGCTGGGAACGGCGATGCCCGTGCCGCGCTGGAAGACCAGCCTGGCGGCGTGGCTTTCCCGGGCACTGCCGGGGCTGCCCATTCCGGCCGGGATCGAGGCGGGCTGGCTGAGCCGTGACCCGGCCGCCGTGCGCGAGTACGAGGCGGATCCTCTGGTCCACGATCGCATCACGCCCCGCCTCTATGTCGAGGCGCAGGCCGCCATCCGCCAGGCGTTCGTCCGGCCGGCGGACCTGGCATGCCCCGCGCTCTTCCTGCTGGCCGGCGGCGACCGGATCGTGAGCACGTCCGCAGCCGAACGCTTCGCGGCGGGGCTGCCCGGCGATCGCACAACGGTGCGGGTCTACGATGGGCACTACCACGAGCTGCTCAACGAGCCTGATGCTGCGGAGATCCGGCGAACGCTGCGGGATTGGCTGGACGACCGGATCGAGGAGCGCGACGCCGGGCCGGACACCGCCAGAACCGGAGCGCGCCCGCCCGCGTAAGACTGCTGGAAAGGCAGTGCCGGCTGGTCTCCGGCTTGCAAGACAGTGTCGCGACTGCCGATGTTTGCTTTCGACTCGGAACGGGATGAGGGTGATGAAACCGACGGATCGAACCGACGACGCGATGGACGGGGCCGCGACGCCCGCCGACGGGGACCGCGGCGCCGGCGCCGGGGCGGATGAACACGCGCCAGACGACGCGGCCGGCTCGGTGTCCATCGAGCAGATCGAGGGCGAGCTGGAGAGCGCGCGTCATGAACTCTCGCGGACGACGGACCAGTTCCGCCGGCTGGCGGCCGACTTCGACAACTACCGCAAGCGGATCGAACGGGAACGCGTCGAAACGTACGGCCGCGCGCAGGCGGAGCTGGTGAAACGGCTGCTCGAAGTCGTCGACGATTTCGAGCGCGTCGCGGCCATCGACGAGGAGACTCCGATCATCGAAGGGGTGAAGCTGGTCGAACGCAAGTTCCTCCAGGTGCTGCAGGCCGCCGGACTCGAGCGCGTCGACGCAGAGGGCGCGGCATTCGACCCGTCGACGATGGAGGGCCTCGCGACGGTCCCGACCGACGATGCCGAGCAGGACGAGCGCGTGGCCGACGTCTTTCAGAAGGGGTACCTCTTCAAGGGCCAGCTGCTGCGGCCGGCACGCGTGCGAGTGAAGAGGTTCGAGGCCTGATTCCATGTCGCCTGCCGCCACCAAGGACTACTACCAGATTCTCGGCGTGCCGGAAAAGGCGTCGGCGGCCGACATCAAGAAAGCCTATCGCCGTCTGGCCAAGCAGTACCATCCGGACGCCAACAAGAACGATCCGAATGCGGCGGAACGATTCAAGGAAGTGGGCGAAGCGTACGCCGTCCTGTCGGATGAGAAGAAGCGTGCGCAGTACGATCAGATGCGCAAGCTCGGGCCGTTCGCGGGATTCGGGACCCGCGGCCCGGGCGCCGCACCGGGGCCGGGCGATGCGTCGGGTGGCGGATTCAGCTTCGACGACCTCGGCGATCTGGGCGATCTGTTCGGGTCGTTCTTCGACCGCGGACGCAAACGGAAGCCGCGCAGCGGTACGGAGCGCGGTCGCGATGTCGAGTACGTCGTCGAGATCGGATTCACCGTCGCTGCACGCGGCGGCAAGGTCACGATCCAGGTGCCCATCACCGAAGACTGCTCCGTGTGCAACGGCAGCGGCAACGCGCCGGGAACGCGGTCGCGCGGCTGCACAGAGTGCGGCGGCAAGGGGACCATCTCGTTCGGTCAGGGCGGATTCGCGGTGAGCCGGCCCTGTCCGGCATGTCTGGGGCGAGGTCAGGTTCCGACGCAGCCGTGCGGGCGCTGCACCGGGACCGGACAGACCAGCGAACAGCGCCAGATCATCCTGGCCGTTCCTTCGGGGGTGGACAGCGGATCCAAGCTGCGCATCTCGGGGCAGGGAGAGAAGGGTGTGGGTGGGGCGCCCTCCGGCGATCTGATCGTGACGTTCAAGGTCCAGCCGCACGCCTTCTTCCGCCGCGATGGCCTCGACATCCATTGCACCGTCCCGATCAATGTGGCGCAGGCGCTGCTGGGTTCGAAGATCCGCGTGAAGACGGTGGACGGACGCAAAGTTGCGCTGAAGAGTCCCGCGGGCACGCAATCGGGCACGCGCTTCCGCATCGCGGGGCAGGGCGTCGAGAAGGCCGGTCGGCGAGGCGATCAGTTCGTGCAGATCAAGATCCGCGTCCCGGAAAAGCTGAGTCCCGAGCAGGAAGCGATGGTGCGCGACCTGGCGAAGTCCGCGAAGTTGCGCTACTAGCCGGCGCGCGCACGCAACGCTCCGGCCGTCCTGCGGTTTCGGCGGGTTTACGCCACGCTGCCGCGGATCCGCCCCCCACCGACGAGCTGCTCACCCCGGTACACAGCACCCGACTGGCCCGGCGTGACGGCACGGGCCGGCCGGTCGAGGGCGAGAACGAGTTCTCCCTCCGTGACCGTCGTCACCCGCGCGCGCAACGGCGCGGCACGGTGGCGCAGCTGCACCTCGACCATCTCGCCGGGTGCGGGTGGCTCTGCGATCCAGTTCAGATCGTCGAGCACGACGCCATCTGCGAACAGATCCTGATGTGTGCCGGCCACCACTTCGTTCGCCGCGGGGCGCACACCCAGGACGAACAGCGGCTGGCGTCGCCCGCCGCCCAGGCCGCGCCGCTGGCCGACGGTGTAGCGCGCGTAGCCATCGTGCGTTCCCACGATCGTGCCCTCGGCATCGACGATTGCGCCCGGCTGCAGTGACGGGTGCGCCTCGCCCAGGCGGGCGGTGAGAAAACCGGCATAGTCGCCGTCCGGCACGAAGCAGATCTCCTGTGATTCCGGCTTGTCTGCCGTGACCAGGCCCAGGCGCCGCGCCATCGTGCGGACTTCCGTCTTGGAAAGTGCGCCGACGGGAAAGCGCAGCGCGGGAACGACGTCCGACGGAATGCCCCACAGGAAGTAGCTCTGGTCCTTGGCGCGGTCACGCCCGCGCAGGACTTCCGTCGCCTCACGGGTCGTGCGCACGCGGGCGTAATGGCCCGTCGCGATCGCATCGGCGCCGAACGCCCGGCCCCGCTGCAACAGGTGCGGGATCTTCGTGTTGGAATTGCAGCGGACGCACGGATTCGGCGTGCGCCCGCCGGCGTACTCGCGCACGAAATCATCGATCACTTCGCGGGTGAACGACTCTTCCATGTCGAACACGTGATGCGGGATGCCCAGCGTGTCGGCGACGCGGCGCGCGTCGCGAATGCCGTCCAGCCCGCAGCACGTCCGGCCGCCCGTCGGTGTCTCGCTGTAACAGAACGTCTTCATCGTCACGCCGACGACGTCGTGGCCCTGTTCCACGAGCAGCGCCGCAGCGACGGACGAGTCGACGCCGCCGGACATCGCGACGAGAACGGTTTCACGGTTGCTCGATGCCATCATGACACAGTGCGGTTCACAGCGCGGCGCGGACGCGCGCGATGACGTCGGGGATCGCCGCAGCCGCCTGGTCCGCGTCCTGCGGCGTCGTCGTTCTGCCGATCGAGACGCGGATCGACGCACCGCCCTCGACGATCCGGCCCATGGCCGTCAATACGTGGCTGGGTTTGGCCGCTCCGCTCTGACATGCGGACGCGACCGACACCGCCATCCCGGCCAGATCGAGAGCCACGACCAGCGCCTCCTGATCGATCGCCGGGACCGACACGTGCGCGATGTGCGGCATGCGGTCGGCCCCTCCACCGTTGACCACCAGCCCGGGCACCGCGTCGACGAGGGCGCGTTCGATACTGTCCCGCAGGCCCGCCAGTCGCGCTGCCTCGGCTTCCTGCTCCGCGGCCGCCAGTTCCGCGGCCACGGCGAACCCGACGGCGTGGGCCACGCTTTCCGTGCCCGGCCGCAGCTGCTGCTCCTGCCCGCCGCCGAACTGCAACGCCGCCAGGCTTACGCCTTCGCGGACGAACAGGACCCCGGCGCCCTTGGGTCCGCCGAACTTGTGCGCGCCCAGGGCGAGCATGTCACACGGCACTTCATCCATGCGGATCCGCACCTTGCCGAAGGCCTGGACGGCATCGCTGTGGAAGGGCACGCCGGCGGCACGACAGCGCTCCGCGAGCGCGGACACGGGCTGCAGCGTACCGACCTCGTTGTTCCCCCACATGACGCTCACCACGCAGGGCCGCGTGGCGAGCGCCTCTTCGAGCGCCGCCGGATCGACCCGGCCCTCGCCATCGACGCCCAGCAGCACGACCTCGGCGCCCTCCCGGCTGGCCTGCTTCGCGGCCATGAGCACGGCCTTGTGCTCGATCGCGGAGCACACGACTGGCCTGGGTTCCGGGGCAGCGCGCAGCGCGCCCAGCACGGCCAGGTTGTCCGACTCGGTGCCGCACGCCGTGAAGTAGATCTCGGTCCTGCCGGCACCCAGGACGTGGGCGACCCGGTCGCGCGCGGACTCCAGCGCCTGGCGGGCCTCCCGCCCCCAGCGGTGACTGCTGGAAGGGTTGCCGAATCGCTCGCCCAGGTAGGGCAGCATCGCGTCCCGGACTTCCGGCCGGACCGGCGTGGTTGCGGCATGATCGAGGTAGATGGGGTGCATTGTTTCTGCCGGCTTGACAGCCGTTTCCTTTCAGCGATCCGTCAGGCCGGTGGTCCGACCGTCTGTCTGGCCGCCGGGTGCGCGTCGATCTAAATTAGCCGCAATGGGTCGCCACCCACCACCGCTGCCGCCCCGTTCGGCTCCCTGTTTCCGGGCTACGGTGCATGGCACCGTGTTCGGCCAGCGATCGGCCAAGCTGTCCGGGATCCGCGCCGGCGACGAGCTTCTGCTGCTCCCCGGTCCGCCGCTCGATGACGCGCCCGGGGTCTGGGTGCATCTGCCCGGCGGCGATCTGGTCGGGCACCTCCCGCCGGAAATCGAGGCGTGGCTCTCCCCGTGGCTGCTGCGCGGCGGCCGTGCCACGGCCCGGGCCCTGCGCGTTTCGGGGACCGATGTGCCGAGCTGGCGCCGGCTGCTGATCGAGGTGCACTGCGCGACGAGGTGACGCTCGATCCTGCGGTGCGCGCGTGGGCAGAGACCGTCAGATGCTGTTGACCGGAAGCGTGACGAGGTCGTCGATGCGCAACGTTTCCCGCGTCCAGTAGGGCTCACCGTACGGCCTTCGGATCAGCGAGCCCCAGTGGGCGGCGTGGGCACGCAGCTGTTCACGCAGCGGCCGCTCGCCCCCACCGAACACCTCCCCCATCGCGGTCCGGCCCTCGAACTGGGAACCGTACGCGAAGATGGCTTCGATCTTCCGCTCCAGCTGATCCGTGATGTCGAGCACGAAAGTCGGACGGACCGCGTCTTCCCGGTAGCTCAGGGCGTACACGATCTTGGCGGGTCGGTGCGGCGCGCCGTCGACGGGTGCGCGCGAAAGCCCCGCCACGAAACACGCGTCGTACCCGATCCGGCTGGCCTCGCGGTGGTCCGGGTGCCGGCCCTCCGGCCAGTGCAGAATCACGGTCCTCGGCCGGAGCGACCGGATGTGCGCCGCGACGGTGTGCACGGCCTCGACGGTATTGCGCAGCGCGCCATCCGGCAGGCCGGCGGATGCACGAACGGACAGACCCAGGACGCGGTTCGCCGCTTCGGCCTCGCGGGCGCGTGTCGCCGCGCTGCCCGCCGTGCCCGCCTCGCCCGCCGTCAGGTCCAGCACCGCCGTCTCGTAGCCCTGATCCGCCGCACGGATGAGCGCGCCGCCGCACAGCAGCTCGGCGTCGTCCGGGTGGGCCATGATGGCGAGCAGATCGGCCATGGTGTGCGAGGCCCTCGCGCTACTCGTAGCGCAGCGCCGCGACCGGGTCCAGCCGCGAGGCCTTGAAGGCCGGCCACATGCCGAACGCGACGCCCGCGATCGAGGCCATGGTGAGCGCCGCCACGACGGCGCCGAACGGAACGGCCGCCGGGACGGGCGTCAACGCGTCGACAGTGACAGCCACGCCAGCGCCGATCACCATGCCGATCACGCTGCCGATCAGTGTCAGTGTCACCGCCTCGAAGAGGAACTGCCAGAGGATTTCACGGCGCGTAGCGCCGATCGCCTTGCGGATCCCGATCTCCCGCGTGCGCTCGGTCACGGCGATCATCATGATGGCGATCACGCCCACTCCGCCCACGAGCAGGGCCACCGATGACAACGCGAGCATGACGAGGAAGAAGACGCCCGTGAACCGGTTGAATGTCTCGACCATCTGCTCCTGCCGGATGGCCGCGAAATTGTTGGCGTCGGCCGGACCCAGACCGCGGCGGGCACGCAGCAGTGTGGTGACCTGATCGATCGCCTGCTGCTGTGTGTAACCCGGGGCCGTCACGGTGAAGACGCCCATCATCTCGTCCCAGGCATTGAGGTGCTTGATGGCCGCCGTGTAGGGCATGATCGCGATGTTCTTCTGCAGGCTGGCGAAGATGTTCTCCGCCATCTCGAAAACACCGATCACCTCGAACGGGATCGCATTGATCTTGATGAGGCGGCCGACCGGGTCGAGCGGGCCGAACAGCGTCTCGGCCAGGTCCCTGGACAGCAGCACGACCTTGGACGCCGAGCGCACGTCGGCCTCGAGCATGTCGTGACCCGCGATGATGCCGCCGCGCGTGAATGCCGTCCAGCCGTCCTCGCGGCCCGCGATCGCCACGCTCTGCAGGCGCTGCCGGCCGTAGGTGAACTCGGCGTTCAGATCCATCCCGACGATGGTCGTCGCCACGCTCGGCAGCTGCTCGATGGCGCGCGCCTCGCCCACGGTGATCGGCGGGTTGTTGCCCCACGGCGGTCCGCGGTTCTCGGGGTTGAAGATGCGCACCTCGTTGATATCGAAGCGCGCGACGAAGAAGTTCTGCGGGCCGGCGGCCTCGAACTCGGCGAAGAGCGTGGAGCGGATGCCCGTGATCAGCGCGCTCATGGCCATGACGGTGGCGACGCCGACGACGATGCCCAGGATCGTGAGCCCCGAACGGAACCGGTTGGCGCGCAGCTGATCCAGTGCGAGGTTGGCCCCTTCACGGATGCTCTCGAAGCGCATGGTCTACTCCGCGCGCAGCGCGACGATGGGGTCCAGCTGCGCAGCGCGCACCGCCGGGTACAGGCCCGCCAGCACACCCACACCCACCCCCAGCACGACGGACACCACGATCCAGACCGGGGCCACGGCGGCGGGCAGCGGCGACGTGGCCTGCACGACCTTGGCCAGGCCCACGCCGACCCCGATGCCGATCGACGCACCCATGCCGGACAGCGCCGCGGACTCCACGAGGACCTGGAACCGGATGTCGCTGCTCTTCGCGCCCAGCGCCTTGCGGATCCCGATCTCGCGCGTCCGTTCCGTGACGGACACCAGCATGATGTTCATGATCACGATGCCGCCGACCACCAGCGCGATCGCGACGAGGCCGGGGAACGCCACGAGCAGGACCTGGCTGATGCGGCGCCAGAAGCTGAGCGACTCATCGGCCGTATCGATCGCGAAATCGTTGTCCTCGGTCGGGCGCAGGCCGTGGCGGACCCGCATCGTCGCCTCGATGTCCAGTCGCGCCTGTGCCATGTCCGGCTCGCGGTCCGTCCGGACCAGGATCTCATCGACCGCGCCGATCGGTGCCACGAAACGGGCCATGACGGAGCGGGCCGGCGCGATCGCGTTGTTGTCCAGCGACATGCCGAACAGGGAGCCCTGCTCCTCGAGCACGCCGATGACGCGGAACGGCACCCGATTCACGCGCACCGTCCGACCGATGGGGTCGAGTGCGCCATAGAGCTTCTCCGCGGCTTCGTGGCCGAGAACGATGACCTGTGCGCCGGCCCGGTCCTCGGGAGCGGTGAAGGCCCGGCCGGCGACGACATCGTAGTTGCGGATCCGGAAGACCTCGGCGGACGCGCCGATCAGCCGAACGTTCTCGATTTCCGTGCCGTCCTCGGCCAGCAGCCGCCCGCCGCCGCCGCTGTAGACGCCGACCGTGGCCGGCACCGTGAGCGCGCGCCGGACCGCGTCAGCGTCTTCCATCTTGAGCCGCGGTCGACGCGCGTAGGACCGGCGCAGGTCACGATCGGCGGTGATGTTCAGCTCGGGTTCCCGCCGCAGCGTGAGCGTGTTGATGCCGAAGACCGCGCTGGCGAAGTCGTCCTCGATGTAGCGGTTCATGCCCTCGACGACGCTGACCACGGTCATGAGGAACATGACGCCGATGATCACGCCGACGACGGAGAAGAAGCTCTTGAGCTTCTGCGTCCGGATCTGGTGGAACGCCAGGCGGAAGCCTTCGGCCGGGGTCATGTCTCAGACGGTGACGGCGGCGTCGCGGCGGACATCGGTCTCGATGAGGCCATCGCGCAGGGTCACGCTGCGGTGCGCATGGAGTGCGATGTCGTGCTCGTGCGTCACGACCATGATCGTCTGTCCCTCGCCGTGCAGTTCGTCGAACACGGCCATGATCTCCGCGCTGGTTTGACTGTCCAGGTTACCCGTCGGCTCATCGGCCAGCAGCAGGGACGGCTCGTTGACCAGGGCCCGCGCGATGGCGACGCGCTGGCGCTGGCCGCCGGACAGCTCGGACGGCCGATGGTGCATGCGATCGCCCAGACCCACACGTTCGAGCATGCGCTCGGCCCGCTGTCTGCGCTCCTTCGAGGGCACACCGCCGTACACGAGCGGCAGTTCGACGTTGTGCAGCGCGGTGGCGCGCGGCAGCAGGTTGAACGTCTGGAAGACGAAGCCGATGCGGCGGTTGCGGATGCGCGCCAGATCGTTGTCCGACAGCTTCGAGACGGCCGTGCCATCCAGCCAGTACTCCCCGGCGGACGGCGTGTCCAGGCAGCCGATCAGGTTCATCAGCGTGGACTTGCCGGAACCGGACGGACCCATGATCGCGATGTATTCGTTGCGCTGGATGACGAGATCCACGCCGCGCAGTGCGCGGACCGTCTCGCTGCCGAGCTCGTAATCCTTGGTCAGGCCCTGGGTCCGGATGACCGGCTCCGCGGCTTGCGTCTGGCTCATGTCCTCACCTTCGGGTTGTGGTATTCGTGCCATTTCTGGCATTCTCGGCCGGTGCGATGCGGACCGCATCACCGTCCTTCAGTGAACGGATCGCTTCGTACGGGCCCGCGACGACGGAGTCGCCGGGCGTGACGCCGGACAGGATCTCGAAGTGTTCGCGTCCGGTGATCCCGATCTGTACCGGTACGAACGATGCCTTGCCCTGGCGCACCACGAACACGCCTTCGATATCGACCGGTTGCCGCTCAGCCGCGCTGGCCGCTGCGCTGGCTGCGGGGTCCTCCTGGGGCAGCGCCTGAACGTCACCGCGCTCGCGCACCGTCAGTGCGATGATCGGGATGGTGACCACTCCGGTCCGCGAGTCCGTGATGATGTCGGCCGTGGCGGACAGGTCGGGGCGCAGGCCCGGGGGCGGGGTGTCGAGCGTGACGACGACCTCGAAGTCGACTGCCTGACCGCCGCCCGCGCCGGTCCCGCCCTGGATCGACTCGGGCGGCCGCACCGAGCTGTGCGAGATCTCGGTCACGCGGCCCGTGAACCGCTCCCTTGGGAACGCGTCGATCGTGATCGAGGCACTGTCGCCCAGCGCGATCTCCGGGACATCCGTCTCATCGACCCGCACCACCGCTTCCATCGCAGCCAGATCGGAGATCGTGAGCAGCAGGCTGCCCTGGTTGTTCATCGTACCCACGATCGCGGTTTCACCTTCCTCCACGCCGAGTCGGGTGATCGTGCCGTCCATGGGCGCCCGGATCACCGTCTTGGACAGACGATCCTGTGCCTCGCCCAGGGACGCCTTCGCCTGCGCGATCCCGAACTCCGCGGCGGCGCGCAACTCGGTCTGGACGCGGAACTGCGTCTCTGCCTCTTCCAACGCCTGACGGCTCACGAGCGTTGAGTCGCGCTCGAAGAGCTGCCGCTGCCGGGCGTAGTTGCGCTCCGCCTGGATGTGGTTGGCGCGCGCCTGGGCTCCCCGGGACTCGGCTTCGCTCACCGCGGCCCGGGCCCGGTCCAGCGCCGCCTCGTACTGGGTCGGGTCGATGCGCAGCAGGATTTCGTCTTTCCTGACCGTCTGACCCTCGACGACGCGCAGCTCGATGATCCGGCCCATGATATCCGACTGCACGTCGACGCGGCGGTGCGGCCGGATCCAGCCGCTCGCATTCACCGCGGAAACCAGATCCCGCTTGTTGACCGCCTCCAGCCGGATCTCGACGCCCCTGTTGCGGTTCGGCAGCGTCACGGCCGCAGCGATCGCGGCACCCGCCAGGATCACGCCGATACCGACTTTGGTCCGGGTTCGCATCAACGATTCTCCGTAGCGCGGAGCGTGCGGCCGACGGCGGCTTCCAGCGAGGCGAGACCCTCGTGGAAGGCGTAGACGGCGTTCAGGTAGGCGCGGTCACCACGCGCCTTGATCGTCTCCGCATCCTGCAGTTCGATGAAGTTGGCCACACCCACCGCGTACCGCTCCCGGGCCAGCCGGAGCTGGGCATCGGCCAGGTCGCGGTTGCGCGCCTCCAGATCCACGCTCTGCCGTGCCGTCGCGACGTTCAGATAGGCCGTCCCGACTTCCGTCCGGATGCGCAGCTCCTCGCCACGCAGCCTGTAATCGGCAGTACGTGCCGCGACGCGCGCTTCTTCGATCTGCCGTTCCCGGCCGAGTCCATCGAAGATGGGCAGCGACAGGGTCAGCGACACCGACAGCGGTTCTCTGCGGAAGTCGAAGGGGAAGACGTCGTTGCCCGCCCGGATCGCGGCCTCGTCCTCGGCGGTCAGCGCGAAGAGCGAGCAGTTGGCCGGGCGGCCCGGCAGCGGATTCGTCAGCCCGGAAGAGATGCCGTTGAACAGCTCGCAGCTGGCCCGCTGGCTCTCGACGGAGCTGCGCGCCTGCTCGATCAGGAATTCCTCGTTGCCCGCCTGGCGCGTGAATCCGGAGAAGCCCGCCTGCATGCTCAGGCTGGGAAGGTAGGACGAGCGCGCCATGCGCACGGACGCGTCGGCCGAGGAGACGGTCGCGCGCGCAGCCCGCAGGTCCGGGTTGGCCTCGATGGCGAGCGCGACCAGCTCCTCGAGCGTCCAGGGGACCGCCGACACATCGAACGTCGTGGTGAGCTCGACCGCTGCGTCCAGCCGGATCCCGAGAATCTGCGTGAGCCGCAACTGCTCGGTCTGCTCCAGGCTCTGCGCCTGGAGGAGCGCGACCTCGGCACGGCCGCGCTCGACTTCGGCCTGCATCTGCTCGAGCGGAATCGCGGTGCCGACGGACACGCGTGCCGCCGCCAGTCTGAGATTCTCCTCGGCCCGGGCCAGCTCGGCCCTCGCCAGCACCACGCCTTCGCGCGCGCGCAGCACGGCCAGATACGTTCGTGCTACGTTCGCGTCCAGCAGTGCACCCGCCGCCTCGATCCCGGCCTCCGTCGCGCGACGCGACGCCTTCTCGCGGCCCGGCGCGAGCAGCGAAGAGCCTGACAGCCGGTAATTCAGGCCCAGACTGTAACTGGACGAGTAGTACGACGTCGACGTGCCGAAGCCGAAATCACTCGCATTGAAGATGCCGAAACGCGGCGTGCCGGCATCCTGCCAGCTCAGCGAGGAACTGGCCGAAGCGCCGGGCAGCAGCGCGCCGTACGCAGCGCGCACGGCCCAATCCGCACGCGAGCCGTCGGCCTGTCGGGTAAGAAAATCGGGATTGTTGCGGCGGGCCAGCGCGATTGCCTCTTCGAGCGTCAGCGTCGCGACCTGAGCGCCGCCATGCGCCGCAGCTACCGGGAGAAGCACGAGCGCCACAAGCCAGCTTCGCACGCGCTTCAATGTACGGGCGAGCACTTTCATCTCCTTGGTAGCGGAATCATGAATCACGAGCTTCCGTGCGGGCGTGTGTGCACCGAACGGGCTGAGCGCCGGGCCCTACGGTCGGTCCGGCGCACGTGTTTCACGGCCCGGGCGCGCGGCTTCAACGAGGCAGGGCCGTGCGTTCGGCCACGAGCTGGAGGTCGGGAAGTTCGAGCCGGATCACGCGGCCTTCGCCATCGACCCAGACGAAGCGGACGGCACCGCCCTCGGGTCGTACGACGATGCGGCGTGCCTCGATCCGTTCGCCGCCGAGCGTCAACGCCTGCGCAGGGTCGACCGTCAGCGCGGCGAAGACCTGCCGGCTCTCGCTCGGGATCATCAGGGGAACGCGCGCCGCGCCGGCCAGCGCCCGCTGCGCCACGAACCAGTGGTGGTGCGCGACTCCCGGCTCCGCCAGGACCGCGCCTTCACTCACCAGATACTCGCGCACGTTCTCCCCGGCCGACGAGCGGATCGTGGCCGTCACCCGCCGGCCCACGACCTGACCGTGGATCGTCGGGTCGGAACGCGACTCGGCCACGATGTCGTAGGCCGCGGGGCGCAGCGAGCTGCCCGCCACCTGCACCCGCGACTCCATGCCCGGGCCGCTGGACGGCGTGACGCGTGCGCTCGCAATGATCACGGCGTTGTCGCCCGTCCCGTTCTGCCGGATCGTGAACGTCTCCGTTCCGACTTCGCGACCCCGTTCGAGGAGCCGGAACTCCCCTTCATCGCGGGTGACAGTCTGCGCTCCGGCCGGCACGGCCAGAGCCAGCAATCCCGACGCGAGCAGTGCACGCGCCGTGCGCGCCACCATGCTTCGCTGGGTCAGGCTCGCCATTTTTCACCTTTCGTTGCCGGCTCGAATCGCCTGCGTTTACCCCGATCGCATCACCGGGTTCTGGGCAGGTCGCCGCTGGCAGCCGGGCCGCGGTGAACGGCTGGGGGTCCGGTGCGAGCGGCGTCACGGGAGCTTGCCGTGCCGCGGCGAGCCGGTGGACGTAGCTTGGCGGCGCGGATCAGGCGCTCTGCAGGGTGTCGGAATCGGCACCGGGGGCGCCGAAGAGGGATCGCCGCATGGCCTCGAGCATCCGTTCGTAGATGCGACGCCCTTTGGCGGCGGACGCGGCGGACGGGTTGCCGACGACGCCGGAGCCGGTCGTGGGCGGGGGTGGCAGACGGCGCGGGTCGTAGGTGCGATCCGCAGTGGGCGTGAGGGGCGCGTCCTGCGCGCGATCCATGCGTACCAGTGCCGGGTAGAGGTGCAGCATGAGCGACGTCTCGGCTTCGCCGGCGTGCAGGGGTCCGGTCTGGGTCTCCAGCACATCGTGCACATCGATATCCCAGATGGAGACGACGCGGACGCGCGCGCCGGATGTGATCAGCGTGGCGAGCGCGTCGAGGTGCGGCTCGTGACGGTGGGCGGTGATGATGACGAACTCGGCGATGCCATGACGCTCCCAGGCGGCGAGCAGTTCGTTGACGGTGCGGTGCAGCGTCTTGGGGCGCAGTGCCGCCGTGCCGGCGTAGGTCCGCCCGACCGGGACGTGCACGCCGTAGAAGTTCACGCCGTAGGCCATCGTGGGTGCATACAGCACGTCGAACTCGGCGGAGAGATCCTGAGCGATGCGTTCGCTCAGGAGCGTATTCGTGCCCAGCGGCAGGTGCGGTCCGTGCTGTTCGAGCGCACCGATGGGGACGAGGAGTCGAGGGTCGCGGGCAAGGTGCGCGGCGACGTCGATCCAGCTGAGTGCGTCGAGGCGCAGTGATGCGCCCTGGCGTGGCGTCATGGCTCCGGCCCGGGTGGCAGCGTGGCTGATCCACGCCGGGACGGGTTCCCGCCGGTGAGCCGCATGCTGTGGGCGGTTGCGCTCCTGGCTGCTCTCCTGGTCCTGCTGTGGACGCGTACGCTCACGGCGGCCTGGCTCTACGCCGGGGTCGTGGCGCTGGCGGTGGCCGCCGGACTGGCCTGGCGTGCAGGATCGCACGCGCCCGGCCGCCGTCGGCTCCTCGTCGCCCTCGTGGGTTTCATGACGGCGGCGGCGGTGTGCGGGTACGCCGAGCGACAGTTCCGGCGCATCCAGTTCGACTGGGACCGCGTCACGCAGGAACGGGAGGCGAGGCTGGCGTCGCGTCTGGAGCGGCGCATGTCGGGGGTCGCCCAACGCGGGCGACTCGCGGCGGAGCGAGCCGCGGCCCTCGCGGAATCCGATTCCGTCGCGCTGTTCGACGCGCTCGCCGCGGCAAGACAGGATCTCGATGTCGATGCGCTCATGCTGTTCACGGCTGGTGGCGACCTCGCGGCGTGGGCCGGCGACCACCGGGGCACGATTCCGGAGGCCACCCGCCGGAGCGACGAGCGGCCCGTGTACGCCGAGCGGCCGCTCTACAGCTACCTGTACTTCGGAGCGCCCGTCAAGGGTCGCGGTCTTCACGCGGTATCCGCCGTCCTGCTGGAGACCGGCGTGTCGTCGAACCCGCGCGAGGGGGCCGCACGGCGAACGGTGGAGGCGCGCACCAACGTGCCTGCCGTGTTTCGTTCGGGCCCCGGCCGAGGTGCCGGTGTCGTATGGAGCCTGTTCGCGGACGGCGACACCGTCGTGCACGCTCGGCTGGAACGCACGTCGCAAGGCGAAATGCGCGCGGCCGTGGCCGACCCGACGCGACGCGCGGCCGTCGTCCTGATCCTGATCGGGCTGGCGATTCTCGCGTCCGACTGGCTGGACGCGGTGCGTGCGGCGGGTTCGCGGCGACTTTCCGTTGTGCCGCTGCTCGTCGCGCCGGTCGCGTTCGTGCTCACACCCTGGGGCCCGGTGCTCGACCTCGAGCGGATCCTTTCGCCCGGGCTGTTCCTGCCGCCGACCAGCGGAGAGCCGTCCCTCGGCGAACTCATGTCGGTGGTCGTGCCGCTGACCGCGCTGGCGACGACGGTCCAGGCGCTGCGCTTCTCGGCGCGCGCATGGTGGCTTTCGACCGTTGGCGCCGGGCTGCTCGTGGCTGCCGCCTACGTGCTCGCCATCCGGCTGGCCCTGAGCTCCGCCACGCCTTCGCTGCTGCTGTCTCCGTCGGCGCTCTGGCTGGGCCTCCAGCCGCTGATCGTCATCGGGCTCGCAACCGTGACCGCCGTGCTTCTGCCGCGGCGCCGCGATGCCGTGATGAGCGGACCCGCGGCGACGGCCGTGCCCTGGGTCGCTGTCGGGCTGGCCGTCGCGATGGGGCTGGGCCTGGCCGTCGGTGCGCGGCTGGAACGGGAATTCGGTGCGGATGCGAGGCTCGCCGTGCTCTGGGGCCTGCCGTTCGTGCTGCTCGCGCGTGGTTTCATCCGAAGCGGATCGGGCGCGGGTCGCTGGGCGCGCTGGCTGGCCAGCGGTGCGCTGGCTGCGAGCGCCGTGCTTCCCCAACTGTGGGGCGCACAGATCGGCGCACGGATCGCGTCCGCAGAAGACGAGATCAAGACTTTCGGCGAAGAAGCTCCGCCGATCGTGGACTTCCTGTTGTTCGACTTCGCCCGCGAGGCGGTCACGCGCCACGCGACCGGAGAGGCCGGCCTGCAGCTTCTCTACCGCAGCTGGGTTTCCAGCGGGCTGGCCCAGGAGCCGTTCGCTCTGCGCATCGCCTACTGGTCTTCCGCCGGCGAACTGCTCGTCGAGCTGCCGGTCGGCGGCGCCCGCGGCGCCGAGGGCAGTCTCATGCTGGCCGGGCTGGTGCGCGTGGCCGCAAGAGACACGGCGCCGGCCGTGAGTCCGGTGCCGGGTCTGGTCGGCGTCAGTCGCCTGCTCACCGTGCCGCTGGATGCCGACCACGTGGTCACGGTCACGGTCGCGCCGCGCCGCGCGCTGCAGCGCGAGGGCGTACTGACGCCGTTCCTGGGCGGATCCGTCACATCGGATGCGACCGTCCGGCTGACCCAGCCGATGGGACGCGTCCGACCGGCCCCCGACATCGAGTGGATTCCAACCGAGAACGGCTGGCGCAGCGAGACGCTCGTGCAGTACCCGGACGGCCCGTACCACGCGCACGTCCGCGTCCGGGTCACGCCGATCGGCATGCGCATGACCCGGGCTGCGCTGCTGCTGGCGCTCGATCTGACGCTGCTGCTGATCCTCTTCATGGCCGGTCACGTGGCCCGTGGCCGACCCGTGCTCACGGCGGCCGGCCTGCGAGCGTGGTTCGGCACGTTCCGCGGGCGCATCACGATCGCACTCTTCGTTTTCTTCCTGCTGCCGACGCTGATCTTCGGCTGGCTCGCCCTCGGTGCGACGGCCAGCGTCGTCGAGCGGGCCGCCGGTGTCGTGGCGGATCACGCGGCACGCCAGGCCGTCGCGGAATGGCAGCAGGTCAACTTCGACCTGCGTGAGCTCTCCTTCCGGACTGGCACCGACGTGCTGTACTACCTGGGCGGTGAGCTCACGCAGGTGTCGACGCCGGAAGCACTGCAGCTCGGCGTGTACGGCGCCTGGATGTCGCCCTCGATCTATGGTCGTCTTCGTTCGGGCGAGGAGGTCACGGATCAGGAGATCAGTCGCGTGGGCAGCGATTCCTATCTGACCGCTTACCACGTTGTGCAGCCGGCCGGTGTCCTCGCCGCGCCGGTCGCGCTGTCGACAGGCGATGCCGCGGCGCGCCAGCGCGACGTCCGCGATCTCATTATCCTCGCCGCCGTGCTCGGTGGTGTGCTGTCCCTGATCCTGTCCGTCGCGGTCGGTCG
Source organism: Longimicrobiales bacterium (assembly GCA_041568755.1). Taxonomy (GTDB): domain Bacteria; phylum Gemmatimonadota; class Gemmatimonadetes; order Longimicrobiales; family RSA9; genus JBFFZF01. The sequence continues at coordinate 10,404 of JBFFZF010000015.1, read as the reverse complement.
CGCGCTGGCCGGCCCGATCGGCCGGCTGCGCCGGGCCGCCGCAGCCGTAGGCGCCGGCCGCCTGCGGGTTCGCCTGGATGAGCCTGCCAGCGGTGAGTTCGGCGAGCTCTTCGCCTCGTTCAACAGCATGACACGCAGGCTGCGTCGGGCGCGCACGCAGGAGGTCCGGACCGCACGCGTTCTGGCGTGGGGCGAGATGGCCCAGCAGGTGGCGCACGAGATCAAGAACCCGCTCACGCCGATCAAGCTGGCGGTCCAGCACCTGCGCCGGGCGTTCCGCGACCGGCCAGCCGATTTCCAGGAGACGCTCGACGACAATGTCGATCAGATCCTGCGCGAAATCGATCGGCTGAGCGAGATCTCGCGTGCGTTCTCACGCTATGGTGCGCCTGCCGCGGAAGCCGGCCCGCTCCGGGACGTCGATATCCGCGCGGCGGTCCGTGAGGCGCTGGCGCTGTATCGAGCCGGCGAATCGACGATCGAGTTCCGCGCCGACATCGGACCCGATGTAAAGCACGGCCGGGCCCGCGAGACCGAACTGCACGAAGTGCTGCTCAATCTTCTGGAGAATGCGCGGCAGGCCGTGGACGCGGGCGGAAAAATCACGGTCCGGGCACGGCGCGTCGAGCGCAGGATCTGCATGGAAGTCGTCGATGACGGCGTGGGCATCCCGCTCGGACTGATGCCCCACATCTTCGATCCGCATTTCTCCACGGGATCGACCGGCACGGGACTCGGACTCGCGATCGTGCGGCGCATCGTCGAGAGCTGGGACGGCACCGTCGAGGCGGAGAGCGAGGTCGGCGTCGGCACGACCGTCCGCTTCTGGCTGGCCGCCTCACGCGAGCCCTCGTCGTCCGAGAACGGATCATGAGCGGAATTCGCTGACGCCGCGGGTCGCTGCCAGGAGGCGATCCCGCCATGGTAGTGCCCCGGCGAACGCAGCAACCTGGTCACGGATGGATCCCTTCCGAGACGAGGTTGGCATGCTGGCATGCGTCGTGAGCGGTGCCGTGCTGGGTGTGGACGCCTATCTGGTGCGGGTCGAAGTCGATCTCGCTCAGGGCCTGCCTTCCATGGCGGTCGTCGGCCTCGCGGAGAGCGCAGTACGAGAGGGCAGGGAACGCGTGACCGCGGCGCTCCACAACGCGGGGTTCACCATCCCGCCTCGCCGCATCACCGTCAATCTGGCCCCGGCAGACGTGCGCAAGGACGGCAGCGCGTTCGACCTGCCGCTCGCCGTCGCGCTGCTCGCCGCCAGCGGGCAGGTGCCGCTGACGGCGCTGGACGGCACGTGCCTGATCGGCGAACTGGGCCTCGACGGCGATGTGCGCGCCGTACGCGGCGTGCTGTCGATCGCAGTCCGCTGCCGGGACGCCGGCGTGCGCACGCTGTTCGTGCCACGCGCGAACGCGCGCGAAGCTGCCGTCGTGGGAGAACTCGACGTCCGTGCCGTCGCCGGGCTCGGCGCGCTGGTCCGCCATCTGTGCGGACAATCTCTTCTGCCCCGCGTGCCGTCCGGCGACGACGGCAGCGTCCCGGTCGACACGGGTCCACTCGACTGGGCGGATGTGCGGGGGCAGGGGACCGTGCGACGCGCGCTCGAAGTCGCGGCGGCCGGTCACCACAACGCGCTGCTCATCGGGCCGCCAGGCTCCGGCAAGTCGATGCTGGCCCGCCGCCTGCCCGGCATTCTGCCTCCGCTTTCGCGCGACGAAGCCATCGAAGTCACGCGCATCTGTTCGGTAGCCGGCCGGCTTCCGGCGGGCCAGGGACTCGTCCGGGCCCGACCGTTTCGCGCGCCGCACCACACGGTGTCGGACGCCGGGCTCGTCGGTGGTGGCACCATCCCGCGCGCCGGCGAGGCGACGCTGGCGCATCACGGTGTGCTGTTCCTGGATGAACTGCCGGAGTTCCGTCGCAACGTTCTCGAGTCGCTCCGCCAGCCGATGGAGGATGGCTGTATCCACGTGGGTCGAGCACGCCAGTCCGTCATCTTCCCGGCCCGCTTCATGCTCATCGGCGCCATGAATCCCTGTCCATGCGGATTCTTCGGTGCCGGGGAGGGGCGCTGCATCTGCCATGATGGCCAGGTGCAGCGTTACCGTGCACGCGTGTCCGGGCCCGTGCTCGACCGGATCGACATCCACGTCCACGTGCGCCCCGTCGCGGAAGGGGATCTGACGGGTGCCGCGGGTGAGCCCAGCGCCCGTGTGCGGGACCGGGTCATGGCGGCCCGGGACCGGCAGCTGGCGCGATTCGGCGGACAGGCGGGTGTGTTCGCCAACGCGCAAATGGGCCCCCGTCAGATGCGCGCGCACTGCCACCTGGACGCGCGCGGCGAAGCCCTGCTGCGCGCCGCCATGCGCAAGCTCGCCCTGTCTGCGCGGGCGTATCATCGCGTGCTGCGGCTGGCGCGGACGATTGCCGATCTCGACGGCTCGGACGCGATCGCGCCGGGTTGTGTGGCCGAGGCGATCCAGTACCGCGCTTCGGACCGCACGGGCCTGTGGATGGGGAGGCCGGCCCCGCTCTGATCGCAGTGCGCGTGGTGCGTGCCGTGGTTGCTTCGGCGGAGGCGCGGGCCTAGCTTCGGCCGCCGGTGTCCACCGGAGCCGGATGCGGGAAGTGAATCCGACGTGCGCTGGCTGATCCCGTTCTTCTACACGACCGGCCTGGTCGTGGTGACGCTGTACGCGGTCGGTCAGCTCCATCTTCTGCTGATCCTCGCCCGCACACGGCGCGCTCGCGCACGACGACCGGCGCGTGTCCTCGACCGCGCGAGTCCGGTGCTCCCCCGAGTCACGGTCCAGCTGCCCATCTACAACGAGCCGTTCGTCGCGGCTGCGGCCATCGACGCGCTGGCTGCGCTGGACTGGCCGCATGACCGGCTCGAGATCCACATCCTCGACGATTCGACCGACGCGACGCGTGCCATCGTCCGCGAGCGCGCCAGACACTGGCGTGCGCACGGGATCGAAGTGCGACAGATCCGCCGGCGCGGACGCGCCGGGTTCAAGGCCGGCGCCCTGGCGGATGGTCTGCGCAAGGCACGCGGTGAGTACATCGCGGTTTTCGATGCGGACTTCCGGCCGGAACCCGACTTCCTGCTGCGCACGATCGCCCGGTTCGACGATCCGGACGTCGGGTTCGTGCAGGCCCGCTGGGGCCACGCCAACCGGCAGGCTTCGCTGCTCACGCGCATCGAGGCCGTGCTCATCGATGTGCCCTTCCTGATCGGCCAGTCCGCGCGCGCGGAGGCCGGACTCTTCCTGCGCTTCAACGGGTCGGCCGGCGTCTGGCGGCGCGCCTGCATCGACAGCGCGGGCGGGTGGTCGGCCGACACGCTGGCCGAGGATCTGGACCTCTGCTACCGGGCGCAGCTCGCGGGCTGGCAGGGACGCTACGCGGAAGATGTCGTGGCGCACGCGGAACTGCCCGTCCGACTGAGTGATTTCCGCCGCCAGCAGGTCCGCTGGGTGCGGGGCACGGCACAGGTCATCCGCAAGCTGGGTCGCGGGCTCGTGAAGACGCCGCTGGCCGCGCACGTGCGGGCACACGCATGGCTGGATCTGCTGACGGTGACGGCCGCGCTCCCCGTGCTGCTGACCGTGCTGCTCAGCGTTCCCATGGTGTGGTTGCTGTACGGGACTCGCGCGCCTGCCGTGGCGGCGCTGGATACGTCGTTCGCGCTGCTCCCCGTCGTGGTGTGGTTCCTTTCGGTCCTGCTCGTGACGTGCCGCCAGGCGTCGAGCCGGTGGCAGGGTGTCGTCGAAGCCGTGGTCACCTTCCCGCCGATGCTGGCCACGGTCCTCGGCCTGACGTTGCCGCTCGCGCGCGCCACCGTGTCCGGGTTCCGGCGTCCGGGCGGCACCTTCGTCCGCACACCCAAGTTCGGCAGTTCGGCGCGGCCGCAGGCAGGAAGGCCTCGCCCGGCACGCAGCGAGCTGTTGATGCTGGTGTTCTTCTCGCTCGCGCTCCTCCTCGACGTCAGGCTGGGCGCCAGCGATTTCATCGCGCTCCACCTGGCCCTCGTGACCGGCATGCTCTCCGTGCTTCTGCCCGGGCTGGCCGTCCGGCCGGCACCGGCCAGCCCCGGGCCCGCGTCAGCGACGACGCGCACCGCTGCCCGCGCATCGGCCAGCCTCCTGGCGGGTGTCGTGCTGTGCGTGTCGTGGGCCGCACCCGCCGCTGCGCAGACGTCGCTCGTGCCCGCGCAGCACCCCGTCTACGACTGGCTTCACAGGCAGCGCGTACTGGGCCGCGCCGATGGTTTCGCGTGGAGCATGCTCCCGTTGTCGCGGGCGGAGATCGAGAACCACCTGACCGAAGTGGCGGCGCGCGATGATCTGGCAAGGGCCGACCGCCGACTGGTCACGACGTATCTGAAGGAGTTCTCGGTTCGCGGGCTCGAAGAAAGCGCCACAGACAATCTGGTGCGTGGTCCCGGCAGCCTCCGGGAACGCGTGCAGCGCATCCTGCGGTCGTACGGGGAACCACGCGTCTTCGCTGCAGTCGATGACGATGTCGCTTTCGCCTTCGACCTCATGCAGTCCGTCGAGACCGCCGTCCTCGACGAGGGGCCGGAGGCACATGCCGCGTGGCTGCTGGCACGCGGTGTCCGGGCGTACGCCGATTTCTACGGCCACGTCGGCCTGCATCTCGAGGCCGGCAACATCGAGGCGCGCGGAGATCGCGAGGTGCTGTCCCTGGATCCTGTCTATGGCAAGACATTCGAGTTCATCCGCCAGGAGAAGAACAACGCCAATGCGATCGAGGCGTCCGTGTCCGCCCGGTACCGCGCGCTGCGCGCGCACCTGGGTCACGGCGCCCTGCGCGTGGGAGCAGGCTCCGGTGAGTCCGTGTGGTTGAGCCGGAGTGGCCCGGTATTCGACTGGTTCCGGGTGGACATCGACACGCGTCACTTCCGCTACCTGTCGCTTGTCGGCGCGCCGGCCTCCGACGCCGAAGACGGCACGCTGCTGCTGAACGGGACGGACACCGTGCAGACGCGCATCGCGCCCGCGCGCTGGATCGCGCTGCACCGGCTCGAGGTGCAGCTGCCGGCCGGCTTCCGCGTGGGACTGTCGGAGATGATCGCGTGGAGCGCCCGCGGGCTCGATCTGGCCTATCTGAATCCCGTCGTCCCGCTGTTCTTCGCGGAGCTCGACAACCACGACCGTGACAACGCGGTCTTCGGTTTCGACGTTACCTGGCAGCCGGTGTCAGGCCTCGAACTGCACGGCGCCGTGTTCGTCGATGATGCCGACGACCAATCGGACCTCTTCATTCCGACGAGCGGTCGCAACGCGACGCGAGCCTTCGATGCGGGTGCGACCGGCGCGCTGACCGGCGGCCTCGACGGGGGCGTGCGGTACGTGCGCCTCGAGCCGTTCGCGTACGCCCATTTCCAGGCACTCAACGCACTCCAGCAGCGCGGCTTTCCGCTGGGCCATCCGCTGGGACCCAACGCGGATGCCGCACAGTTCTGGCTGCGCTCCTGGCTGCCCCGCAGGACGACGCTCACCCTGGCAGTCACGCGGGGCCGCAAAGGCCTGAATCCGGTGGATCAGGAGGGCAACACCATCGCCAACGTTGGCGGCGGTTTCCTCGAGGACCGCATGCAGGAGCCGTTCGCGTTCCTGCAGGGCGCGGACGTTCAGGAGTGGCGCGAAGTCGAGATCAGCGCGGCCGTCGAGCCGTGGCGCGGTGTCCGCGTCAGCCTGCGCGCCGGGGCACGCGACGTGACGCGCGGCGGGCGCATGCTGGATCGCAACTGGGCCCACCTGGGGCTGCGCGTCGGTTTCTAGCTGGGCAGAACGCGCTCCAGAAGCGTGACGGCCTCCTGCGGGTCGTCACTCAGGTCGAGCCGCCAGCCGCCGAAACGGGCCAGCTGCCGGATGGCCCCGCCCACCGTGTCGGCGAACAGATCGAAGCCGGGCTCGAGTCGCGCCGTGAGCGTGGCCGTCAGGGCATCGCCGTCCATCGGTGTGAGGACCGGCCGGGATGTCGAGCGGCCAAGCACGCAGATCGCCGCGCGATCCACGACCGGGACGGCAGGCATGGCGTCGCTGTCGCGCAGATCGATGGCGATCTTGCGCTTGCCGTTCGCCATCAGTTCGGGCAGTGCGCCATCGAGCTCGACGAAGTGTTCGCGCGCCGAGAACGGCAGGTGCAGGTGCCCGGGCAGGCCCCAGACGCGGAACGGCGGTCCCATCTGCAGGAAGACCAGATCCTCCGCCAGAACCCGGTAGCCGCGCTGTGCCGCGGCGTACGCCACGGTGCTCTTTCCGCTGCCGCTGGGTCCGGCGAGCAATACCGCCCGTCCGTCCCGCTCGACTGCCGCAGCATGGAATGGCTGACGGTCCAGAAAAGTAAGCACGGACTGCGTCATGGCCTCGAGGACACCGTAGCGGAACGTCGCACGGTCGTGCAGCCGCGCTGGATCGACCCACGCCACGCCGTCGCGACGGGCGACGTCCGTGATGCCCACGCCGCCGGCCATGCGCAGCACGACGCGATCCGGATCGGCCAGGCGGTACACGATCGGGCCCGGCTCAGCCGTGACGGTCGCGACGTCCTCGACGAAGATACGGATCGAGACGCGCTCGTCCGAGCACAGGTCGGGACGGTCCAGCAGCGCCCGCCAGTTGCCATACGCCTCCTCGGCGATTTCGATGACTTCCGCCGCCGTCGCAGCGAACGTCACCGGTATGCCGAGCACCGGGAGGGTCAGTGTGTGCTCGAGCACGGCGTCGCGCCGGAGGGGGTCGCGGGGCGTGCGTGCGTCGGGGTTCATGCGCGGCACAGCTCGTGGTAGACGTTTTCGATGCGGGTTGCCGTCCAGTCGGCATGTTCCGTCGTCGCCCGTGCAAACGCAAGCCGGGCCATGCGCAGTCGGCGCGTTTCGTCGTCGAGCAGCGCCCGCACGCCGTTGGCCAGTGCGGCGGCGTCGAGAACGGGCACGGCCAGCGCCGCGTCGGGCGACCACTCCCGGATGTGTCCGACGGCCGTACCCACGGTCGGGACACCCACGATACCCGCTTCGAGCAGGACGGCGGGGCCGGCTTCGTGGCGGGATGACATCACGAGCAGGTCGGCGCGTTCCATGAGCGGACGGAGGGCCTGCTGCTCCAGGAAGCCGTGGAAGCGGACACGTGGGGCGAGCCCGGCTTCGTCCGTCAGAGCCTGCACGCGGCCGCCCAGGGTGTCCTCGCCCACCACGTCCAGTGTGAAGTCGACCCCGGCATCCACGAGCAGGGCGGCGGCACGCACGAGGGTGAACGGATCCTTCACCGCGTTGATGCTGGCGACGTGGACGAGTCGCGCGGCGCGGTCCCTGGCGCGCGCGATCGGTGGACGCGGCGGCCAGGCGTCCAGGTCGATGCCCAGCGGCAGGCGTTCGGCGGCGTACCCTGCGCTTCGGGCGAGTACGCAGATCGGCTCGCTCTGCGCTGTGATGCGCGTCGCCCCGTTGAGCGCCACGCGCACGCGCAACCTGCCCTGCAGTGTCCGCATCTCGCCGTAGTCGATGTCGGGCAGCGCAACCAGTTCGCCGCCGAGCAGGTGCACCACCAGCGGTCGGCGCAGCAGCCGGCGGGCGATGGCACCCAGCGTGCCGGACGGCGAGGCCCACACGGCGTGGAGCACGTCGAAGGGCCGGGCACGGTGCAGCGCGTACAGGCGGTGCAGGGCGCGCCAGGGCGTGCGGCCCCGGCCGATGTTGTGTACGGTGGCGCCGCGCAACGGATACGTGGATGGCTCGGACTCCTGGAACAGCGCGATGACCTGCACGTCATGTCGGCGTGCCAGTCGCTCCACGAGCGCCACCAGGAAAGGCATCACGCGCCGCGTGCCGCTGCGGTCGACACCGCCCGGAACGATGAGGGCGACCCTCATGAAGCCCCGCCAGCTGTTGCGGCGCGACGCGACGGTTGCACGTTCGCCGCGAGCCGCCCGTACACATGGCGCAGCCGCGCACCAATGGCCTCGAACGACAGTGCGTGCTCGAAATGCTGCGTCGCCAGGTCGCGACGTGTGCCCGGCTCGATCGCTGCCCATCGAACGAGCGAGGTTGCCATCGCGCCGGCGTCGCCCACGGGGCTCAATCCTCCGCAGCGGCCGTCTGCCGTGAGCTTCGTGAACGAGGGGATTGCCGTCACGATCGGTGTCACGCCGCAGGCCAGCGCCTCTATGACGGCGTATCCGCTTCCCTCCGTGTGGCTGGCCTGCAGCAGGAAATCCGCACTGCGCAGCAGCATCTCGATGTCGGCGTGCGGGCGGCCGCCCAGCAGGTGAACCCGCTGACGGAGAACGGGATCTCGATCGACTGCGCTCCGCACGGCGGACAGGAGCGGCGCATGGCGCCACACCATCCACAGGTGCGCATCGGGCAGCGCGGCCGCGGCAAGGCGGACCGCCTGCAGCACGCACAGCGGGTCCTTGTTGGGATCCAGGTGGCCGAGCCAGAGCAGACAGGGCTCGCCGTACAGGCCCGTGGTCCTGCGGGCGGCGGTGCGGTCCCCGGGCGTGAACCGGGAAGAGGATTCCGGGATCTCGACGATCGGCGTGTCCGCCAGCACTCCGGCGGCGCGGAATGGCTCGGCCTGTTCAGCGGCAGTGAACGCGATCGCTGCGGCGCGTGCGAGTGCGCGCCTCTGCTGGCCGCGCAGCCCCGGCGGCGCCGGTCGATCGGCATGGTCCTGCACGAGCAGCGGCGTATCCGGCAGTCGATCCGCGAGACGTGCGAGTTGGCGAGGAAACGACAGCGAGTGCACATGCACGATATCGGCACGCAGCGCCGCGACACTCGCCTCGAGGGCGGGCAGAAGCGGCGCGGCCCAGTGACCCATGCGGCGCCGCAGGCGGCCGGCGCTGCGCGCCTCGACGGCCACGACACGTACGCCTCCGGTCGTGAAGTCGGCGGCCGCCGCAGCCGCCTGCACGACGGTCACTTCGACAATGCCCGGCAGCGCTGCGGCCGTTGCGACGTCGAGCAGCGTCGGCCACGCTTCGAGCAGGGCCTCGATCCGCCGGTTGGCCGGATCGACGAACGCGCTCGTGTGCACGACACGAAGCGGTGTGCCGGTCACGCCAGGACCTCGTCGATCTCGGCGCGCAGACCGGCCAGAAAGCGGTCGGGCGCGAAGCGTTGGGCGTTGTCCACGATCGCTGCCGTGTCCAGGGCCGCACCGTCGAGAGCGCGCACCGCCCGCGCCAGGGAATCCGGAGAGGGTTCGGTGAAGAACACGCCTGTGGCGTCCGCGCCGATCGACGCGCCCGTGGCATCGCCGCGCACGGTCTCGAGCGCGCCGCCGCGCGCATAGGCGATGACGGGCGCGCCCGCGGCCTGCGCCTCGACGACCGCGATGCCGAAATCCTCTTCACCCGGCATCACGAAGGCACGACACTTCGCCATGTACGCCTCGACCTGACCATCGGGCACGTGGCCTGCGAACGCGACGTGCGGGCCCGCCGCGCGTTCGAGGGATGTGCGCTCCGGACCTTCGCCCACGATGAGGAGCGGCCGGCCCAGCCCGTTGAAGGCGGCGACGGCCAGGTCGATGCGCTTGTACGGGACGAGCGCACTCACGATCAGGTAGAAATCGTCCCGCGCGGCCGCGGGCCGGAAGCGCTGGACATCGACCGGCGGATACAGGACGGCCGCCTCCCGGTTGTAGTGGCGCCGGATGCGCGCGCGGACGTGCTGCGAGTTGGCCACGAACCGCGTGGGCCGGTCGGCCGTCTTCGCGTCCCAGGAGCGAAGCAGCGGCGCCAGCGCACGCATGGCGAGCCGGGTCATGAGCGGAGCGCGGCCCGGGCCGAAGTACGCATCGTACTGGTCCCACACGTAGCGCATCGGTGTGTGACAGTAGCACAGGTGCGGCACGCCGGGCGGTACGCGCACGCTCTTCGCCACGCAGTGGCTGCTCGACAGCACGACGTCGAATCCTTCCGGACGCAGTCCACGCAGCGCGAGCGGGAACAGCGGCAGCAGGGGCCGGAAACGGGTGCGGGTGATGCGATCGATGAAGGACGTGTGAATCGGTCGCTGCTCGATGGCCGGCGATGCCGCGCCGGGCACGTGAACCAGCGTGAAGATTTCGGCCGCCGGGTAAAGCGTCAGCATGGCCTCGAGCACGCGCTCGCCGCCGCGCATGCCGGTCAGCCAGTCGTGCACGATCGCGACGCGCATCAGCCCGGCGTCGCGCCGCGCGATCCCGCAGGAGTACGTGTCGCGTGGTGCGGCGGCGCACGATCGGGGGCGGCGGCCCGGCAGATGTCCAGAACGCGTTCGGCACAGTTCTCCCAGCGCATGTTCTCGAGCCGTTGCGTCGCGCGCGCGAGCAGGCCGGCCCGCGCCTCGCCGTCCTCGAAGAGCGTGCGCAGCGCCGCTGCCCAGCG
>JBFFZF010000014.1:0-43353 GCA_041568755.1 Longimicrobiales bacterium | reverse complement strand
GGATGTTGAAGGCGTCACAGAACCGCACGAACCGGGCGCCCTTGACCGCGCTGTTGATGTCGAGCACACCCGCCAGCACGGCCGGCTGGTTGGCCACGATGCCGACGGCGTGGCCGCCCATGTGGGCGAAGCCCGTGATGATGTTGCCGGCGAAGTCCCTGTGGGTCTCGCAGAACTGCCCGTCGTCGGCCACGCGGGCGATGACGTCGTGCATGTCGTACGGGCGCGTCGGTTCATCGGGCACGACGGACAGCAGCGCTTCGTCGGCCCGGTCCGCCGGGTCCGTCGTTTCACGCCGGGGCGGGTCCTCGCGGTTGTTCTGGGGCAGGTACGACAGCACGCGCCGGATCTCGGACAGACATTCCAGTTCCGAATCGCACGCGAAGTGCGCGACGCCCGAGGTACCGGCGTGGACGTCGGCGCCCCCCAGGCCCTCCATGTCGATCTCTTCGTGTGTGACGGTCTTCACCACATTCGGCCCGGTCACGAACATGTAGCTGGTCCCGCGCACCATGAACACGAAGTCGGTGATCGCGGGCGAGTAGACGGCGCCGCCCGCGCACGGACCGAGGATCGCGCTGATCTGCGGGACCACGCCGGAAGCGAGGGTATTGCGCAGGAAGATGTCGGCATACCCGCCCAGACTGACCACGCCCTCCTGGATGCGGGCTCCGCCCGAGTCGTTGAGCCCGACGACCGGCGCGCCGTTCTTCATGGCCAGATCCATGATCTTCACGATCTTGCCGGCGTGCGCCTCGGAGAGCGATCCGCCGAACACGGTGAAGTCCTGGCTGAAAACGTAGACGAGACGGCCGGCAACGGTGCCCCAGCCCGTCACGACGCCATCGCCGAAGATGGTTTCGTCGCCGTTCTGGTCCGCGCTGCGGTTGGTGACGAACCGATCGAGCTCGGTGAAGCTGCCGTCGTCGAGCAGCAGATCCAGCCGCTCCCGTGCGGAGAGCTTGCCGCGCGCATGCTGCGCGCGCAGGCGCTCGGCTCCACCGCCCAGCGCCGCCCTGCGCGACAGCTCTTCGAGGTGCTGCAGCTTGTCTGCTTCGCTCATGCGCCGCCGGGGCCACTCACGGGCGCGAGCCGACCGGACTGGATACGGACCAGGAACGGCTCGCGGGACACGCGCCCATCGCGGAAGCTGAGGATCCCGGTCGCCCCGCGGAAACGGCTGGTGCCGTCCACGGCGTCCGCCAGATCCCGGCGCCGCGTGTGACCGGCCGCGAGCGCGGACAGCACCACGCTGGCGGCGTCGTACCCGAGCGCCGGATACGGATTGTCCAGGGTGCGCCGGTGGGTCCGCTCGTAGAGCGCGACGAATTCCGACCAGGCGGTGTTCGGGTCGTCCCGCTGGAGCGGGATCGCGACGACCACGCCCTCGATCAGGTTGGGCTGGACCATGCGCAGGACCTGGTCGCTCGCCCACGCGTCGCTGCCCAGGATCTGGATCCCGGTGAGCCCGTAGTACGCGAACTGGGGTGCGAGCTGGCGGATGTCGCGTTCCGTGGCGGGGACATAGACCGCCTGCGTCCGCGACGACAGCAGCCGGTTCATGGGCCCGGCAAACGTCGTGGTCCCCGGATCGAACGGCAGATCCAGGACGACGACGCCATCCGTCCGCCTCGCTTCGTTGGCGAACGCCCGTGAGAGAATCGCGGCGTCCGGCGTCGTCGGATGCAGCACGGCCAGGCGGGTCAGCCCGCGGCCGATCGCGTGACGGGCGAGCATCTCCGCGCCGCGGGTGTCGTCCGCGTTCAGAGAATATGCGTGGTCGGCAGAGGCCGGCGGGACGGACGCCGTCGGACTCAGGATGACGAGCTGGCGGTCCCGACGGTTGGCGACGGCCGCGTCCATCGCCTGGCTCATCAGCGGACCCAGAATGGCAACGGCGCCGGCGGAGTCGAGCTGGGCAACCTGCTGTGCGGCGCGACGCGTGTCGCCCGCATCATCCAGCACGATGAGTTCGACCGTGGGCCCACCGTTGCGCGTGTACTCGGCCACGGCCAGCTCGATCCCCTGCCGCACCAGGTCACCGTACTGCGCCAGGTCGGGCGACCCGCTGCGCGGCAGGATCACGCCCAACCGCAGCGGCCGCTCGGTCGGCGGGCGGACCGGCGTCGGCGCCGGCTCCCGCTCCGCCGGCGCGGGCTGGGGCCCTCGCGGCGGCGTCTCACCGGGCCGGCAGGACACCGACAGGAGGATTACCGCCAGGACGCTCGAAACGCGCAACTGATTCAATGACAACTTGTTCCATCCTTCGAACGAGATCATACCGCCGCCTCCGCGGGGCTGCGACGAGCCGACAAACACGATGGGGCCCGTCGCCGGGCCCCATCGATGCAACGCCCGCGCCAGCCGGGGCGCTCAGGACGTGGGCTGGGCCTCCGAGTCGGCCGCCGGCTCTTCCGTGGCCGCGGCCTCTCCCGACGCCTCCACGCCCGCCGGCATCGCGGCGGGCCCGTCGCTGTCCTCGCCCTCCGCCTCGGGCTCCGACTCGGCGGCGGCCGCGGGCGCCTCGGCGACCTCGTCCGCGGCCGGCGGCTCCTCAGCCACCGGTTCCGCGACACGCACCGGCGGCTCGGGCATCTCCGTCACCGTCAGAACGATCCGGTGGTTCGACGTGTCGCACTCCAGCACACGGGTCCCCACGGTCTGTCCCTCGCCGATCACCGTCGTGAGGTCCTTGTTGCCCGGAACCGGTACCTGACTGCGCGGAATGAAGCCTTCGATGTCGTCGCCCAGATCGACGACGACGCCGTCATCGAGGACGCGGACGACCTTCCCATCCTGTTCGACGCCCGCGCCGAAGCGCGCGCCGATCGCCGGCCACGGATCATCCTGCGTCTGCTTCAAGCCGAGCGAGATCCGCTTGTTCTCGGGATCCACACTCAGGACGAGCACCTCGACGTCCGCACCCTTCGTGACGACCTCGGACGGGTGCTGAATGCGCCGCGTCCAGCTCATGTCGCTGATGTGGATCAGCCCGTCGATGCCCGGCTCGATTTCGACGAAAGCGCCGAACGACGTCAGGTTGCGGACCTTGCCCTGGACGCGGGTGCCATCCGGATACTTTTCCGGCAGCGCCAGCCACGGATCCTCTTCGATCTGCTTCATGCCCAGCGAGATCTTCTCATCGTCGCGGTCAACCTTGAGCACGACGGCCTCGATCTCGTCACCGATGGACACGAGCTTGGACGGGTGCTTGACGTTGCGCGTCCACGACATCTCGCTGATGTGAACGAGACCCTCGACGCCTTTCTCAAGCTCGACGAAGCATCCGTAGTTGGTGATCGATACGACGCGGCCGCGCACACGCGCGCCGACCGGGTACTTCCGCTCGATGTCCTTCCACGGGTACGGCAGCAGCTGCTTGAGGCCCAGCGAGATGCGCTCGCGGTTCCAGTCGATGTCGAGCACCTTCACGTCCATCTCGTCGCCGATGCGCACGATTTCGGACGGATGCCCGACGCGGCCCCAGCTCATGTCCGTGATGTGCAGCAGGCCGTCCAGCCCGCCCAGATCGATGAACGCGCCGAAATCCGTGACGTTCTTGACGACACCCATACGGACCTGGCCGACCAGCAGCTCCTTGACCAGCTGCTCCCGCTTCGTCTCGCGCTCTTCCTCCAGGATCACGCGCCGGCTGACCACGATGTTGCGGCGCCGCTTGTTCAGCTTGATGATCTTGAAATCGAAGGTCTCGCCGATCAGATCCTCGATGTTGGGCACACGCCGCAGCGCGATCTGCGACCCGGGCAGGAACGCGTCCACGCCCATGAGGTCGACGGTAACGCCGCCCTTGATCTTGCGCACCAGCGTCCCGGGCACCTGCTCGTTTTCTTCGTACGCGCTCTTGATCTTCTCCCAGACGCGCAGGAAGTCGGCCTTCTTCTTGGACAGGACGACGACGCCTTCCTGATCCTCGAGCTTCTCGAGGAACACCTCGACCTGGTCGCCCGGCTGGATCTCGTCGGCGTTCTTGAATTCGTCGCGCGAGACGGCGCCCTCGCTCTTGAACCCGACGTCGAGGATCACGCTGTTGTCCGTGACGCGCAGCACACGCGCCTTGACGATCTCGCCTTCCTCGATGCTCTTCAGCGTCTGGTCGTACATGTCGAGCATCGCCTCGTACTCCTCGGGCGAATACTCGTCGTCGTCCAGGTATTTCGAGGGTGGTGGCGCCGGTCGAGGCGGTGCGGCGGTCGCGGCCGGGGCGGCCTGCGGGGCGTCTTCCGTCGCCGGCACGTCGCCGGGGGTCTCGTTGCCGGTCGGGCTATCCGTCATGTTCTGAACTCCGTTCCGTACCGGCCCGGACCTGGCGCGCGGACGGGTTGAGGTGGAAGCCGGGCTGCGGCCGGCTGTTTCGACGTTCTGCAACCGTTGAAGCTACGGCGGTGGCTGTGGATCGTCAAGCGGCCGCGCCGGGCCGGATGCCCGGGCTGCCGCGGCCCGGACGAGGGCCGCGATCCGGGCCACCTGCTCGTCGAAATCCAGCGTCGTCGTGTCGATGTGGATCGCGTCGGCGGCGGGACGGAGCGGGGCGACGGCCCGCTGCGAATCCACGCGATCGCGTGCGGCCAGCCGGGCTTCCTCGGCGGCCAGCTCGTCGGCGGACGGATCGGCCTGGCCGGCCTCGGCCAGCCGCCGGCGCGCCCGCGTCGTGAGACTGGCCGTCAGATAGCATTTCACCTCGGCATCCGGGAACACGACGGTGCCCATGTCCCGGCCTTCGGCGACGAGGTTCACACCCTTCGCGGCGTCGCGCAGGCTGTCCAGCAGCCACGCCCGGACGGCCGGGACGCGGGCCATGCGGGAGACTTCCGTGTTCACCGCGGGCTCGCGCAGGGCGTCGGTGACCTCCTCATCGCCGGCGAAGATGCGGAAGCCGCGTTCGGCGGGCGTCACGCGGACGCGCAGCGCGGCGAGGGCCTGGTCGTCGAGCGTGTCCCAGTGCGCGGGCTCGATTCCGGACCGCAACGCGGCAACCGTCAGCGCGCGGTAGAACGCGCCGGATTCCAGGTGGCGGTATCCCAGGCGCTCCGCCACCGCACGCGCCGTCGAGCTCTTTCCGGAACCGGCCGGTCCGTCGATCGTGACGATCATCGCGAGCGGGGCGACGTCACCCGGTGCAACGTCTTCCAGAACGCCGGGTAGCTGACCGCTGCGGCCGAGGGTTCATCGATCTCGATCGTGTTGCCCGGTTGCGCCGCCAGGACACCGAAGGCCATCGCGATGCGGTGATCGTCGTGGGTCCGGACGCGGCCCGTGAGCGGCGCATCCGTTCCTGCGATGACGAGCCCATCGTCCAGCTCCTCGGCTTGAACTCCGACCGCGCGCAGGTTGGCCGCCAGAACGGCGATGCGATCTGATTCCTTGACGCGCAGCTCGGCGGCACCCGTGATCCGCGTCTCGCCATCGGCGCGGGCCGCGAGCACGGCCAGAACGGGAATCTCGTCGATCATGCGCGGGATCTCCGCCGCTCCGATCTCGACACCACGCAGGTACACGGGCTCTGCGATCAGATCGCCACGCGCTTCGCCGGCCGAGACCGGGCCGCGCACGCACCGGACCCCCGCACCCATGCGGTGGAGCACATCGAGCAGCCCGGTGCGCGTGGGATTGATGCCGACGCCGCGCACCACCACGCGTGCCTGCCGCGACAGCAGGCTGGCGGCAATCAGGAACGCGGCCGAGGAGAAGTCGCCGGGCACATCGCAGTCGAACGCGGGCAGCGACTCCATGGCTTCCAGCACGACCTGACGCTTTCCATTGACGTGCTCGGTCTGGATGGGCGCACCCAGAGCCTCGAGCATGCGTTCGGAGTGGTCGCGTGACGGTGCCGGTTCACTGACCCGCACACGGACCCCGCCCGTGAGCCCCGCGAACAGCAGCGCGCTCTTGATCTGCGCGCTGGCGACGGGACTGTCGTGCGCGATCATATGGAGGCCGCCGCCGGTCACGGCGATCGGCAGGCGATCGGCGGGCCCCAGCTCGCGGAACGTTGCGCCGGCCTCGGCGAGCGGTGCGGTAACCCGGCGCATGGGCCGGCGGCGGAGTGATGCGTCTCCGGTAACGACGGCCCAGCCGTGGGAGCCGGCGAGCAACCCGAGAAGCAGCCGCGCCGTCGTGCCGCTGTTCGCACAATCGAGGGTCGCGGCCGGCGGCCGGAGTCCGCCCAGGCCGGCCCCGTGGACGGTCATGGTTCTCGCTATGGGCGGAATCGGCACGCCGCACAGGCTGAGCACCGCCGCTGTGGCGCGCGTGTCGCCGGCATCCAGCGCGCCGCGAATGCGGCAGGCCCCCGCTGACAGCGCCGCCAGGAAGAGCGCCCGGTGCGTGACCGACTTGTCCCCGGGGACGGTGAGCCTGATCTCGGTCATGGTCCTCTGCATACGGGCTCAGGCTTCACCGTCTCGATAGGGAACTTCGACTTCCATGCCGTCGTGCGCGACGACCACGCCGGGGAACCGGCCCCGCGCCTCCCGCTCGAGTTCACGCGCGTCGTCCGCATACCGGGCGGAGATGTGTGTCAGGATGAGCCGGCGCACGCCGGCGGCGCGGGCCACGTCGGCAGCTTCCTGCGCGGTGGAATGATATGTCGAACGGGCACGCTCGGCCTCGTCCTCACCGAACGTCGCATCGTGGATGAGCAGATCCGCGTCCCTCGCCATGAGCACCGTGGCCCGGCACGGGCGGGTGTCCCCCGAAATCACCACGCGCCGTCCCGGCCGCGCACTACCCACCACGTCTTCGGGCCGGATCACGCGGCCGCCGATGTCGACGGGCTCGCCACGGTGCAGTCTTCCGAACAAGGGTCCCTCCGGAACACCCAGCGCGATCGCTTTCTCCGGGTGGAACCGGCCCAGGCGTTCGTGCTCGACGATCGCGTAGCCGAGCGACCGTGTGCCGTGACGGTTCCGGTACGGCACGATGTCGTAGCCGTCACGCGCCACCGCCTGTCCCGATTCCAGTTCGCGGATGCCGACATCGAAACCGACGCGTTCCACGCCCAGGTTGACGGCGTCGTGGACAATGGCGCGACAGCCGACAGGCGTCCACAGCCGTATCGGCTCCGTCCAGCCCTGCAGCGCCATGGTGCGCAGCAGACCGGTGAGACCCAGGATGTGATCGGCGTGCACGTGCGTGAAGAAGATGTCCGCCACGGTGAAGCCCGTGCCGTATCGCATCATCTGCCGCTGCGTGCCCTCGCCGCAATCGAAGAGCAGCAACTCGCCCTCGCGCTGGACGGTGAGGGCGCTGACATTGCGGGTGACCGTCGGGCGCGCGGCCGCGGTGCCGAGAAACGTGACGCGCAGCATGCGGGGTCAGGCCGGCCGCGGCGGCACGAGCCAGAGCGTCGCGCAGGCAGCGTACAGCAGTGCCGTCCACGGCGTGAGCAGCGGTGCGACGAGCAGGGCGACCCAGAACGCGAAGCGGAGCATCGCGTCGAGGCGGGCGCGCCGCGCACCGCGCGTGCGGGCCACGGCTTCCTGCAGTCCGGTCAGGTCCCCGCGCCGTTCGCGGATCGACGACTCTTCACGGGCCAGGAACGCCTCGACGCCTCGCCCCAGCAGGCGGAGGAGTGCGCCCGCAGATCGCCGCAGCACGGCAAGGAATCCCGCGATCGCCAAAACGAGGATGATGAAGCTCATCGGCGGAAACGTAGTCACGGTCTTCGTGAGCGCAAAGCCACGCGCGTCGGGCGGGCGAGGTCCGCTGGCCGCGGGCCGCCGCCCGGTGTTGCGTGATGGACGATGCGGCTGCCCGCCGGCCCCGGCGCGAAGCGCGTCGGTGAGCAGGAGGAACGGGCGGATCCGGGCCGGATCCATGCCGGGGGTGGGGGTCGAACCCACACGCCCTCTCGGGCCGCAGATTTTAAGTCCGCTGCGTCTGCCGTTCCGCCACCCCGGCGTGCGACGGAAATCTAGCGGACCGGCGTCGCGGCCGCAGCGCGCAGGCGCTGCACGTTGTCCGCCACGCGCCCGCCGCCGAACACGGCGGCACCGGCGACGAGCACGGTCGCGCCCGCACCGGCGACCCCGGGGGCCGTCTCCGGATCGATGCCGCCGTCGACTTCGATGTCCACGCCGATCAACCCGCGAGCAGCGAGGCGGGAAGCGACCTGCTCGACTTTCGTCCGGCTGGACGCAATGAAGGATTGACCGCCGAATCCGGGATTCACGGACATGACGAGTGCCAGGTCGATGTACGGCAGGATCTCGTCGAGCGCCGCGACCGGCGTGGCCGGATTGATCGCCACGCCCGCCGTCTTGCCCAGCTGGCGGATCCGATCGACCGTGCGGTGCAGGTGGATGCAGGCTTCCTGATGCACGGTGAGGACATCGGCGCCCGCCTCGGCGAACGCCTCGAGGAAACGATCGGGCTGCGCGATCATGAGATGCACATCGAGGGGCAGGCGAGTGACCTGACGGAGCGAGCGCACGACCGGCACACCGATGGTGATGTTGGGCACGAAATGTCCATCCATCACATCGACGTGGATCCAGTCGGCGCCGGCCGATTCCGCCTCGGCCACCGCATCGGCCAGTCGCGCGAAGTCCGCCGACAGGATCGACGGCGCCAGTTTGACGCTCACTGCGCCATCGCCCGTTCGATCACGCGCACGTCCCGGTCACCGGCCACGATCGCGGTGTCCGCCATTCCGATGAACAGCCCGGTCTCGATGATGCCGACGCGCGCCTTGAACGCCGTCTCGACACCGACGGGATCTCCGATGCCGCCCTCGAAATGACAATCGATCAGGTAGTTGCCGCTGTCGGTCATGACCGGCTCGTCGTCGACGCGCCGCAGCACGGGTCGGGCTCCGGCCTTGCGCAGGAACGCGACGTGCGTACTCCAGCCGAAGGGCACGACCTCGACGGGCAGCGCCATGCGCCCGCCCAGGCGTTTCACCAGCTTCGACCGGTCCGCGACGATGACGACTCGGGAGGACGCGCAGGCCACGATCTTCTCCCAGAGCAGCGCGCCGCCATGGCCCTTGATCAGGTCGAGGCCGGGACCGATTTCGTCCGCGCCATCGATGGTCAGGTCGAGCGAACCCACGTCTTCGAGCGTGGCCAGCGGGATCCCGCAGGCGCGCGCGTGCTGCTCCGTCGCGCGCGAGGTGGGCACTCCGACGATGTCCTGCAGCCGGCCGGCCGCAAGCCGCTCGGCAATGACTTCGACGACGTGGCGCGCGGTCGAACCCGTGCCCAGCCCGACTTTCATGCCCGACGTGACGAATTCGACCGCCCGCTCCGCGGCCTTGCGTTTCTGTTGTTCGATCCGGTTCACAGACCGCCCTTCACGTGCGTGTTCCGCGGTGCATACCTCACCTTTCTACGATCGCTGTAGGGCCGGGGGTCTGCGCGCGGGAATGTATGGCCGGCGGCTCGGTGCGGCAAAGCGGGCGGAGCGCGCCGTCGGCAGCGGCACCGGGCGCGTTTCAGGCCAGCGCGGCGCGAGCCCGTTCGAGCTGGGCGAGCACGGCGGCCCGGGCGGTCCCACCCTGCACCGTGCGGCTCTCGACAGAATCCAGAGGCGTGGCGCGCGGGCGGTCGGGCGCCAGGAAAGCCGGGTGGGCCTCGGCCCATGCGCTGTCCGGCAAGGCGCTGGGCGGCACGCCAGCGGCCTCGGCGGCACGGAGCAATCGGCCGACGGCCCCGTGCGCGTCCCGGAACGGCACGCCGCGCCGCACGAGCGTGTCGGCCAGGTCGGTGGCCGTGAGCGACTCGTCTTCGAGCGCCGCCGCGAGCGCATCCGCGCGGAACTCGAGCGCCCGGATCGTTGCCGTCGTGGCGGGCAGCAGCAGGAAGAGCGTATCCAGTGCGTCGAACAGCGTCTTCTTGTCTTCCTGCAGGTCCTTGCTGTACCCCGACGGTACGGACTTCATCATGGCCAGCGCCGCGGTCAGGTGACCGATCAGACGGGCGGCCATCCCGCGCGCCAGCTCGAGGCCGTCTGGATTCCGTTTCTGGGGCATCAGGCTGGACCCGGTCGTGAAGGCATCCGGCAGGACGACGAAACCGAACTCGTCCGTGGACAGCACGATCAGGTCCTCGGCCAGGCGCGACAGGTGCGTGCCGAGCATGGCGGACACGAACACGAGTTCGCAGATCCAGTCGCGATCGCCGACGGCGTCGAGCGAGTTCTCGGAAATCGCCCGGAACCCGAGCAACTCCTTGAGCAGCGTGCGATCCACGGGAAAACCTGAGCCCGCGATGGCCGCAGACCCGAGGGGAAGCACGCTCACGCGTTCCACCGCTCCCGCCAGCCGCTGGCGATCGCGATCGATCGCCCAGAAATGGGCAAGCAGCCAGTGCGCGACCCGCACGGGTTGCGCGCGCCGGAGGTGCGTGTACGACGGCATGAGCAAGTCGATCGTGGCGGAAGCGCGCTCGAGAAGCACGTGCTCGAGGGCGCGCAGCTCGTCATCCAGCCGGTCCGCGGCGCGCAGCGCCCACAGGCGGGCGTCCGTGCCTACCTGGTCGTTGCGCGAGCGGCCGGTGTGCAGCTTGCCCGCCACGTCACCGACTTCCTCGTACAGCAGCCGCTCGACCAGCGAGTGGATGTCCTCGTCCGTGGCGTTCTCGGCCGCGCCCGCTTCGATCCGCGCGCGCACGGCGAGAAGCCCGCGGTCCAGGATCCGGGCCTCGGCCGCTTCGAGCACGCCGACCCGGGCCAGGGCCTGCACCCAGGCTCGGCTGCCTTCGATGTCTTCCCGCCACAGCCGGACATCGACCGGCAGGCTGCGGTTCAGTTCATCGAGCGTCGGTGCGGGACCCTCCGCCGAGCGGCCGCCCCACAGCCGCCTCGTCCCGACGGACGAGCCGTCGCCAGGTTGCGCCAGCGGCGTGTCCGGACGGTGTCCGCTCACGCGCCCATCCGACCGGCCACGTGGTGCTGCGCACGTGCGGCCGGCGGCCCGGGGTCGGATGAGGCCGGCGCCGACTCCGCATCCGCGCGACGTTTCTGTTCACCCTCCGATCGCGTGGGCAGTGCGAACAGCCGGATGAAGCCTTCTGCGTCGGCGTGGTCGTAGCTGCTTCTGCCGAACGAAGCCAGCCCCTCGTCGTAGAGCGAGTGCGGGCTCGTTCGTCCGGCAATGATGGCGTTGCCCTTGTAGAGCTTGAGCCGGACCGTGCCTGTCACGACCTGCTGCGTCCGATCCACGAGCGCGTCCAGCGCCTCCCGCTCCGCGCCCCACCACCGACCTTCGTACACCAGGTCGGCGTAGCGCGCGGACAGCTGGTCTTTCAACGCGAGCGCCCGCCGGTCCAGCACCAGCTGCTCGAGTTCGCGGTGCGCCGTGTAGAGCAGCGTCCCGCCGGGCGTCTCGTACACGCCGCGTGACTTCATGCCCACGAGCCGGTCCTCGACAACGTCGACGCGGCCGATCGCGTGCGCACCGCCGATGTCATTCAGCCTCTGCAGCAGCCCCGCCGCAGACAGAACCTCGCCGTCCACCGTGACCGGGCAGCCGGCTTCGAAGCCGATCTCGATGTACTGCGGTCGGTCCGGCGCATCCTCCGGAGCCACGGACATCATGAACAGGTCCGGTGTCGGCTCCCAGTTCGGATCCTCGAGCGGCCCCCCTTCATGCGACATGTGCCACAGATTGCGATCCCGGGAATAGATCTTCTGCCGCGTGACGGGCACGTCGATGCCACGCTCGGCGGCGTACGCGATCGCGTCCTCACGCGAGTGGATGTCCCACTCGCGCCACGGTGCAATCACGCGCATCCCGGGCGCGATGGCCGCGTAGGTCAGCTCGAAACGGACCTGGTCATTTCCCTTGCCCGTGCAGCCGTGCGCGAGCGCGTCCGCGTCGACCTTCACAGCCAGCTCGGCCTGTGCACGCGCGATGATCGGTCGTGCCATCGATGTGCCGAGCAGGTACTTGCGCGCGTAGATGGCACCGGCGCGCAGCGTCGGCCAGACCGCCTCGCGGACGAACGTCTCGCGCAGATCCTCCACCACGAGCGCGCTCGCGCCCTGGCGCTGCGCCCGCTCCTCCAGCCCGGCCAGCTCCTGCCCCTGGCCCACGTCGGCCGCGATGCAGATGACATCCGCCTCGTAGCGCTCGCGCAACCACGGCACGATGATCGATGTGTCCAGACCGCCCGAGTAGGCGAGCACGACGGTGAACGACATCTACGACCTCCCCTTCAGCGGCAATGAATGCGTGGTGGCTCCGCAGGGACGCCCCCGCTCACGCGATGGCCTCGCCCAGAACGCGGAGGCCCTCGTCCAGCTCGTCTTCCTCGATGACCAGCGGCGGCAGCAGCCGGAGCACCTTCTCTCCGGCCGTCAGGACCAGCACGCCGGCAGCGCGTGCACGCTCGACCACGGGTGCCGCGGGGCCGGCCAGCTCGATCCCCCACATCAGTCCCACGCCGCGGGCCTGACGCGCCCTGCCCTCCTCGACCCAGCGGCGCGCCGTGGCCTGGATCTGCGCACCGCGGGCACGCACGTTCGCCAGCAGATCGGGATCCGACACGCGGCGGAATACGGCGTGGGCAACGCCTGCCACGAGCGGCCCGCCCCCGAACGTCGTTGCATGGTCGCCGGGCTGCAGCGGCGCCGCCACCGGTTCCGAGGTCAGGACGGCACCCATCGGCAGCCCGCCGGCCAGCGGCTTGGCCAGCGTGAGGATATCGGGCACCACGCCCGATGCCTGGTACGCGAACAGGTGCCCCGTCCGACCGAGCCCGCACTGGATCTCGTCGAAGACGAGCAGCGCGTCACTCCGGTCGGCGAGTTCGCGGAGCCCGCGCAGCAGGTCCGCCGGGATGGGGTGGATGCCGCCTTCTCCCTGGACCGGCTCCACGAAGATCGCCGCGGTCCTTTCACGGGAGACCGCGGCCGCCGCGGCGGCCAGGTCGTGCTCGACGAAGTGCGCCCCCGGCATCAGCGGCTCGAACGGAGCCCGGTAGCCGGGACGATCGGTCAACGCCAGCGAACCGAAGAGCCGGCCGTGGAACGCGCCCCGCAACGCGACCATTTCGTGCTTCGCGGCGCCACCCTTCGCACCGGCCCACCGGCGCGCGAACTTGATGGCCGCCTCGTTCGCTTCCGCCCCCGAATTGCAGAAGAACACGCGGTCCGCGAACGACGCGCCCACCAGCGCGTCCGCCAGCGCTTCACCGGGACGGGTCCGGAACAGATTCGATGTGTGCACGATGCCCGCGTCGATCGCCTCGCCCCGCGCCGCGGCGATCGTGGCGTCCCCGGAACCCAGCGCATTCACGCCGATGCCTGCCGTCAGATCCAGGTACGCCGTCCCGTCTTCCGTGTACAGACGGCAGCCCCGACCCGCCACGAACAGGTGCGCGGGCCGCCGGTAGACCGGCAGCAGCGACGCCGTTTCTGTCCCGCCCACCACGCTCCCGCTCACGGCCATGCCAGAGCCTCCTGTCGGCAAATCCGCGTTCCCGCAGCACGGTCCTGCAGCGCGTCGAAACGTCCAATGCGGACCGACGCCACTCCCATCGACAGCGCCTGCACGGCGGAACGCAGCTTCATCGCCATGCCGCCCTGCGCGACTTCCGATGCGATCAGGGCGTTCGCCTCGTGCTCCGTCAGCTCGCTGCGCACCGCGCCAGCCTCCAGCACGCCGGCCACATCCGTGATGAACAGCAGCTCCGGCGCGCCCAATGCTGCGGCGATGCCGCCGGCCACTTCATCCGCGTTCACGTTCACGCCGCGGCCGTCGGGGCCGCGCGAAATCGGTGAGACGACCGGCACGATCCCGCGCGCGAGAAGCCACTGCAGCAGCTCGGCACGCACGTCAGCGACTTCGCCCACGCGGCCGAGCGCCCCGCCCTCCGCGAACGCCGCCTGCACCAGGCCGCCATCCTCGCCCGAAATCCCGATCGCGTCCGCGCCCGCATCCAGCAGCGCGCCCACGATGCGCTTGTTCAACCGCCCGGACAACACCATGGCCGCCGCATCGAGCATCTCCGGCGAAGTCACGCGGCGACCGTTCGACCACGTGAACGCAATGCCCAGACGTTCGGACAGGGCATTGATGTCCGGCCCGCCACCGTGGACCACCACGCTCGGCACGCCCGCCTCTACCACGCCCCGCGCGAACGTCGACAGCCAGGCGTCGTCCGCCAGCGCGGCGCCGCCGATCTTCAGGACACGCGCCGTCACGCCGGGATGCCGTCCGTTTCTGGCAGGCCCAGCATGAGGTTAGCGTTCTGCAGTGCCTGCCCCGCAGAGCCCTTGAGCAGATTGTCGAACGCGGCCACGCACAACAGCGTCCGGCCGCCCACACCGGCTACATCGGCAAACCCGACGCACACGACGTTCCTGCCGACCGCATCGCGCAGGGCGGGCAGGCCCTCATCGAACACCTCGACGTACGGCTCCGCGGCGTACGCCTCGCTCAGGATCTGCCGCGCAGCGCCCGCGTCGAAACCCGCCTCGACCGGGATGTACATCGTCTCGAGGATGCCCCGTCGCACCGGCAGCAGGTGTGGCGTGAACACGAACGGCGGCGCCGCACCCGCCACGATCCGCGCCAGTCCCGAAGCAATCTCCGGCACGTGGCGATGCGCATTGCCCACCCCGTACGCTCGATAGTCCTCCGCCACCTCGCCGAACAGCAGGTCCCGCTTCGCGCCCCGCCCCGCTCCCGTCACCCCCGAAGCCGCATCGATCATGATGGGCTGGTTCGTGTCTACCTGCCCCGCGCGCAGCAGCGGCGCCAGAGACAGCAGAATCCCCGTCGGATAACACCCCGGATTGGCCACCAGCGGCTGCTCGCGGATGCAATCACGCCACAGCTCCGGGACGCCGTAGACCGCGCCGTGTGCGCCGGCCCGCAGGTCCGAGGAGAGATCCACCACACGCGCGCCCGCCTGACGCGCCCGGACCGACCACGTCTCCGCCTCCCCGTGCGGCAGACACGTGAACACCACGTCCACTGCATCCAGCGGCACCGAGCCCACGTCCACGTAGCGCAGCGCGGCGCCCGGTACACGCTGCCCCGTCTCCGACTCGGATGTGGCGAAGCCCAGCCGCAGCCGCGGATGCGCGCCGAGCAGGCGCACGAGTTCCTGGCCCGTGTATCCCGTCGCGCCGATGACGGCGGCGGTCGGGCGAGAAATATTCACCATGACCGGAAGATTATACATCTGGTCGCCGTGCGGGTCAACGGCCGGGTTCCGCGGGTACGTGGTGGGGGGGGCTGCGCGCCGGGTCGGGTCGGCCGCACCGAGTTTTTATTCGATCGAGCCCGCCAGGTCTTCGATGCGGCGGATCACGGTGTCGAGGGACGCCGCCTCGCGCAGGATGATCAGGATGGTGTCGTCGCCGGCGATGGTTCCCAGGATCTCGGGCCACTCCTCCCAGTCGAGGGCCTCGCCGACGACCTGGGCGCCGCCGGCCAGCGTACGGACGACGAGGAGGTTGCCGGTGCCTTCGGCACCGACGAAGAGCGCGGGCATCATGCGCTCGAGGTCGGGTGACGCGTTCCAGGCTTCGGGGGGCAGCGTGTAGTGGTGGCTCTCTGCATCGTGCACGCGGATCAGGCGCAACTCGCGGATGTCGCGTGACAGCGTGGCCTGGGCCACGTCGAAGCCGCGGGCAGCGAGCAGTTCGCGCAGGTGTTCCTGGCTGGTGACGCGGTGGCTCTGCACCAGCTGGCGGATTTCTTCGTGGCGTGCCCGTTTGCTCATGCCGGCGGCACCACGTAGAGGAAGCCGAGCACGGCCCCGTACACGGCGCGCGTGAGAATGCGGCGTGCGCGGTACACCGCCGCGGCGCGCACCGACGGCGGGGTGGCGGCGCCTGCGCGTGCGGGTCTGCGGGCGGTGACCAGGGCGACGATGGCCGCGAAGACGCCGTGCAGGGTGCCCAGCACGGCACCGTTCACGAACTCGGCCCGGTGCAGCAACTCGAAGGCCACGCCGTAGAGTGGCGCCAGCAGGAGTGTGCCCGTGACGATGGCGATGATCACGTTCTCGCGGGGCCCGCGCATCAGCGTCGGCGAGACGGACTGGCCTCGCCGGCGCGTTAAGCGGGGCGGCCGCAGCGTCGCGGCCAGCCATTCGCTGGCCAGTGCGGCGGCGAGACCGCTCCAGAAGAGCAGGAGCCAGGACGGCATGGGTATGCTGGTCAAACGTCCTCGTTTCCGGATGCACGGGCTGGCGGTCGCATGGCGGGCCGCCGGCTCAGAGTACGACGCGTGACGCGGTACCGGCAACGTGTGCGGGTTGCGCTCGTTCCCTCCGTTCCCGACAATGGCTCGCCGTGCAGCGCCTTCTCGTTGTGCTCGGTGTGCTCGCGACCGCGCTTCCGCTCGCGGCGCAGGAGCCTCTGCGGACCCGCTCGCTCTCGGACGAGGCGGGGAGCGCGGCCCGGATCGTCGGCCGCGGCGTGGTCGCACCCCTCGACTGGTCCGCGCAGACCTGGCTGGCGGTGGGCGGTGCGACGCTCGGCCTGGCCGTACTCTCCGTGCTGGACGGCGACGTCCGTGACGCGGCCCGCCGCAACCGTGCGGGCTTCCTCGATGATGCGGCCGGCATCGCCAAACCGTTCGGCAAGGAAGGCAGTGCCGCAGCGCTGGCCGCCTTCCTGGTCGCCGGCCTCGCACTCGAGGACGGCCGCGCGCGCGCGGTGGCCTTCGATGGCATCGCGGCGACGGTGCTGGCCTCGGCTCTGCTGGTACCGGTGCTGCAGGAGACGATCGGTCGCAGCCGGCCCTGGCACGGGCGCGGCGAGTACGCGTTCAAGGCGCTCAGCGGGCGCCATTCCCTGCCCTCGGGCCACACGGCCCAGGCGTTCGTGACGGCGGCCGTGGTCGCAGCGCATTACGATACCGTCTGGGTGGATGTGGCTGCATGGGGCGTTGCCGGCGCAGTGGGCCTGAGCCGGATCGTCTTCGACGCCCACCACCTGACCGATGTCGTCGCCGGCGCCGCGATCGGGACGCTCGTCACCGGTTGGGTCGTTCGACAGGGTGCGGACGACCGTGTCCGGAGCATCACCCCGGCGGTGGGGCCAGGGTCGGTCGGTCTGAAGCTGTGGTTCTGATGGATTCACCATGCGCGGCGCCCGCCCCGCGGCCGGCGCGAGCGATCAGCACGAAAGGGCGATTCTCATGGCCTTCGGTCTGACCGGCGAGGACAGCGCGCCACGCCTGAGTTACGCGTCGTACCTCAAAGTGCCCGAGCTGCTCCGGCTGCAGCAGCTCGAGTCCGACCCGCCCCAGCACGATGAGCTGCTGTTCATCGTCATCCACCAGGTTTACGAGCTGTGGTTCCGGCAACTCCTGCACGAGCTGGATGCGGTCATTGAAAGTCTGAATGATGATGATGTACTCGGTGCGCATCGTCTCATGCGGCGCTGCATCGAAGTGCAGCGCGTCTTGATCGAGCAGATCAACATCCTCGAAACGATGACGCCGACCGATTTCCTGACGTTCCGTGACCGCCTGATGCCGGCCAGCGGGTTCCAGTCTGCCCAGTTCCGTGCCATCGAATTCGTGTGCGGCCTGAAGGACGAATCGCAGCTTGCGCACCACGACGAGGGCAGCCCGCAGCGCGCCATGCTCGCGGACCGACTCGCCTCGGCCACGCTCGGTGACTGCTACCACGCATTGCTCGCCCGGCGGGGATTCGACACCGCCCCCGCCCTCGCTGTGGAGGGCGACGACGCGGCTGAAGCGCTGCACGACCGGCGCGTCGCCGCGCTGCTGCGCATCTACGAACGGCCACGCGACCACTACGACGTGTTTCTGTTGTCGGAAGCACTGATCGAGTTCGACGAGATGTTCTACATGTGGCGACTGCGTCACATCGTGATGGTCGAACGCATGATCGGCTCCAAGCCGGGCACCGGCGGCAGCCAGGGGGTCGCCTACCTGCGCACGACGCTGAGCCGCAAGTTCTTTCCGGAGCTGTGGGAGCTGCGCACGCATCTGAGCCGGCAGACGTGACCGCGGCCCGGGCGGGAACCGCAGGCACGGAGGGACGGGAAAGAGGCCCCGGGCGGATTCGAACCGCCGAGTGGAGGTTTTGCAGACCTCTGCCTTACCACTTGGCTACGGGGCCAGGTTGCGGACGCGCGGGGTCCGCGGCGCTGCGGGGAAGCGGGCAACCGGACTCGAACCGGCGACCTTCTGCATGGCAAGCAGACGCTCTACCAACTGAGCTATGCCCGCACCGAAACGAACACATTGAGGCGGTCCACCCGCCCTGACCATCCGGACACCGCGGCTACCTGCACAGCTCAGTTGCCACAGCCGCCAGCCCAAAAAGCTAGCCGGACTGCGACCGGGCCGTCAACCGGTCGGCCGGCCGGCGGCGAGGCGGTAGACGGACTCGTAGAGGGCGGCGGAACGCGCCCAGGACCAGTCGAGCTTCATGCAGCGGCGCCGCAGGGCGTCCCAGCTGCCGCTCCGCCACACGCTGGAGGCTTCGGCTACCGAACCGACCACCGCGTGCGGGGCGGCATCGTCGAACACGAAGCCGGTCTGCCCGTGTGTGATCGTGTCGACGAGCCCGCCGGTGTGCCGTGCCACGGGCGGCGTGCCGTAGCGCTGTGCGATCATCTGACCCAGCCCGCACGGCTCGTAACGGGAAGGCATGAGGAAGAAGTCCGCCCCCGCGTAGATCTGCCTCGCCAGGCCATCATCGAAGCGGACCGCGGCCGCGATGCGGCTCGGGTAGGCGCGGGCCGCGCCGGAGATCGCGTCCTCGTAGCGGCGTTCGCCATCGCCGAGTACGACCAGGCGCGCGCCGCTCGCGAGCAGGCCGGGGATGGCGCCGAGCACCAGATCGATGCCTTTCTGGCCAACCAGTCGTGTGACCATGCCGAAGATCGGGCCGTTCCCGTCGATGCCGCTCGCCTCGACCAGCGCGGTCCGGTTCAGCTCCTTCGCGTCCAGTGTGGCGGCCGAGTAGCGGGCCGCGATATGCTCGTCGGCCGCGGGGTTCCAGAGATCCAGGTCGATGCCGTTCAGGATCCCATCGAGCACGCGCTGCCGGAACCTCAGCAGACCGTCGAACCCGGAACCGTACACCGGGGTCTGGATCTCGCGCGCGTAAGTCGGGGACACGGTCACCAGCCGGTCCGCCAGCGCGAGCCCGGCCTTCAGGAACGACACCATGCCGTTGAACTCGACGCCGTTCTCCGTGCGATAGAAGGCTTCGGGAATCCCGACCTGACGCAGCAGCGCCTGCGGGAACAGTCCCTGGTATGCCAGGTTGTGGATCGCGAACACGGTCGGCGTGCGCAGGCCATCCAGATGGCCCCACAGCGGGACCAGGCCTGTCGTCCAGTCGTTCAGGTGGATGACATCGGGTTGCCACGCGTGCGCGTAGTGCACGACAGCGCGACAGAAGAAGGCGAACCGGCGCCCCGCATCGAACGGGTCGGCGCCGTTGCCCACGTAGGGCGAGCCGTGTCCGAAGAATGCAGGCTGATCCACGAAAACCGCAGGAGCGCGCGCGGAGGCCGGGCGGTGCGTGTGGAAGCGCGCCGGCACGCTGCCGGACAGCCACGGTACGCGCGTCTCTTCCGTCGTTTCGGCCAGGCGATGCGGGTCGCGGATCGTGCCGTACAGTGGGAGCATGAGGTGCACGTCGTGGCCGGCCGCGCTGAGCGCGTCGGGCAGCGAGCGCGAGACGTCGCCCAGACCGCCGGACTTGAAATACGGGGCTGCCTCGGAGGTCGCGTAAAGGATCTTCATGGTGCGCGTTTCACGGGTGCGTCCGGCGCGTTGTCGCGCAGCAGCGCCCAAACGAGAAACCCGGCTTCGGCCGCAGCCCAGGCACCGCTCGCCGCCTCCCCGGTCTGCGGGTCCCACGTTTCGCAGGCCACGCCGCCGGGCAGGTGCAGCGCGCGCAGCGTCGTGAGCGCTGCGTCCCGGCGGTCGCCGAGCAGATCGGCGCACAGCGCGGCCATGCTCGCCTCTTCGGGCCTCGAGCGGGCAGCGAGCCCGGGCACCGGGGCCTCGCCGTGCCAGAGTGGATAGCGCTTCGAACGCAGCAGGTCCATGGTGTTGGTCCAGATGGGATCGTCGGCCGAGCAGAATCCCAGTGCGGGCAGGAGCGCCAGACTCCCGGCCGGGTCATCGTAGATCGCGAAGCCGTCTTTCATGTCGGTCGAGCCTGCGATGACGTGCAGTCCGTCCACCTCGGCGGTGCACCGCTGCCAGAACGCAGCCTCCGCTTCCTCATCACCGCCCGCCATGCGGTACCGGTCCGCTCCATCGCTGGTCCGCGCCGCGAACCGACCCAGCGCCCTGCACAGCCGCCACAGCAGGACGTTGTCGAATGCAACGTACGGATAGTCGGCGCGGTCGCCCGACGGAAGCATCTCCGTTGCGGCCAGGAAGATCTCCGGATGCAGGCGATGAAAGACCATGTCGTCGATTTCGCGGAGCACCTGCCGTACGAGCGGGTCATCCAGCAGCGCCTCGTCGCGCAGCGCATCAATCACGAGTTCGAGCGCCAGCACGTAATCGCACAGACTGCCCAGCGCGAACCCCGGCACCAGCGCACCGCCATCGACGTATCGACGGCAACGGCCCGGACGATCCGAGTACTGCTCCAGAATGCGGACGTAGATCTCGCGTGCCAGCAGCGGATCGGCCAGCGCGTGCGCCGGCAAACTCCAAGCCAGGGCAGCCCGCTCCGAGAACACGGCGCAGGCACCGTGCGCGGGCGCCCGCCGTAACACCGGGTAGAGGCGGTCGTCGTCGATCGCGCGCGCGACACTGCAGTAATGATGGAACGCGACGTTTCGGCCCGCGATGTCGCGGAACGGGGTATCGACGCCGCGTCCGATGCGCGCCAGCTCGAGCCGGCCCAGCCGGATCAGCTCCGCCGCGCCCAGCTGAGCGAGCCAGGAGCATACGGACAACGCGCCGTCCCGCTCGGCGCCCACGCCCATGTACAGGCTGACCGTCGCACGCCGGCCGAGCTGGAGTTCCTTCGCGATCGCATAGCGGAGGGGCGTTCCGTTCCGGGCCTCGATCTCCTGCCCGTTCTGTGCAGGCCGCAGCGGGTCCGCGTCCTGGCCGACGCTGAGGCGGGCATCGGCGCCGGCGTTCAGGGCCAGCGCTGCACCGTCGGGCCCATCGCCGACTTCCAGCGCGCAGCCCGCGGGCCCGGCGCAGACGAGCCGGTGCACGCTCGCCGTCGGACGGGTCGTCCCGATCGTCGCGAGCGACCAGGCCCAGCTGCCCTCGAAGGCCACGGTGACCGCGCGGCCCGGCGCGCCGTGATTCTCGACCTCGACCCGGATCACGCCGCCTGGCACGATCGGATCGTAGCCGCCCGGCGTGCAGATCGTGATGACGACGCCCAGACCGGCATCCGTGGACGCGTGGAGCTGCGGCACCCAGCGGTCGAGCCGCTCCCAGCGCTCGGGACGCAGTGTCACGGGCGCGCCGTCCACCAGAATCCCGACGCGCACGAGGGCTTGCCCCCCGGCATCCGGCTGGCCTGCCGCGGCCCACGTCAGCAATGCGCCACGCCGTCGCACCAGGACGTTTGCCGCGTGGACCGCCGCGTCGGCCACGGCGATCGAGGGCAGCGCCAGGGTGTGATTCCCGGTCGCGTCCCAGGTCATGCCCGTGCCCGCCCGAGGCCCGGCGGCGGGAGCGCCGGGCCGGATCGGCGCCGGACCCGGTGCGGGCGCTCCCGACCGATCCTCGCTCTAGTGCTCAAGTAATTGTCTTATTGTGACTTACACCGTTCGATGGCGCTGCGTGCGAGGGCGAAGTATCGCGCCGGGACGACGCCCCGTCAAACCGGCACCGGGGCCGCGACGACCGGCTTGACTCCGGACTCGGGCGGCCGGTATGTTGGGGGTCGGAATCACCCTCCGGCAGTCTTCGGACGGTCGACGCACGGTTGGGGTCTGCGGCTGGCGTGCCTTTTTCGGACCTCTCCCTAAAAGTGTCGTGAAACGGGTCGTCGCCGCAGGCCCCGTGCGTCGGATCGCTGAAGACCGCAAGGTTGTGCAGGGACGGGCGGGTCGTGGATCGGAACTCGGATCGGGTTTCGGACGCGACCCGCTTCTGCTATATGGTTGGGGGCGGCGCGCACTCCTGTGCGCCGCTGCGCGGACGACGGCGAGGCCGCAGGTCCGGCGGACGCCGCACACCTCAGAACGGGGACACCGATGCGCATCGTTCAACGAAGCCTGTTTCTCGCTCTCGCCGCCGTGCTCAGCATCACCGCGGTGGCCGCTGCGCAGACGGGCATGGTGACGGGACGGATCACGGCGGCGGAAGGGGGTCAGCCCGTCGTCGGTGCGCTCGTCGAAGTCATCGATGCGGGCGGCCGCCGCGTGGCTGGCGCCCTGACCAACCAGGACGGCGTCTACCGGATCACGGGCGTGGCAGCCGGGAGTTACGGCCTGTCGGTGTCCGCGGTCGGCTTCGGTACCGCGACGGTGGCATCGGTGCAGGTGACGTCCGGCGGCACGGCCACGGCCAACGCCGCGCTCGAGCCGGCCGCGTTCGAGTTGAACCCGGTCGTCGTGACGGCGTCGAAACGCCAGGAGAAGGCGCTCGAGGCGCCCGCGCGCGTCGAGGTCGTGAACGAACGAGAGATCAACGTTCGACCCGCTTTGACGCCGGTCGAACACCTGCGCTCGACGCCGGCCGTCGACATCATCACGTCCGGCCTGCAGTCGACGAATGTGGTCGTGCGCGGGTTCAACAACATCTTCTCGGGCGCACTGCACACGCTGACGGACAACCGCATCGCCGGCGTGCCCTCACTGCGCGTCAACCTGATGCACTTCATCCCGCAGACCAACGACGACTATTCCCGCATGGAAGTCGTGCTCGGCCCGGGCTCGGCGCTGTACGGCCCGAACACGGCGAACGGCGTGCTGCACATCATCACCAAATCGCCCCTGGACGAACCGGGCACGAGGTTGTCGGTTTCCGCCGGCGAGCGGAGCGTGTTCCACCTGACGGGCCGGACCGCTCACCGCGTCAGCGACACCTTCGGCTTCAAGGTGTCGGGCCAGTATTTCCAGGGGGATGAGTGGCGCTTCACGGATCCGGTCGAGGCGGCGGCGCGGCAGCAGGCCACGGGCAATTTCAACACCTGGAGAGCGACGCAGCCGCTCGGGCTGACCGAAGCCGAACTGCGCCGACGCGCCGCGCTGATCGGTGTTCGCGACTTCGACATCCAGCGCTGGTCGCTGGACACGCGTGCGGACTGGCGCCCGACGTCGGAGTTCTCGACCAGCCTGTCGGCCGGCTGGACGTCGGCCGCCAAGGGCATCGAACTGACGGGCATCGGCGCGGGCCAGGCGGTGGACTGGCTGTACGCGTACTACCAGGCCCGCTTCAACCTGCGCAACTGGTTCGCGCAGGTGTATCTCAACACGAGCGATGCGGGTGAGACCTACCTGCTGCGCACGGGTGGCCCGATCGTCGACAAGTCGAACGTGCTGGTGACACAGCTGCAGCACACGGCCAGCCTGGGCAACCGGCAGGAATTCACGTACGGGGCCGACTTCATCCGGACCAACCCCGTCACGGGCGGCACGATCAACGGCAGCCGCGAGGACAACGACACGTTCAACCAGTACGGCGTGTACCTGCAGTCGCGCACGGCGCTCAGCCCGCAGATCGACGTGGTCCTGGCGGCCCGCGAGGACTGGCACTCGGAACTGAACGATCCGGTCTTCTCGCCGCGCGCCGCGCTGGTTTTCAAGCCCACGCCGGAACACAACCTGCGCCTGACGTACAACCGCGCCTTCTCGACGCCGTCCTCGCTCAATCTGTTCCTGGACATTGATGGCGGTCCCGCCGGCGCCCTCGGCCCGCTCGGCTTCCGCGTCCGTGCCCAGGGCCCGGGGAAGGACGGCATCCGCCTCGCGGACGCGAACGGGATGCCGCTCGGCATGCGCGTCCCCGGCGTGGCGGGCCAGCTCGTCCCGGTCACGGCCGGTAACCTCTACGACGCCCAGCTGAACCTGCTCATCGCGCGCCTGGGCGCCAGTCCGGCGACGGCCGGACTCGTCCCGCTGATGCGGGCCCTGGGCCCGGCCTTCAAGGCGGGTGCATCGCAGATCCCGATCGCGTCGCTGGATCCGGTGACCTCGCAGATCAGCGCGCTGGGCGCCGGCACAGTCAGCGACGTCCCCGGCATCGAGCCGTCCATCTCGAAGACGTTCGAGCTGGGTTACAAGGGCCTCATTGCGGACCGCGTCCTGCTGGCCGCCGATCTGTGGCGTCAGGAGCAGACGAATTTCACGTCGCCGCTGGTGCTGCGCACCCCCGTGTTCCTGCTGAATCCGCAGCAGTTCGGCGGCTTCCTCCAGGCGAACGCCGGCCCGCAGATCGTGACGGCGCTCGTGCAGAGCGGGATGCCGCTCGCGCAGGCGCAGGCTACTGCGGGCACGATCATCACGAACTGGGTACAGATTCCGGGCGGCGTGGCGTCGTCGGCCGACGTCGCGGCGCGCGGTGCGGATCTGCTCGCCACCTACGTGAACTTCCCGGGCGACATCTCGCTCTGGGGTGTGGACGTCAGCGCCACGGCGCTGCTGTCCGATGAGTGGTCGCTGGGCGTGACCGTCTCGCATGCGAGCGATCACAACTTCTGTCTGGTCGAGGTGACGTCCGGCCAGCAGTGCCCGAACGCCCAGCGCGTCGCGCTCAACGCGCCCAAGGACAAGGGCAACATCTCGCTCGGCTACCGGCCCGCGGGAGCCGGGTTCAACGGCGAGGTCCGGCTGCGTCACACCGGAGAGTTCCCGGTGAACTCGGCCGACTTCATCGGGCTGCAGTGCATCGGCGGCGGCGGGCAGCCGTGCATCGACTCGTCGACGCTGCTCGACCTCACGCTCGGGTACGCCCTGCCGTCGATGCGCGGCGCATCCGTGCAGCTGTCCGTGTCGAACATGTTCGACGACGCGTATCGCAGCTTCGTCGGCGTCCCGGAAGTCGGGCGGCTGGCGGTGGTCCGCCTGCGCTACGAATTCTGATCCACGACGTCCGCAACGTGAACCGGCCTCCCTCGCCTGGCGCGAGGGAGGCCGGTTCGTCTCGGGGCGGACCATTCCCGCCCGGCGCTGCGGCCGGGCGGAGGGTCAGCGCGCGGCGCTCAGCAGTTCCCGCGCGTGCTCGAGGCTCACGCTGCTCTCCGGGTCGCCGCCCAGCATGCGCGCCAGTTCGCGGATCCGGGCTTCGCCAGCGACGTGTCGCACGGTCGTGGCTGCGCGGCCCGCATGGTCGGCTTTTTCGACGACGAGCTGATGGTCGGCGCGCGACGCGATCTGCGGGAGGTGCGTGACGACGAAGACCTGATGATGCAGGGCCACTTCGGCGAGCCGCTCCGCGACGTGGTGTGCGACGCGGCCGCCGATGCCCGCATCGATCTCATCGAACACGAGCGACGGCACCCGGTCCTCGCGCGCGAGGATCGACTTGAGTGCCAGCATCACCCGGGACAGCTCGCCGCCGGAAGCGACACGGGACAGGGGTGCCGGCTCGAACCCCGCGTTGGCCGACACCAGGAACGTCACGCTTTCCGCGCCCGTGCCGTCCGGCCGGGAAAGCGCCTCCAGTTGCGTGACGAAGTGGCCATCCGGCATGCCCAGCCCGCGGATCGCCTCGTTGACCTCGCGATCCAGCCGCGCGGCGGCGTCACGGCGCGCGGTACTCAGCTCCTCACAGTGCCGGGCATGCGTCTGCTCCGCCTCCGTGCGCGCGCGTTCCAGAACACCGCGCTCGAGCGCCACGCCGTCCAGCGTGTCCAGTTCCGCCCGCGCCCGGCGCCCCACGCCGATGACGTCCGGGAGCGTCGGCCCGTATTTCGCCTTGAGCCGATAGAGCAGGTCGCGCCGGCGCAGCAGTTCCTCGAGGCGCGCAGGATTGTCCTCGATGTCCGAGGCGTAGTCCCCCATCTGCCGGCCGAGTTCCTCGAGGCCGTAGCGGGCCTCATCCAGCACGGCCACCCATTCGCCGCATGCGGGGTCCAGGCGGACGAGCGCATCGAGCGTGCGGCGCAGGTCGGCCAGTTGCGCGCCCATGGCCTCCTCGGCCGCGTACAGCGCATCGTACAGTCGCGTCGCGAGCCGGGTGAGTTCACTGGCGTGTTCGAGCCGGGACGCCTCCCGCTCCAGCTCGTCCTCCTCGTCTTCGCGCAGCGCCGCCCGCTCGATTTCCTCCGCCTGGAAGCGCAGGAAGTCCGCCCGCTGGGCGATCTCGCGTCCGCGCGCATCGAGTTCGTCGAGTGCCCGCTGCGCCTCGCTCACGCGCGCCCAGTCCGTCGCGACGGCGTCGGCGAGCGCTCGCGCATCGGCAAACGCGTCCAGGATGGCGCGCTGCTCATCGGCCCGCAGCAGCGTCTGATGCTCGTGCTGGCCGTGCAGGTCGACCAGGCGCCGGCCCACATCCCCCACGACGGTCGCCGTGCTCGCCGCCCCGTTGATCCAGGCACGGCTGCGGCCTTCGCTGACGATCTCCCGCCGCAGAATGACGAGACCATCATCGATGACAATGCCACGTTCGTGCAGGCCGTCGGCCAACCCCTCGACCCCGGATGCGTCGAACACGCCCTCGACGACCGCTCGATCCGCGCCCGCGCGGACGATCTCGGTCGACGCCCGTTCCCCGAGAAGCAGTCCCAGCGCACCCACGATGATCGACTTGCCGGCGCCCGTCTCGCCGGTCAGCGCGTTCAGCCCGGTTTCCAGCCGGACGGTCAGCGCCTCGATGACGGCGTAGTTCTCGATGCGGAGTTCGACGAGCATGGGCTCAATCTAATCGACCGGGATCGGGGCCGATCCATAGCCGGAGCAGCCGGCCCTCAACCTCAGGCACGGCGCCCGCGCTCGCGTGGCTCCAGGCTCCAGTGCAGTTTGCGGCGCAAGGTGTTGAAGAAGTTCTGGCCCGGGAACCGGATCATGCGCACGCGCACGTCACTCCGGCGGATCACCAGCTGGTCATCGGGTCCCAGGCGCTCGCCATCCTGCCCGTCCACGGTCAGGATCATTTCGGTGGCGGGGGTGAGCGAGCGCACGCGCAGGACGGCGGTTGGCGCCAGAATGAGAGGCCGGATGACCAGCGTATGAGGACAGATGGGTGTGGCCAGGATGCATTCGACGCTGGGCACGACGACGGGTCCGTTCGCGGACAGCGAGTAGGCCGTCGATCCGGTGGGCGTGGAGAAGATGATGCCGTCCGAGCTGTACGTCGCCACTTCCAGCGCTTCGGGACCGACGTGCACGGCCAGCCGTGCCACGCGCGCCAGCCCGCCCTTGTGCAGGACGGCGTCGTTGAGTGCGAAATGCCGGAAGCCGGTTTCGCCCGCCGCGTTCACGACGCACGCCTCGATCGTGAACCGCTCGTCCACCCAGTACTCGCCGCGGAACAGGAGGGGGAGCAGTTCATCCACTTCGTTGGGGCCGATCGAGGTGAGGAACCCCAGCGTCCCGAGGTTGATGCCCAGCATCGGCGTGCCGTGCCGGGCCACCATGCGGGCGCCGCGCAGGAGCGTCCCGTCGCCGCCCAGCGTCACCAGCAGGTCGACGCTGTCCGCCTGCAGCGGCCGCGCGCCGGGCAGCAGGCTGCGCAGCCTTTCCTCCACGGCCAGTTCGGCGCCGCTCTCACCCGCCACGCGCTCCAGTCTGCCCAGCGCGCCGCCGACGCGGGCGTGCTCCTCGCGGCCTATGACGCCGATGCGCCGGAACGTGAACGGGCTCGCCGCTCGACCCTCGCTCATGCGCTTTCGCGGGCTTCGCGGATGCGCGCCCGGTCCGCGAGCCGGCGGGCATGCTCACCAATGCCGGCGGGCGTGAGGCCGGCCCGCGCCAGCTGCTCGCCGCGGCCGGCGTGGTCGATGAGCCTGTCGGGCACACCCATGACTTCCACCACCGGTCGCTGCCCAACCTGGCCACCCGCATCGACGCGGGCCGCCACGGCCGCGCCGAACCCATTCACGATCGTGCCCTCCTCGACCGTCAGGATGGCCGCATGCCGGGCCACCACCCAGTCGAGCGTTGCCTCGTCCATGGGCTTGAGGAACCGGCAGTTCACCACGGTCGCATCGATGCCCGCGGCTTCCAGCTCACGTGCCGCCTCGAGTGCGGGGTCCACCATGGTCCCGGTGGCCAGGATGGCCAGGCCGTGCCCGCGGCGCAGGACCTCCCACGTGCCGTACTCGATGGTCGGGATCTCGTCGAGGGGCGGCACCGCGGCGGGCACGTTGTCGCGCGGATAACGCACCGTGTAGGGCCCCGTCGCGGACTCGACGCCCAGACGGAGCAGCGCCACCAGCTCCGCGCCGTCGCGCGGAGCGGTGACCGTGACGTTGGGGACGGCCAGCAGATACGCGATGTCGTACAGGCCCATGTGCGTGGGACCGTCGTTGCCCACGAGCCCCGCCCGGTCCATGGCGAACACGACGGGCAGGTTCTGGATGGCCACATCGTGGATGATCGAATCATAGGCCCGCTGCAGGAACGTCGAGTAGATCGCCACCACGGGGCGCACGCCCTCGGTCGCGAGACCGGCGGCGAACGTCACGCCGTGGCCTTCCGCGATGCCGACATCGAAGAAGCGGTCCGGATACGCATCTGCGAACGCTACGGTCCCCGTTCCGCTGGGCATGGCGGCCGTGATCACGACCATCTCCGGATGGCTGGCACCGAGTTCGACCAGCCCCTTGCCGAAGACGCTCGTGTAGGATGGTGCGCCGCCCTTCTTCTTGGCCATCTCGCCGCTGATCTTGTCGAAGGGCGTGGCGCCGTGCCAGACGACCGGATTCTGCTCGGCCAGCGGATAGCCACGGCCCTTGCGCGTGAGCACGTGGACGAGTGCGGGCCGCTTCCAGCTGCGCACGCTCCGCAAGGTCTCGACCAGCTTGTCCAGGTCGTGACCGTCGATCGGACCCACGTAACGGAACCCGAGCTCCTCGAACAGCGTGCCCGGGGTCAGCAGCGTCTTCGCGCTTTCCTCCAGCTTCAGAACGACCGATTCCAGACGGCTGCCGATGCGGGGTGTGCGCTGGATCAGCGACTTCACCTCCTC
Organism: Longimicrobiales bacterium; assembly: GCA_041568755.1. Taxonomy (GTDB): domain Bacteria; phylum Gemmatimonadota; class Gemmatimonadetes; order Longimicrobiales; family RSA9; genus JBFFZF01. The sequence goes on along the minus strand of JBFFZF010000014.1, from coordinate 14,324 downwards.
ACGCAGCCGGTTGTACAGCGGATTCGTCACGACGGCCGTGAGGTACTTGTGCATGGCGCCCACGTTGGGCGAGATCGACATCTCGTTGTCATTCAGGATGACCGTCAGTGAACGGTCGGTATGCCCGGCATTGTTCAGCGCCTCGTAGGCGATCCCGCTCGTCAGGGCACCGTCCCCGATCACGGCCGCGACCTTGTAATCCTCGCCCTTCAGGTCACGCGCGGTCGCGATGCCGAGCGCGGCCGAAATCGATGTCGCGGCGTGGCCGGCCCCGAAGACGTCGAACGGCGATTCCGCGCGGCTGAGGAACCCGGACGGTCCCCCGCTCTGCCGGATGCGCTCGAACGTCTCGTTCCGGCCCGTCAGGATCTTGTGCGGATACCCCTGATGGCCGACGTCCCAGACGATCTTGTCGCGCGGCGTGTCGAACACGTAGTGCAGCGCGATCGTGAGTTCCACGACCCCCAGTCCCGGGGCGAAGTGTCCACCGACACGACTGATGACGTCGATGATGCGCTCGCGCACTTCTTCGGCGACCTGGGGCAGCTGGTCCTGTCGCAGGCGGCGCAGGTCTTCCGGCAGTTCGATTCCGTCGAGCAGTTTCACGGCAGGTCCTCCGTTGCTTCGCGTGGATCAGCGATCGCGTTCCACGGCGTAGTCCGCGAGTGCGGCGAGTCGTTCGTCATCGAGGCCGGCCCTGCGCAGGCCTGCGAGCGCGGCGTCGGCCGCGGCCCTCGCCTTGGTCCGCGCAGCGTCCACACCGAGCAGCGCGGCGAAGGTGGCCTTGCCCTGGACGCGGTCGCGACCCGCCGTCTTGCCGAGCACACTCGATTCACTCGTCTCATCGAGCACGTCGTCCGTGACCTGAAAGGCCAGACCCAGCCATGCGCCGCACGTGCCCAGCGCACGCAGTGTGGCGGCATCCGCCAGGGCAAGCCGGCCCCCGATACGGAGCGACGCGACGAAGAGCGCGCCCGTCTTGCGCTGATGAATGTCCTCCAGCTCGCTCACGTCGATGGCCCGGCCCTCGGCGGCCAGGTCGAGCAGCTGCCCGCCCACCATCCCGCTCGCGCCCGCGGCTTCGGTCAGCTCACGCACCAGCCTGACCCGGACAGAGGCTTCGAGGCCGAGGCGGTCCGCGGCGCTGGCCAGGACGCCGACCGCGAGGGGGATCATCGCGGCGCCGGCGACGGACGCCGCGGTCGAACCGTACATGCGATGCACGGTAGGCCGGCCCCGGCGCAGGTCGTCATCGTCCATGCACGGCAGGTCGTCATGCACGAGCGAATACGTGTGGATCAGTTCGATCGCGCACGCCGCTTCGTAGACCGGCGGCGGGACTGGGTCGCCGCGCAGCGCGCGGTACGTCGTCACGCACAGGATCGGCCGCAGCCGTTTGCCATCGCCCTCCAGGGCGTACCGGACCGGTTCGCGGAGCCTCGGATCGAGCGCGGCCGTGATGCTGGCCGCAAGGCGCGCGAGCGTACTGTCGATCGCTGCACGTTCGTCGGCCAGGAACGCGGCGACGCCGCCGTCCGAGGCGGCCGCAGTCACGCTTCGGGCTCCGGGACCGGCTCGACGGTCACCGAGCCGTCCGACTCGGCGATCAGTCGATCGATCCGCAACTCGGTCTGGCGGAGCACGCGCTCCGCTTCGCGCAGATGGGCGATCCCCTCCTCGAAGAGTGTGAGCGCATCTTCGAGTTCGAGCCGATCGCCCTCGAGTCTGCCGACGATGGCCTCGATCCGTGCGATCCGCTCTTCGAGCGGCAGCTCGCGCTTCGTCATGAGGCCGGCCGCCTCACCGGTTCCGTGTCCGTCACGCGACAGCCCACCCGGCCATCGGTCACACGCAACTCGAACGCGGCACCCACTTCGAAGGCCGCCACATCGCGCAGGATCCGCCGGTTCTCATCGAGGGGCACGGCGAAGCCGCGCGCGAGTGCGCCGAGCGGCGACAGCGCATCCAGGTGGCCCGCGAGCGCACCCACTCTGTCCCGGCGCCGCGACACCGTCCGATTGGCGGATGCACGCAGGTCCGTGCCCAGCGTCTCGAGGCGCGCGCGGCGTGTGTCCACGGCCCGCCGCAGCGCGGCCCGCGCCCGTTCACCGCAGCGCGCCAGATCACGGCTGAGCGTGGCCCCGTCGGGTACCGCGCGTTCGGCCGCGACGGATGGGGTGGCCGCGCGGAGGTCCGCAACCAGGTCCGCGATCGTCGTGTCCACTTCGTGCCCCACGGCACTGATCACGGGGACGGGTGACGCCGCGATGGCACGCGCCACGGCCTCTTCGTTGAAAGCCCACAGGTCCTCGACCGAGCCGCCGCCGCGACCGACGATAATGACGTCCGCCAGGCCGGATCGCGCGATCGTGTGAATCGCGCGGGCCACATCCAGTCCGGCGCGCTCGCCCTGCACCCGCGCCGGGGACAGCACGACACGCGTCCATGGCGCCCGCGTGCGGATCACCCTCAGGATGTCATGCAACGCAGCCCCCACCGGCGACGTGACGACGCCGACGGTCGACGGGAAGCGCGGGATCGGCCGCTTGCGCTGTGGCGCGAACAGTCCCTCCGCCTCGAGACTGGCGCGCAGGCGCTCGAAGCGCAGCCGCCAGAGCCCGCCTTCCTGCGTCGCCTCCAGCTCGCGCACCAGCAACTGGAAGTCGCCACGCTTCTCGTAGATCGTGACCTGCCCCAGCGCACGTACTTTCATGCCCTCGGTCGGGTCCGCCGGCAGGCGCTGCGCTTCCAGTCGGAACATCGTGGCGCGCAGCTGCGACCGCTCATCGCGCAGCGTGAAGTAGCAGTGTCCGCTGCCGTGCCGCTTCCAGCCGGTGACTTCGCCATGCACCCATACGAGAGGCATGGTCGATTCGAGCAGGCCCTTCGCCATCGCATTGATCGCGGACACGGGGTAGGAAGCCGCCTGGTCGCCGTCGATGGCCCAGCCGGCCGGACCGCGCGTGACGCGCCGCTCGGGTCGTGACCCGGGCCGCCGGGGGAACAGATCGTCCTGGGTCACGCCCCCGCCCGCGCCCGGGGCGCGCTCTTGGATTCAGCGTTCGCGCGGCTGGCCGCCGCATGCTGGCGGCGCGCCGCCTCGAGCGTATTACGGAGCAGCATCGTGATCGTCATCGGCCCGACGCCGCCGGGGACGGGCGAGATGGCCTCGGCGACCTCGGAGACCGCAGCGAAGTCGACATCGCCGACCAGCCGGTAACCCTTCGCGGCGGAGGGATCGTCGACGCGGTTCACGCCCACGTCGATGACCACGACGCCCGGCTTGACCATGTCGCGGCCGATCAGTTCGGGCCGCCCGACGGCCGCGATGAGGATGTCCGCGGTGCGTGTGACCTCCCCCAGGTCGCGTGACCGGCTGTGCGCCACGGTGACCGTCGCGTTGCCGCCCTTCCCGTTGCGCAGGAGCAGCAGCGCGACCGGCCGACCCACGATGGTCGAGCGCCCGACCACGACGACGTGCTGGCCCTTGGGATCGTAGCCGGACCGCAGCAGCATCTCGATCACACCGGCGGGCGTGCATGGCGCCAGGACGTTCGGGTCGCCGATGGCGAGCCGGCCCGCGTTCACCGGATGGAACCCGTCGACATCCTTGGCCGGATCGATGCGCACCAGGACTTTCGCGGTGTCGATCTGCCGGGGCAGCGGCAACTGCACGAGAATGCCATGGACCTCCGGATCGGCATTCAGCGCATCGATGATGTCGAGCAGTTCGGCCTCGGACGTCTCTTCGGGCCGATCGATCTGACGGGAGGCGAAGCCGGCCTTTGCGGCCGCCTTGCCCTTCATGCGGACGTAGACGGAAGAGGCCGGATCGCTGCCGACCAGGACGACAGCCAGGCACGGCGTCGTTCCCGTCTGTCCCTTGAAGGCGGCCGCCTCCTGCGCGATCTCCTCCCGCATCGTTTCGCTGAGAGCCCCTCCGTCGATGATCTTCGCCATGACTTCCGTTGTTGGGTCCGCTCAGCGCGCGAAGTCGATCGCGCGGGTCTCGCGGATCACGATGACCTTGATCTGCCCCGGGTACTGCAGTTCCTCCTCCAGACGGCGTGCAATCTCCTCGCTCATGAGCGTCATGCGCTCGTCCGACACCGACTCGGGATTGACCATGACGCGGACTTCGCGGCCGGCCTGGATGGCGAAGCACCGTTCCACGCCGTCGAACCCGCTCGCGATCTGCTCCAGTTTTTCGAGCCGTTTGACGTAGGTCTCGAACATCTCGCGCCGTGCACCGGGTCGGGAGCCGCTGACCGCATCCGCCGCCGTGACCAGGAACGTCTCCGCGTAACGGTGCGGTTCCTCATCGTGGTGCGCGCGGATCGCATTGAGCACCTGATCCGGCTCGTTGTATTTCCGGCACAGGTTCCAGCCCAGTTCGACGTGCGTGCCCTCGTGTTCGTGGGTCAGGCCCTTGCCGATGTCGTGCAGCAGACCCATGCGCCGGGCCAGCGGAGCATCCAGGCCCATCTCGGCGGCCATGTTGCCCGCAAGCAGGGCAACCTCCTTGGCATGCAGAAGCTGGTTCTGTCCGTACGAGGTCCGGAAGCGGAGCCGACCCAGCGTGCGGACAAGCTCTGCGTGCAGACCGTGCACGCCGAGCTCGTAGCACACCTGCTCTGCAGCCTCCGTCATGCCTTCGTCGACCTCGCGCCGGCTCTTGTCGACGACCTCCTCGATACGCCCGGGATGGATGCGGCCGTCGGCCACGAGCTTTTCGAGCGCCAGGCGGGCCACTTCGCGCCGGATCGGATCGAAGCCGGACAGGATCACGGCTTCCGGAGTGTCGTCGATGATCACGTCGATGCCGGTCGCCTGCTCGAAGGCCCGGATGTTCCGACCCTCGCGTCCGATGATGCGTCCCTTCATCTCATCGGAAGGCAGGCTGACGACGGATACCGTGCTCTCGGCCGTGTGGTCGGCGGCGATGCGCTGAATGGCGAGACCGACGATGTTGCGGGCTTCCCGCTCGGCGTCCCGGCGCGCGGCTTCACGGATCTCGCGCACCATGTTGGCGGCGTCGGCGCGCGCGACTTCCTCCATCTCCTGCAGCAGACGCCGGCGGGCCTCGTCAGCCGTCATGCCGGCCAGGGCTTCGAGTCTGGCCCGGTTGTCGGCTTCGAACTGCTCGCACTCCGCGCGGCGCTGTTCGACCTCGCGCCCACGCTGTTCGACCGCGCTCTCGGCCTGGTCGAGGGCCCGCTCCTTTTCCGCCAGGATGTCGAACTTGCGGTCGAGCGATGAGCGACGGTCATCGAGGCGGGCCTCGGCCCGGTCGACTTCCTCGCGTCGTCGGGTTTCCTCGCGCTCCCAGTCTTCGCGGGCCTTGAGGGCTTCCTGCCTACCGGCCAGCTCGGCGGCGACGCGGAGCCGCTCCGCGTCGGCTTCGCCGGCCTGTCGGATCCGCTGTGCGACCGACTCGGCATCGGCCTTGCGCCGCTTCAGCTGCAGGCGCAAAGCGCCCCAGCCCAGGAACAGGCCGAGCAGAGCCGAGCCGATCGCGACGGCGCCGATCAGCAACGGAATGTCCATGATGTCTCCAGAAAGGCGCCGACGGCGCCTCGGGCAAGCTGCTGTTCATCGATTCGGTTCAGCTAAGCGGGTTCAGCCCGCGTGCAACCACACACGCGCGCGCGGATTGTACGGCCGGTCAAGAACCTGCCGCAAGGCTGGGGTCGCTGAGCCGCGATTCGATCTGTACGGCGAGCCGGGTGGCCCGCCGGGCCGATTCCTGGTGCAGCGCCGCCGCCTCCTGCCGGGCCTGGAACAACTCGTCCGCGATGGCCATGGCGGCGAGCACGGCCGCCTTGTGGGGCAGGAGCCGGGCGCCGCCCGACAGAATCTCCGTGACCATGCGATCGACGTATTCGGCGCACTCGTGGGTATAGGCCTCCGTCTCGTCCGTCCGGATGCCGTACTCTTCTCCACCGATCCGGACCGTCACCACGTTGCGGCGCGCATCCTCGGTCATGGTCCCTCTCCGGCGAAATCCATGCGATCCAGGATCCGCTCGACGGTCTCGCGCGCCTGATCGAGGCGCTCATTGAGGTCGCGATTCTGCTGCTCGAGCGTTCTGGCCTGTTCTGACAGCTGCAGCGGGTCCAGTTCGCCAGCGGAGACATCGCGCAGCGCGCTCTCCAACTCCCGCACGCGGTTCTCGGCCAGCACGGCCCGCCGCTGCCACGCGTCACGGTCCTCGAGCAGTCTGCGCGCGGCACGCTCGGCGCGGTCCCATTCCGGGAGCGCCGGCGACGCCCGTTCCTCAGCGCCGTTCGACATTGTGCTCCTCCTTCAGACGCTCGAGCATGCCGCGCGCTGCCGCATCGACTTCCTCGTCCGTGAGCGTGCGGTCGGCAGCGCGGAACCGCACGCGGAACGCCAGGCTGCGCGTCCCCTCCGGTAATCCGGCGCCCGTATACACGTCGAAGAGCTGGACCGACTCGACGATCGAGCCGCCCGCTTCGCGCAAGGTCGTCTCGACCGTCGCGGCCGTCACCCGTTGCGGCACGATGAGCGCGAAGTCCCGATCCGACGCGGGCTGCGCCGGCAGGTCGCGGACCACGACGGCGCGGGGCGAGGCCAGTGCCGCGTCGAGTTCGATTTCGAGGGCGTAGACCGGACCGGCCCAGACGGGCGCATCCACGGCGCCGTCGCGGAGCGGGCCTGCGCAGCCGATCGGACGGCCGGTCGCATCGACGAGGGTGAAGGCGTGCGCCGCGGCCAGCGGTTCCGGAACATCGCCATCCGCCGGTTCGACGTGGGCGCCCAGCGCCGCAGCCACGTCCTCCGCGATGCCGCGCAGATCCCACAGGTCGACCGGTGCAGGCTCCACGGACCAGTGCCGTGGTGACCGATTCCCGGTGAGCAGCGCGGCCAGTCGCGTCGCCTCGATCGGCAACCCGTCCCGGCCGCCGGTCGCGAACACGGTGCCGATCTCGAACAACCGGACATCTCGCGCGCCGCGGTTGAAATTCGCTTCCAGCCGGCGCGCGAGTCCGGGCACGAGCGCGCGCCGCAAAACGCCCTCGGCCGCGGACAGCGGCAGGAGCAGCGGCACATCGCCGTCCCGGCCCGGGACGAGCGCCGATGAGCGCGCTTCGAGAAAACCCAGTCCCACCATCAGCGTGCGCAGTCGATTCTCGAGTTGCGCGATGAGGTCATCCGGCACCCGGCTCGGTCGGAACGGCCGGACGCCGGACGGAAAACTGTCGTAACCGCGGCGGCGCGCGATCTCCTCGATGAGATCGACTTCGCGTGTCACGTCGTAGCGGCGGTGCCCCGGGATCGCGAACGTCGGCACGGGCGCACCCGCCACCGGCTGGAAGCCGATCGGCTGGAGCAGATCCACGATCTCATCCGCTCCGATCTCCATGCCCAGCACCTGCGAGGCGCGTGCCGGTCGGAGACGCACGGGTTGGACCGGAGCGATCCCCGCATCCGCGACCAGCGCCGGCGACGCCAGCTCGCCACCGCCCGTTGCACGGATGAGCGCGATGGCGCGCGCGACGGCACGTTCCATCCCGTCCGGATCGACGCCCCGCTCGAAGCGCTGGCTGGCGTCGGTCGCCAGGTCGAGCGCGCGACGGCCGTGGCGGATCACCCGGGGATCGAACAGCGCGCACTCCAGCAGAACGTCCTGTGTCGTGTCGCGCACTTCCGTGTCGATCCCGCCCATGATGCCGGCCAGGGCCACCGGCCGCGTCGCGTCCGCGATCACGAGCACGCCCGGATCCAGCTCGCGCTGGTGGCCGTCCAGCGTGACCAGCGTCTCCCCGGCCCGGGCCCGGCGCACCACGACTTCCTGACCGAGCGCCTCGAGGTCGAATGCGTGGAGCGGCTGACCCAGCTCGTAGAGGACCCAGTTCGTCGCGTCGACCAGATTGTTGATCGGCCGCAGGCCAATCGCGCGCAGGCGGCCCGCCAGCCACTCGGGTGAAGGCCCGACACGTACGCCGCGCACGATCGCGGCAATGTAGCGCGGGCAGCCGGTCGCGTCGGCCAGCGTGATCCGTGCGGCTCCGGCCTCGACGTGCGCCGCACCGCGCACGTACGTCACCGTGGCGCATGCCTCGCCACCGTCCGGGAACGGCGGCAACGACAGCGACCCTTCGCCGCGCGGCGCCAGCTCGCGGGCCAGGCCCCAGTGCGAGAGCAGATCCGGTCGATTGGGCGTGACATCAATGACGAACCGGACATCATCCAGGCCGACGGCCTGCACGAACGACGCGCCCGGTTCGAAGGTGCCGTGCAGCTCGAGGATGCCTTCGTGATCGCGGCCCAGGTCCAGCTCGCGCGCACTGCACAGCATGCCGTTGCTTTCTTCGCCACGGATCTTCGCGCGACGCAGCGTCATCCCGCCCGGCAACGTGGCCCCGACAGGCGCAAACGGGTAGAACGCGCCGGCGCGGACATTGGGTGCACCGCACACGACACCGACCGCTTCCCCGTTCCCCGTATCGACGGTGCACAGAGACAGCCGGTCGGCGTTGGGGTGGCGCCGCACATCCAGGACGCGACCGATGCGGATGTCGCGCAGCGGTGCAGCCACATCGACGATGTCATCGACCGGTGCGCCGTACATAGCCAGCCCGCGCGCGATCGCCTCCATATCGTCGGCCAGATCGGGCGCGAGCGAGCGCAGCCAGCGCAGGCTCGCGTTCATGGTGCGGAGAACTGCTCGAGGAACCGGACGTCCGCTTCGTAGAGAAGCCGGATGTCCGGTATGCCGTAGCGCAGCATCGCGATTCGGGCGGGGCCCATGCCGAACGCGAAGCCCGTGTACCGCTCGGCATCGTAGTCGACGTGCTGGAACACCGCCGGGTCGACCATCCCCGCGCCCATGATCTCCAGCCACCCCGTGCCCTTGCAGGCGCTGCAACCCGACCCGTGGCAGAGCAGGCAGCGCACATCCACCTCCGCACTCGGCTCGGTGAACGGGAAGAACGACGGCCGGAACCGGACGGCCGTGTCGGGGCCGAACAGACCGCGCGCAAACTCCGCCAGGGTGGCCTTGAGGTCCACGAAACTTATGCCTTGGTCCACGGCCAGACCTTCCAGTTGCTCGAAGGCCGGCGCGTGGGATGCGTCGAACGGGTCACGCCGGTAGCACATGCCGGGTGCCACGATGCGGATGGGCGGGCGGAACTGCTGCATCGTGCGGATCTGCACCGGTGACGTGTGACTGCGCAGCAGGACCCCGGGCGCAAGGTAGAACGTGTCGTGCATGTCGGCCGCCGGATGGTCGAGCGGCGTGTTCAACGCGACGAAGTTGTACCAGTCCGTTTCGGCCTCGGGGCCCCGGACGCGCGTGAAACCCAGACGTCCGAGGACGGTGCAGATCTCTTCGATGACGCGCGTCACCGGGTGATGCGCACCTCGCCAAACGCGCCGCCCGGGCAGGGTGCGGTCGACGCCGGCGGACTCGGGCGCTCGATCCGCGGTCAGCGCCTCCGCACGCTCATCGAGCAAGCCGGACAGGACGGACTTTACGCGGTTGGCCGCGTCGCCGACCTGCGGGCGCAGTTCGGCGGGCAGCGCACCCAGTTCGCGCATGATGGCGGTGAGGCGGCCCTCCTTCCGGCCGAGAAACCGGATGCGGACCGCCTCCAGTTCGTCGGTCGTGCGCGCGTCCTCGATCGCACGCCGCGCATCCGCCTCGAGACTGGCGATCTGTTCGATCAGCTCCACGGACGCGCCCATTCCGAACGAGGAGGGACGGCCGGGCGAGCCCGGATCAGTTCAGGCCGGCCTTCGCGACGCGGACCAGCTCGGCGAACGCCGCCGTGTCCCGCACCGCGAGATCGGCCAGCACCTTGCGGTTCACCTCGATGCCGGACCGCTTGAGTCCGTTCACGAAGCGCGAGTAGTTCAACTCGTGATCCTGCTCGCGCACCGCAGCATTGATCCGTGCGATCCACAGCCGGCGGAAGTCGCGCTTGCGCTGCTTGCGATCCCGGTAGGCGTAGACCCAGCCGCGCTCGACCGCGTTCTTGGCGATGCGCCACAGCTTCGAGCGTGCTCCCCAGTATCCGCGCGCCGCGCGGAGATACTTCTTTTTCTTGCGGTGTCTCGGCACCGCGCTCGTCACCCGTGCCATGTCAGCCTCCCGCCAGCATGCGCTTCATGCGCCGCGCGTCGCCGGGCGAGCACGTCGCCGCTTTGCGGAGGTGCCGTTTCCGCTTGGGCGTCTTCTTGGTCAGAATGTGGCTCTTGAACGCGTGGCCCCGCTTCACCTTGCCGGAGCCCGTCACTTTGAACCGCTTCGCAACACCCTTGTTGCGCTTCATCTTCGGCATGAATCCTCCCAGAGGGACGACACAGGCGTCCCGATTACTTCCGCGGCCCCAGGACGAGTGTCATCGTCCTGCCTTCCATCCGCGGCTCGACTTCCACTTTGCCCACGTCCTCCAGCTCGCTGATCACGCGCAGCAGGATGTCACGGCCCAGTTCCGGCAACGCCATCTGCCGGCCACGGAACATCATCGTGGCCTTCACCTTGTTGCCTTCCTCCAGGAACCGGCGCGCGTGTCGCACCTTGAACTCGAAATCGTGCGGCTCGATGCTGGGCCTGAATTTGACTTCCTTGATCTGGACGTGGTGCTGTTTCTTGCGCGCCAGGCGCGCCTTCCTCGCCTCTTCGTATTTGTACTTCCCGTAGTCCATGATACGGACAACCGGAGGACGCGCGTTCGGCGCGACCTCCACGAGATCCAGCTCCGCGCTCTCCGCGGCAGCGAGCGCATCTTCGACGGCCATGATGCCGAGCTGTGCGCCTTCCGCCGAGATGACCCGCACGGGGCTGATCCGGATCTGGCGGTTGACCCGGACTCTCTTCTCCCGCTCCGTCGTTATGGCAACGCCTCCTGGCTTCTGGAAACGAACAGGACCCGCTTCCGCGAGTCCCGTGAATGCACACGAGAGCCCGCCCGCTGCCGGTGCGGGGGGCCTCTCGTCTCGGAACCCGGCGATACCGCACTGCTGCGGACCGAAGGGTGGGGCAGCTCGCCCACTTCCCAGATTGTCCAACTCCGACTCCGACCGGGGAAGCTAAGTCTCTGCGATGGCACGTGTCAACCCGGCTCGCGCGGCGGGGCGACGGCCGCCCGCGCGCCCCCTGTCAGCCGGCGTCGGGGGTCCTCTGACGGGCCTCCTCCGCCACCCGGTCCCGGAACGCGTCCCTCGCCTCGATCTCCTGCTTCTTCCCGGCGCCCCGCCGGCGCACCGCCACGGTGCCGGCCTCGGCCTCGCGCTCGCCGATCACGGCCATGTACGGGACCTTCATGAGCTCGGCGTCACGGATCTTGTAACCCAGCGTCTCGGATCGCTCATCGAGCGTCGACCGGATGCCGGCGGCGCGCAGCCCTGCATCGAACGCGGCGGCATCATCGCGGACGGCGTCCGTGATCGGGATCACGCGCACCTGCTCGGGCGCCAGCCAGAGCGGGAACGCGCCGGCGTAGTGCTCGATCAGACCCCCCACGAACCGCTCCATGCTGCCCACGAGCACGCGGTGCAGCATGACCGGCCGGTGCCGGGCGTTGTCCTCCCCGACGTACTCGAGCTGGAACCGTTCCGGCAGGTTGAAGTCGAGCTGAACGGTGGGACCCTGCCAGCTCCGGCCGATCGCATCGATCAACTTGAAGTCCAGCTTGGGGCCGTAGAACGCCCCGCCACCCTCATCGATCGAGTACGCCTGGCCGCGCTCGCGCATCACGCGGGCGAGGGTCTCCTCCGCCTCGTGCCACTGTTCAGGCGTCCCCAGCGCGTTCTCGGGCCGGGTGGACAGCTCGATCTTGTACGGGTAGCCGAAGGTGCGGAGCATCTCATCGACCAGGTCGAGCAGTCGCGCGATCTCTTCCGGGACCTGGGCCGGTGTGCAGAACACGTGCGCGTCGTCCTGCGTGAACCCCCGCACGCGCAGCATGCCGTGCAGCACGCCGCTCCGCTCGTAGCGGTACACGGTGCCGAACTCGGCGTAGCGGATGGGCAGGTCGCGGTAACTCCGCTGGTGAGCCTCGTAGATGGCGATGTGGCCCGGACAGTTCATCGGCTTGGGCCGGTACGCGGCGCCCTCGACCTCCATGGCGCCGAACATGCCGTCCTTGAAATTCACCAGGTGTCCCGAGATTTCGAACAGCCGCTCGCTCATGACGTGCGGCGTGTAGACCAGCTCGTACCCGTGCCGCAGGATGAGATCGCGCTCGTAGCTCTCGATCTCGTTGCGGATGATCGCACCGCGCGGGTGCCACAGGATGAGCCCGGCGCCCACGCGGGCGTCGACCGAGAAGAGGTCGAGCGCCTGGCCCAGCACCCGGTGGTCCCGGCGCTTCGCCTCCTCCAGCCGGACCAGGTGGTCTTCCAGGTCCTTCTGGGAGAACCAGGCCGTGCCGTAGATGCGCTGCAGCATCTGGCGCCGCTCATCGCCTCGCCAGTACGCCCCGGCCGAGGAGAGCAGCCGGAAGTGGCGCACGTAGCCGGTCCCGGGGACATGCGGTCCGCGGCACAGGTCCACGAACGGGCCGTTGCGGTACACCGTGATGACCTCGTCCTCGCCCAGCTCTTCGAGCCGCTCGAGTTTGAGCGGGTCGTCCGCGAACAGCGCGCGCGCCTCGTCCCGCGTCACGACGCGCCGCTCGAACGGATCGTTCGCCGCCGCGACCTCGGCCATGACAGCTTCGATCCGCTCCAGGTCCTCCGGCGTGAACGGCGTGTCGACCTCGAAGTCGTAGTAGAAGCCGTTCTCGATGGACGGCCCGAACCCGATGCCCGCGCCCGGCCGCACCCGGCGCACCGCCGTGGCCAGCACGTGCGCAGCCGAGTGGCGGAGCACGTCCAGCGCCGCTGGCGTCCGCTCGGTCAGGATCTCGATCGGCCCGCCCGCCTCGATGGGCCGGTCGAGTTCGATGATCGTGCCGTTCATGCGCGCCGCGACCGCCGCCTTCGCCAGGCCCGGCCCGATCCGTTCCGCCACGCGCCGCGCCGTGGTCGGCGCCTCCATCTCGAGCGCCTTTCCGTCCGGCAATGTGATTTCGATCATGTGCTCCGATGCCTCTTCGGGATCTGCCCCCACCCACGCCCGAAAAAAGAAACGGTCCGTTCCCGTCCGGGAAGGACCGCACACGCGTAACGACGACCGACGACCGCTAGCCGCGTGGCACGGGCCTTCCCTTCCCGGCCCGGGTTCGCGTCGTCGTGCCCCACGCATGAAAATGCATATTCTGACCTCCCGTTGCGATCCCGACTATAGAAACGCCCCGCGCCCGCCGTCAAGCACCGCCCACCACGGAAGCCACACCAACCGAGGTGAGAGAGAAGCCGGGGACAAGGCAGCATTCCCCCCGAATCCCCTCCCCCTGCTCCCTCCCCCTTCAACCCTCCCTCTCCCTCTCCCTCTCCCTCTCCCTGTCCGACAACACGAGGGGGCGAAGGCCGCCTCGCGGCCCCCGCCCCCGTCGTCGCCCCACCGATGAAACCCGCCGTTCTAGTACATCCCGCCCATGCCACCACCACCCGGCATGGCAGGCGCCTTCTCCTCTTCCTTCCGCTCGACCACGACGCACTCGGTCGTGATGAGCAGCGAGGCGATCGAGGCGGCGTTCTGCAGCGCCGTCCGTGTGACCTTGGTCGGGTCGATCACACCGGCCTCGACCAGATCCTCGTATTCGTCCGTCTGGGCATTGTAGCCCCAGCTCGCGTTCTTGTGCGAGCGGACCTTGTCCACGACGATGGAGCCCTCCATCCCGGCGTTCTCGACGATCTGCCGGATCGGCTCCTCCAGCGCGCGGAATACGATGTTCGCGCCGATCTGCTCGTCCGAGTCCGTGAACTTGAGGGACTTGAGCTTCGGCTGAATACGCAGGAACGCGACGCCGCCGCCAGGCACGATGCCCTCCTCGACCGCTGCGCGCGTCGCGTGCAGCGCGTCCTCGACACGCGCCTTCTTTTCCTTCATCTCCGTCTCCGTCGCGGCGCCGACATGGATCACCGCCACGCCGCCGGCCAGCTTGGCCAGCCGCTCCTGGAGCTTCTCCGTGTCGTAATCCGACGTCGACTTGTCGACCGCAACCCGGATCTCGTCGATGCGGCCCTTGATCTTGTCCGCATCGCCTGCGCCATCCACGATCGTCGTATTGTCCTTGTCGATCACGATCCGCTTGGCCTTGCCCAGATCCGAGAGCACGGCGTTCTCGAGCTTGAAGCCGACTTCCTCGCTGATGACCTGGCCACCGGTCAGGATCGCGATATCCTGGAGCATCGCCTTGCGGCGATCACCGAAGCCCGGCGCCTTCACTGCGCAAACACGCAAGGTG
>JBFFZF010000013.1:0-43378 GCA_041568755.1 Longimicrobiales bacterium | reverse complement strand
CTTTCCCGCGTGTACCTGCGTCCAAAGGGGCGAGCCGTCCCGGGAAGGGCGGCCACCCGTGGCGGCCGAGGCCGTTCCGGGGAACGTGTGCGGCCCGTGGCCGCGCGTACGATGAGGGAGGAGACATGAACGACAACAGATCCGGATCGACCTGGTTGGCGGGGTCGGCGGGGACGATCGGGCGGGCGTTGCTGGTCGCGGCCGTTCTCAGCGTTCCGGCCGTGGCCGGGGCAGAGGCCCAGGGGGTCCGGTATTTCATCGCGCCCGGCGCGCATCAGCTGCGCTGGGACGACAACCTGGGGCTGGAAGACGAGACGGTGTACGGCGCCCGGATCGGCATCGATTTCGGGCGGCTGGTCGCGCTCCAGGGCTACTACATGACGAAGGACGCGATCCCGACGCGCCTCTCGAGCCTCGCGCTCGTCGACAACAGCGGGCAGGCGCTGCAGGACCAGACCGTGGACTTCCGCTCGTTCGGCGGGGACGTCCTGTTCAAACTGGGCTGGGGCAGGCTGGTACCTTACGTGAAGGCCGGTGCGGGCGTGGTGCGCTTCACGCCGGCCGACGGCGCGGAGGTCGAGCAGATCGACGTCAAGCTGGGCGGCGGCCTGCAGTACGCCTTCGGCGACGGGATCCGCGCCGAGGTCTTCGCCGAGCGCTCGCAGTTCCGGCTGGACCGGTATGCGCTCGCACCGGGCGGCCGTGCCAGCGGCAACTACCCGGAGGACCCGGAGGCCAACGACCTGCGGGACAACGTGCGCCTCGGCGCCGCCATCGGCTTCGCACTCGGCGGATCCGGCGCCGCACGCAGCGACGAACGCTGGTCGTTCGCGTCGATCCCGGTCGAGCCGTTCGCGGGCCGGCTGGAATTCGACGACGATGCGCTCGGCCGCCAGAACGTGGCCGGGCTGCGCGCCGGGCTCGATGTGGGCAACTACCTCGGCCTGCGCGGCTCGTACTGGCGGGGTGTCAACAACGATTTCGACGACACCGAGCCGCTCAAGGGCTACGGTGCGGAAGCGCAGTTCAATCTCAACGCGGGCCTCGGGCCGGCACCCTATCTGGTGGTCGGCGCCGGACGGCTCGAGTTCAAGGATGAGTTCCGCGACGCCAACGACAACCGGCCCGCCGACCAGGACTTCCTCGTGCTCGGCGCCGGTGTGGGGCTGCGCCTGACCAACAATTTCCGGCTGAACATCGCGGCGCGCGACCACATCATGAGCGCCATGAAGGCGGAAGACATCGCGCGGCCGGACGAACTCACACACAACTGGATGTACACGGCCGGTCTGACCTTCAACCTGGGCCGGGGCCGGTCGTCGGTTGCTCCGTCGCCCGTGCCCGCGCCGATGCGTGAGGACGAGGCGAGGTCGGAGCGTGAAGCCCGCGCCGGGCAGGCCGGCGAGTGGCGCGACGTGGAAGTGACGGAGCGTGCACGCGGTGAACAGACACGCGAGCGTACCACCGAGACGCGT
Source organism: Longimicrobiales bacterium (assembly GCA_041568755.1). Taxonomy (GTDB): domain Bacteria; phylum Gemmatimonadota; class Gemmatimonadetes; order Longimicrobiales; family RSA9; genus JBFFZF01. Next base: position 41,903 of record JBFFZF010000013.1, on the reverse strand, counting down.
GCCGCAGCAGGCGCAGCGCGCGAGGCGGGCGCCGCGACCGTGGAACGGCGCGACGCGCGCGGCCGGGTCATCGAGACCGTCGTCATGCCGTCGGAGCGCGTCGTGGCGATCCCCGTCCCGGAGCGTGGCGAGGTCTACATCCGCTACGGCGAGGGCGGCAGGATGACGGTGACCGAAGCCGGGCAGGCCGCACAGACCGTGGTGGGCTCGACCGAACTCACGGACGAGCAGCTCGACCGCATCGCACGCGCGGTGAGCGCCCGGTTGGAAGACCGCATGGATGATCGTATGCGCCGCGACACGGAGTCGCTGCGCGACCTGATCCGGGCCGAGCTGCAGCGTATGGACACGCCGGTCCGCGTCGAGGTCCAGGCACCGCCCGGCGCGGCTGCCGAGCCGGGCGCGGCGCCGGTCGTGGTCGAGTCGCAGCGCTCCGGCGGTGCGTTCTCCCGCGTGGAGAGCCCGGCGTTCTATGCGGGACTGGGACTCAACAGCCCGGCGCAGTTCGTGATCGGTTCGCGCGTGATGACGGGCCGGTTGTCCGGGGCGAGCGCGCTGGCCGTGGTACCGGAGTTCGCGCTCGGCTTCTCGGGCGATGGGACCAGCTGGATGGCCGTGGCCAATCTGGAACGCGAGTTCTCGCAGCGTCGCATCGGCAACAACTTCGATTTCTTCCCGCACCTGCGCCTGGGGCTCGGCTTCCTGTCCGTGCCGGATGTCGGGTCGGAGGCGGTGCTCAACTTCACCTGGGGGATCAGCTCGCAGCTGGGCGACGGACGGATGCGCTGGTTCGTCGAACACCAGGGGATCGACCTGTTCGACCGCAACCGGCTGAACGCCGGGATCCGGCTCATGCGTTAGGAATGAAGGAAACGGGCTGACGGGAACAGCGTCGGCGGAATGTGCAGTAACGTCGGGTATCGGCCGGGTCGGCCGGTACCCGACGTCGTTTCATTTCCGGTCGTCCCAGCTTTCTGCTGCGCGCCGCCGCACTTCGCGCTCGATGTCGAGCGCCCGATCGTCCGCCAGCGCATGAACGGTGACATCGAACTGCAGACTTTCGGCCGTCTCGGCGCGCAACTCGATCTCCGGGTCGCGCCGGATCGAAGACCACAGCGAATTGAAGGCTGCGGCACGAAGTGCGGCAGCGGCCCGATCGGCGCCGGTCGAGGCTGGCGCGGTGACCGAGAAGGTGTGGGCGCGTGTCTGGTCCGGTGCGCTGGAGGTGACCACCGCGGACCGTGCGGCCATGCCGAACGGCACGATGACCCGATCGCCCTGCTCGGTCTCCAGCACGATCGAGCGGAGCCCGATGCGACGCACACGGCCCTCCGTCCCGCCAATGCGGAGCCAGCTGTCCGGCTCGATGGTCAGTTCGGCCTGCAGGACGATCCCGCTGACGAAGTCATCCAGCGCGAAGCGCAGCCACCACAGAATCAGCGCCGCGGTCACGGCGGTGGCGATCAGCAGGGTATTCCGATCCGCGCCGGCGGACGCGATCATCGTGAAGACGGCGCCCAGGATCACGATGGCGTCCAGTGCAGGCAGCCACTGGCGGATCATGCGCCGGCGGGCAGCCGAGCGGAAGAAGGCGGGCGCCGCGTGCAGGACGACGAGCACCAACGCGACGGCGATGACCAGCCCGATGAACGACGCCAGGCCGGATACGGCGCGCAGCCATTCCATCACAGCAACTCCCGGGCACGCAGGTAGCGGACGAGGTGCGGCTGCAGGTACGGATTCAGCTCGATGCCGCCACCGGAGCCCTCGACCAGGACGTCGGCCCGCCGGAGCATCGTGATCTCGCGCCTCAGGCGCGGCGCGTCGCCGTCGATCACCCGTTCGAGCCGTTCCATGGTCAACCGCTCGTGCAGGACGAACTGGAGCAGGAGTACGAGCTGGAGCGTATCGAGTCGATCCAGCACGTCCAGCCGCGGTTTTTCGGGCGACTCGATACTCAGCCGGTCTCCGGAGACGCCGGTGATGTGCACGACCCAGGCGTGCAGCGCCGCGCCGAGCACGCCGCCGGAATAGTCGAAGTGATCGTTGAACAGGCGGGCCAGGCGCAGGTCGGAGATCTCCTCTTCGCTGCGTCCGCCCAGCTCGAAGACCAGCCCCGTCGACTGGTGCCGCAGCATGATCACCTCGCCGATCTCGCGGGCACTGAACGGCTGAAGTGATATCACGTTCATGAAGTGGTCTTCGATGAGGCGCATCCGGTTCATGAACCCGAACGTGTGGATGTTCGCATTCACGATGAACAGGCAGCGGTCTGCATTGCGCCGGATGAGATCGAGGATCTTGTCGATCACGACGAATCCATCGCGACTGCGCTCCCACCACAGCCCGAAGTCGTCCAGGATGACGACGCTGTCCCGCGGCAGCGTGCGGACGATCGATTCCGGGCTGCCCGTCATGCCCAGCGCGCGTCGGAAGCGGGTGGCGAAGGCGCCCGGATCGATCGAGCCGCCCTCGGGCGGGTGCACGCGATGGATGGCGCGCGCGGGAAAACAGGACTCGGCGATGTGCCAGGAGAGCGAGGTCCGGCCGGAGTCCGACTCGCCGAGGATGAGCAGCGCGCCGGGATGCCCGGACCGGTATTGATCGACGGCGCGTCTGGCCAGCTCGAGTTCCCGGGCCCAGCCGATCCAGAAGTCCTGCGTCATGGTCGGTTTGCCGAGGAAGAGCTGCCGGTAGTAGAACGGCAGCGCATTGAGCACCTCGGGCCGCGGCGACACGGATCCGGTGACGTCGATGAGCGCATCGCCGGTGGGCCGGCGCGTCGCGTCCGTGGCGCGCAGCTCGCGGGCCAGGAGCACTCCCTCGCTGCGCTGGTAGACCAGGTCGGCCACGCGGCCGCGAACGGCCTGTCGCAGGCGGGCGCCGGCGCGTGAGAAACTCGTGGCGACGTTCTGCCCGCGGTGCCCGCGCAGCCCGCGGTCGATCGTCGCGGCGGCACGCACCAGCACGGCCGGCTCGAGGCGCGCGGAAGCGTCCGTCAGCCGGCGGTCGATCGCGCTGAGCGCGTCGGCGCCCGCCTGCTCGAGCGTGGCCGTCTGCTGTTCGAGCCTGTCGCTGCCACTCTCGACGGCCGAGCGCGTGCCCCCTTCATCGCCCACGCTGAAGATGGTCAGACGCACGACCTCACGCGCGACTTCCGCGGCGTCATCGAGTGTCGTCGCGGCGCGGGTCAGCACCGCCTGTACAGGACCGACGAGCTCCGTCTCCATCACGTAGTCGGCGTAGCGACGCAGGCGGACCGCTGACGGATCGACGCCGGCGAGCGGCTGCTCGGCCGCGCGGCCCAGCGACTCCTCGTCCGGCACGGTCACATCCTCGGGGAGCGTCGCGACGGCGTCGCGCAGGCCGGCGCGCAGCGTCTGCACGATCTCGGAGACGGGCAGCGGGAACGTGATGTCGGCCGCACCGGCGAGCGGATCAGAGCCGGCGTCGGGCTGGAGCGTCTCGAGTTCGCCGTGCAGCTTCTTCAGCCGATCCACGGCTTCCACGACCGCCGTGGACAGCGTGCCGGCCGCCCGCTCGACCATCGTGGTCGCCGTCGACATCAGCAGCCGCAGCCTCGCCGTCAGCACGGCGTCCGCCAGGAACAGCTGCTGGCCGGACATCCAGATCTCCGGGAAGGCGGCCGCTTCGCCCAGCGCGGCCGACGCCTCCCGCCGCACCGGCCCGCCGCGTCGCGTGAGCTGGTCGACATCGACGCGCGCGCTCCGATCCGCGATCATTTCGAGCGTCAGCCGCGTGCCGCGGTACAGGCCCTCGAGTGCGGCGGCCTCAGCGTCCCGGTGCGCCGCGATCAGACCCCCGATCGTACGTGCGAGCGCCTCCTCCTCGCGAGCGACCGCGGCGCCGTTCCCGGCGGGGGCGGCGCTGTCCGCGGCGCCGTGCTCGATGCGGGCCAGCGCCTCGAGCGTCGCCAGCATCATGTCCCGCGCCTGCTCGACGACCAGCCGGCCGTCCTGGCCGAGCGCGGCCAGGACAGCCTGCAGCGCATGCGCCTGCCCGGGGAGCAGGTCGTGCTCCAGCAGCCGCTGCCAGTGGACATCGTAGCGCGGCTCCCGGCGCAGCAGGGCGGCCACGCGACGGCGCCGGAACTTGACTCGCCGCATGCGGGGTGTGTCGGTGGCACCGACCTGGAACCGTTCCGGCTCCGGGACGATGGTCACGACGCGGGGCGCCGACTCGATCGTTTCGCGCAGCGCGCGTTCGTGCTCGCCGAGTGCGGCCATGAGGTCGTCGCGCGGTCCCTCGAAAAGGGCGGCGTCCGCCGTCCAGCGTGCCAGGACCTCGTTCAGGAATGCGACCCGGGTTCGCGCGACGCTGTCGCGCGGGCTGTCATCGCGCGCGAGTCGCTGCAGGGACTCACGGACGGTCCCGGCGAGGTCCTGCAGGAGCGTGCGCTGCGTGGCGAATGCGCGGCGCAGCGGTGACTCGAGCCTGTCGTGCAGGGAGGTGTGCAGGACGTCGGCGACGGTGAACACGAGGCCGGCAATCGCATCATCGCGGGCGGTGATCGAGCGGACGAAGTCGGCCGCCGCGAGCGCAGTGTCCGCGTCCGGCGCTGGCGCAGCCTCGGCGATCCGTTCGGGTCGAACGAAGGGCGCCTCGAAGAACGAGGACGCGCGCACCAGCAGCACGGATCCCAGATCATCGACGATACGCTGCGTCTCGGCCACGAACGCGGCCGCGCCCTGCTCGCCGATGTCGTCGAGTCCGATGATCACGAGGTCAGCATCGATGGATTCGTGGCGCACGATCGATGCGAACGGGCGCGCGTCGACGGTATTCTGCACGATCCTGATGTCGGCATCGACGCGCGATTCGACGAGCATGCGGGCGAGGGCCCGGTGCAGGGCCGTACCGTAGCCGGCGTCCTGATCGTTCAGTGCGAGGAAGCGGGTGCGTGCGCCGCGCCAGGTGTCGGCGATGGACAGGAAACGGACGAGAGCGAGCGCCAGCCCGACGTTGCTGTCCGGGCCGCGCAGCCAGACATCGATGCGCTCGTGCTCCCCGAAGCCACGCTCCTGATCGTAGTCCATGAGCAGCACGTTGTGGTCCATCTGTGCCAGCGACTGGATCAGCTGGACGAAGCGACGAGGATCGCGACTGCCGCGCGTCCAGGCGAGCAGCACGGTATTGGGCTCGACGCCCGCGTACCCGTGGTAGCGCGCGATCGATTCGATGCCGTCGAACACGTCATCGCAAGCCGCCCTGCGATGGAACACGCCGAACGGATCCTCCTCGGCCGCGGCCTGCGTGACGGCGGGTTCCTCCGGCCCGTCCGCGTCGAACAGCTCGAAGCTGGTCAGGACACCGCGCCGGTGGACGAGGTGCCGGCCGAACTCGATCAGGTCGGCGCGCGTCTCGGGCCGGCCGCTGAACAGCAGGATGTTCGGTCGCCAGTTGCGCACGTGCGAGAAGCCGCGACTCAGCCGGTGCAGGCCGGAGCGCACGACGGACGACCAGAACCCCTCCCACGTGTCTCCGGTCTGCAGCGTAAGCTGCTTGCGCGTCAGGTAGAGGTAGACGGCGCCGAGCAGGATGGACGCGCCCACCATCGCCACGAAGTCCAGCTGGATCATGACGATGAAGCAGGCCAGCGAGCCGATGATGCCGACGAACGTGGGCACGCGGAACTCGGGCCTGAAGTCGGGGCTGGCCCAGTTCTCGATCGCCGCACTCAGGTTGAGGAACCCGTACGTGGTGATAAAGAACATCGATACGATGCGAGCGATCACGTCCAGTTCGCCGATCAGGATGCCGGCTTCGGCGATCAGGAAGGCCAGCAGCAGAGCGTGGCGCGGCTCGTTCTCCGCACCGTAGCCTCTGGCGAACCACTGCGGCGTGATCCGGTCCACGGACGTGGCCTGCAGGATGCGCGGCGCCCCCAGGATGCTGCCGAACGCGGAGGAGATCGTTGCGCCCCAGATGCCGGCCACGACGAGCGGCGGGAACAGCGAGATGTCGAGCAGCACGTTGGGGTTGCCGGCCAGCTGCTCCGCGGAGACCGTGTACGAGAAGAAGATGGCCAGACCGATGTACATCACGAAACCGACCGTGATCGCCGCGATCGTGCCGCCCGGGATGGACCGTTTCGGGTCCTGCAGATCGCCGGACATGGAGACGCCGGCCTCGAAGCCCGTGACCGCAGGGAAGAAGATGCCGAAGAGCACGATGAACGGCGCGGCATCCGGCACGGCCGAGAGCAGCGGCTCGGCGGGCGCGAAGTCGTGCCGGCCGAAGAAGATCGACAACAGGGACAGCCCGATGGCCGCCATGATGTAGAACTGCGTCTTCAGGGCCAGGGCGGTGCTGATCAGCGTGACGCCGGTCACGAGGAGCAACATGATCGTGCCGGTGATGCGGATCGTGTTCTTGGTGACGCCCAGATCCCAGAAGCCCAGGAAGCTCTCGGCGAAGCCGATCAGGTAGAGGCTGACGCTGAACGACAGCCCGACGAACAGCGCGAGGCCGAGCGTGCCGCCGATGGGCAGGCCCAGACTGCGCGAGATCATGAAGTAGGTGCCGCCGGCCTTGACCTTCTTGTCCGTCGCGATCGAGGAAACGCTCAGCCCGGTGGTGATCGAGATGATGTGCGCGACGATGATGATGCCGAGTGTTGCGAACAGCCCCGCCTGCCCGACGATGGTGGGCAGGCGCAGATACATGATCACGCCCAGGATCGTCAGGATCGAGGGCGTGAACACACCACTGAACGTACCGAACTTCTTCGCCCGGGCCATCCGGAACACGCTCGTTCGCGAGGAGGAGTTGTCGCGGGGATGTTAGGACGGAACGCGCTGCCCTACAAGATCACGGCGCTGCGGCGGGGTCGGTCGGTCCGGACGCGTCGTCGTCTGCGGCGCCGCGGTGCCGCTCGATGAAGGCGAGGTCACGGGCGGGGACGAGCAGGTCGTCGGCGATCCCGGCGATCTCTTCCGCCTCGCGCCAGGCGGCCTCGAGCGCGATCAGCTCGCCTTCCAGCGCGCGCCGCTCCTGCTCTTCGTGCAGCGACATCTCGAGGGCCAGCCGGGTCGCCTGCGGCAGCCGCGCGATCGCGCCGGGCGCGTCGCGGCCCCGGCGCAGCCCCGACCCCGGCGCCATGCGGCCGGCCTGCGCGATGGTCCGCGCGAGAAAACGCTCCGGACCGCCGTCCTCCTCGATCCGGGCGACCGCGGCGCGCACCGTCGCCGGCCTGCCGCCGGTGCGGTTCACGCCCGGCAGGATGAGGCCGGCCACGCGGCCCGCCTCATCGCCCCGGAACGTCTCGACACGCTTCCAGCCCACCTTCACGTCGTAGCCGCCGCCCGCAGCGGGCAGGAAGCGGGCCGCGAGGAGATCCGGGTGGCGCAGCCGGAGCACGCGGCCGTCCTGCATGCGCACCCGCACCCGCGTGCGGCCGTTCACCCACAGGTTGACGAAGTTGCCGGACTGGCCGAGCACGAGGGCGGACGCGCCCGCGGCGACGCTGCCGATGAGCACGCTGGCGCCGGCAACGGCCGCGGCGGTGCCCAGCAGGATGGCCCGCCGCCGGCGCCGGCCGAACTGGTCACCGTAGCGCCAGGCCGCGAACTCGGGCCGGAGCGGGGCGCCAATGCGGACCAGCTCGAGTCCTTCCGGCACGCGCGCCAGCCCGATGTGCTCGGTGGCGACGCGTGTCCGTGTGCCACGGTACAGCCGTTCGCACGCCTCGATGGCCTCCCAGCGTTCTTCGAGCGGCGAAAGGTTCCAGCGTTCGCACTTCCGGCACACGACCCAGAGTCGACCGTGACGCGTGTCGAACGCCAGCCGCCGCCCGACCGGGAACACTTCGACGGTCTGGTTCGCGCCGAGGGAGCCGGAGCAGAAGAGACAGGTCGAGAACACGGCGGGAAGTACTCGCCTGCCGCGGGCAGGTTTCACGTCCGTGCGGCCGCCCATGCGGTCGTACAGCACGCGGCTTGCCGGACCCCCAGCGCCCGATCACTATTCCCGGGCATGAGGATCATCATCATCGGCGCGGGAGAGGTCGGGTTCCATCTGGCTCGGCGGCTGTCCGAAGAGGGCCAGGACGTCGTCATGATCGAGTCCAGCCCGGAGCGTGCCGAAGTCGTGTCCGCCCAGCTCGACGTGCTGACGATCACGGGCAACGGCGCCTCGCTGGGGATCCTCGAACAGGCCGGGATCCAGAACGCGCGGCTGGTCCTGGCGGTCACGAGCCGCGACGAAGTCAACGTGCTCGCCTGTCTGGCCGCATCACGCTACGACGTGCAGTTCAAGGTCGCCCGCGTGAGCAACCCGGAGTACTACCACGAGCGCAGCGCCCTGTCGCGCGAGCACCTCGGCATCGACCTGATGATCAACCCGGAGCGCGAGTGCGCCTGGGAGACGTTCCAGCTGCTGAACAGCGAAGCGGCCACGGACCTGGCCCGCTTCGCGGACGGCCGCGTCCAGCTGATCGGGCTGCGCGTGCGTGAGGGCGCCGCCGTGGCCGACATCAGCCTGGCCGATCTGGACCGCAAACTCGAGGGCCATCACTACGTCACGGTGGGCATCGTGCGGAACGGCAGGACGATCGTGCCGGACGGCTCGAGCCGCATCGAGGCCGGCGACCAGATCTACGTCCTGACGCCGCCCGCCGAGATGCCGCAGATCCCGCCGCTGGCCGGATACGCCGATCACAAGCTGAAGCGCGTGATGATCGCGGGCGGGAGCGAGGAGGCTCTGCACCTGGCGCGGCACCTGGAGGAGCACAGCGTGTCGTGCACCATCCTCGACACCGACCGGCGCCGCTGTCTGGAGCTCGCGGAACAACTGCCGCGCAGCCTGATCCTCAACGCCGATGCGACCGATCTCGAACTCCTCGAGATGGAAGGCGTCGAGGGCGTCGATGGCTTCGTCGCGTTCACGGGCAACGACGAGACCAACATGCTCGCCAGCCTGCTGGCCCGCACGGCGGGTGCGCGCAAGGTCATCAGCCTGATCCACAAGTTCGAGTACATGCGGCTGGTCACGAAGGTCGGCATCGACGCGGCCGTCTCGGCCCGGCAGTCGACGGTCAATGCAATCCTGCGCTACGTCCGCCGCGGCAACGTGCAGAGTGTGGCGACGCTGAAGGGCATCGATGCGGAGGCCATGGAGCTGAAGGTGTCGCCGGGCGCGCCGATCACACGCGCGAGGCTGGCCGAGGTCGGGTTCCCGGAACACGCCGTGATCGGCGCCATCATCCGGCGCGGCGAGGTCATTATGCCGCGCGGCCACGATGTCGTCCAGGAAGATGATCGGGTCATCGTGTTCACGCTGCCGGCGGCGATTCCGGAAATCGAGCGACTGTTCGCGTGAGATTCCGTCATCTCGTCCACATCGTGAGCCTCATCCTGGTCGCGCTGGCCGTTCCGCTCGCGTTCACGGCCGCGCTCGCGCTGGTGTTCGGAGACGGCAGCTTCATGGCGTTCCTGGCGGCCACGCTCATCGCCGCCGGGGCCGGACTGGCCGGGTACCGCCTGACTTCGCTGACGCGCGATCTCAGCATCCGCGAGGGCTACGCCGTGGTGTCGCTGTCCTGGATGGCGATCGGCGTGGTCGGCGCCATTCCCTACCTGCTCTCCGGGACCATCGCTTCGCCCGTGGCCGCACTCTTCGAGTCGGTGTCCGGCTTCACGACGACGGGGGCCACGGTGTTCGGCGATATCGAGGCGCTGCCGCGCGGCATCCTGTTCTGGCGCGCGCTCACGCAATGGATCGGCGGCATGGGGATCATCGTGCTGGGCGTGGCGATCCTGCCGTTCCTCGGCGTGGGCGGCATGCAGCTGTTCCAGGCCGAGGTGCCCGGCCCGACGCCCGAGCGGCTCGCGCCGCGCATCACGCAGACGGCAAAGCTGCTCTGGCTGGTCTATGCGGGCCTCACCCTCGCGCAGGTCGTGCTCTACCTGTTTGCCGGCATGGGCCTGTTCGATGCGGTCACGCACGCATTCACGACCATGTCGACCGGCGGGTTCTCCACGAAGAACGCCTCCATCGCCGCATACGACTCGGCATGGATCCACTGGATCACGATCATCTTCATGTACCTGGCCGGCATCAACTTCACGCTGCACTGGCACGCCGTGAGCGGAAAGCCGCGGCGCTACCTCGAGGATGCAGAGTGGCGCACGTACACATTCCTGATGATCGCCTCGACGGTGCTGATCGCGGCGATCCTCTTCGTACGCGCCGGGTACGCCGATCAGGGTTTCGAGCGGACGGTCCGGGACGCCATGTTCCAGGCCGTCTCGATCTCGACGACGACGGGGTACGTGAGCGCGGACTGGGAGCTGTGGCCGTACGCGACGCAGATGCTGCTCTTCCTGCTCATGTTCGTCGGCGGCATGGCCGGTTCGACGGCCGGCGGGATGAAGACGATCCGCTTCCTTGCCTTCCACCGGCACGGCGTGACGTGGATGCGGCGCAGCATCCATCCCAAGGCGGTCGTGCTCACGCGCATCGGGCGCAAGGCCCTGCGTGACGACGACATGCTGGACATTCTGGCCTTCGCGCTGCTCTTCCTCGTACTCTTCGTGGCCGGTGGTTTCGCCCTGACGCTGCTGGGCCACGACCTGGTCACGGCCATGGGCGCGAGCGCGTCCGCGCTGGGCAACATCGGCCCCGGTCTGGGCGACGTCGGCGCCGTCGACAACTACGGCTGGATGGGGCCGCTCTCCCAGGTCGTTCTGATCGGGCAGATGCTGGCCGGCCGGCTCGAGATCTTCACGGTGCTGCTGCTGTTCCACCCGGACCTGTGGCGGCGGCGATGAGCTGCGTCGTGTCCCGCACCGGTCACACCGGCCTGACCTCTGAACGGAGTGATGCGCGGTGAGCGACAACGACGGCAGGGAAGGGCTGCGGCAGAAGGTCGGGTTCATCATCGGGCCCGTCGCGCTCCTGCTCATCCTGGTCACGCCGCCGCCCGGCGACATGAGCGTGATCGCCTGGCGCACGGCCGGCGCGGGGCTGCTCATGGCGAGCTGGTGGATCACGGAGGCGCTGCCCATCTCGGCGACGGCGCTGGTCCCGCTCGCCCTGTTCCCGACGCTCGGCATCGCCGCGTTCGGGGACACCGCCTCGCCCTACGCCAATCCGGTCATCTTCCTGTTCATGGGCGGCTTCCTGATCGCGGCCGCCCTGGAACGGTGCCGGCTGCACCGCCGCATCGCCATACGCATCATCGAGCTGGTCGGGACACGCCCCGCCAACCTCATCGGCGGCTTCATGGCGGCCACCGCGTTCCTCAGCATGTGGGTGAGCAACACGGCCACGGTCGTGATGCTGCTGCCGATGGCCACGTCCGTGATCGACGCGATCGAGAGCGACACGGACACGGATCCGGACCTGCACCGCAGGTTCTCCATCGCGCTGCTGCTCGGCATCGCCTACGCAGCCACGGTCGGTGGCGTGGGCACATTGATCGGGACGCCGCCCACGGCGCTGCTGGCCGGGTTCATGTCGGAGAGCTACGGCATCGAGATCGGTTTCGGGCAGTGGATGCTCGTCGGCATGCCCGTCGTTCTGGTCGGTGTACCGCTGGCGTGGCTGCTGCTGACGCGCCTGCTCTTCCCCGTCGGCCGCACGCCGATCGAAGGCGGCGCCGAGCTGTTCGCGCGTCAGGCGGCCGCGCTCGGTTCCATGTCGCAAGCCGAGAAGATCGTGGCCGTGATCTCGGCGTTGACCGCCATCGCGTGGGTCACGCAGCCCCTGCTGGCGACCTTCTGGTCCGGCATCACGGATGCGGGCATCGCGATGACGGGCGGCATGCTCATGTTTCTGGTGCCGGTCGACTGGCGGAGCGGTGAGTACCCGTTGCGCTGGCGGGACGCGGACGGGATCCCATGGGCCATCCTGGTGCTGTTCGGCGGCGGTCTCTCCCTGGCCGATGCCGTGCAGAGCTCGGGGCTGTCGGCGAACATCGGCAACGGCATGGCGACATTCGGGAGCTGGCCGCTGCCGCTGCTGATGATCGCGGTCACGCTCATCGTGATCTTCCTGACCGAGCTGACCAGCAACACGGCCACGGCTGCGACGTTCCTGCCGATCGTCGCATCCGTGGGCGTGGGCATGGGCTACGAGCCGATGATGCTGGCGGCGCCGGCCGCGATGGCGGCGGGTCTGAGCTTCATGATGCCCGTGGGCACGCCGCCGAACGCGCTCATCTTCGCGACGGGCCGCCTGAGCGTGCCCACGATGGCGCGCGCCGGGCTGCTCCTGAACGTGCTTTTCACGGTGCTGATCCAGCTGGCGATCTACGGTATCGCACTGCGTGTGTTCGGGCTCGATACCGGCTGATCGTCGTGACCGGTCAACGCAGCCGGGCGAGCGAGTCGCGTGCGGCCCGGTTGCCCAGCTCCGCCGCGCGCTCGTACCAGACACGCGCTTGTGCCGTGTCCCGTACGACGCCGCGACCCGCCGCCAGCGCTTCCGCAACGCGCAGTTGCGTCACGGCGTCGCCCTGCACGGCCGCACGCAGCCACCAGTCGAACGCCAGCGCGTCATCGGCCGGCACGCCACGTCCCGTGCGGTAGGCGTTGCCCAGATTGTGCTGCGCAAGCACGTGCCCGTACCGCGCTGCGCGGCCATGCCAGAGAGCGGCCGAATCCGGCGCGACGGGCCGGCCCAGCCCTTCGTCGTACGCGCTGCCCATGAGGAACATCGCCTCCAGCACGCCGGCCCGGGCCCGGTGCGCGACCTCGTCGATCACCGAATCGGCGATCGCGCGGGCGCGCGCGGCGTCCCGCGCCAGGCCCATCCGCCCGGTCGAATGGCAGCGCGCGACCCACATGCGGGCGAGCGCATCGCCAGCCGCGGCCGACTGCTCGAGCAGCTCCCGTGCACGCGCGTCATCGACCTGGCCGGCCTCGCCCGTGTACAGGGCGAGCGCCCGCTGCAGCAGCGAGTCCGGCAGGGCTGGCGCCGTGCCGCCCGCGTCGAGATCACGCATGCCTGCGGCGATCCGCTCGAAGACGGAGATCCAGCTCACGTCGCCATCGTCCCGGCCCAGCCGCACGATCACGAGATCCAGATCCGGGACGACGTACACGAACTGACCGAACCGGCCTTCCGCGTAGTAACGCGCGGCCAGACCCGGCTGCGGCCGGACCCACCACATGTACTGGTAGCGTGCCTGCGGGTCGCGCACGCGGTCGACCTGCGTGCTCTCCAGCACCCATCCGTCGGGCAGCACGGCCTCACCCTGCCAGACCCCGCCGTGCAGGTAGAGACGACCGAACCGGGCCAGGTCCCGGGCCGTGGCGTTGAACCCGCTCTCCATCTTTTCGAACCCGCTCTGCCGGCTGTCCAGGCTCCACGACGCGGGCGACTCCGCGCCGATGCGTCGCCACAACCCATCGGACAGGAGCTGCGTCAGCGGCTGGCCCGTCGCCCGCTCGAGGACCAGACCCAGCAGGATCGGCGCGTACAGGTTGTAGAAGAACGTCGTGCCAGGCTCGGTCTGCATGTCCAGCGAAAGCGCGACAGCCCGCAGATCGGGCGCGTAGTAGCTCCTGGCCTCGTCGCCCCACGGCGTCTTGCCCCGTTCGAAACGGATCCCCGACGTCATCGTGAGGAGGTGCCGGACCGTGAGACGGGTGAAGCGCGTGTCGCGCGCGGTCAGCTCGGGCACGTAACGCGTGACCGGGACATCTGCGTCGGGCAGAAAGTTCCCGCGAAGCGCTACCCCGACCGCGGCCGACAGGACGGACTTCGCGACGGAGAACGTGGTCTGCACGTCCGTTGCCGCGTGGCCGGCGAAGTAGCGCTCGTGGAGCAGCGTATCGCGTCGCACGACGACGAACGCCGTCGTCGACCGGTCCGCCAGGAACGTGTCGAAGGGGATCGCGTCCTCGCCGACGGTGAGCGGGGCGAAGACCGGGTCGTACCGTTCGGGCGTCGCGGGCGCGAAGTCGAAAACGGGCGGCGCGTTCTCGATCGCGCGCGCCGGGAAACGGTTCAGGTCATCGACGTCCGCGTCGCGCCAGGCGAGCACGCGCGCCAGGAGCGAGGTCTCCAGAATACGGTCGCACCCGGCCGTGAAGAACGGCACGGTGACCAGCGCACCGAGCAGCAGTGCGCGCGGCAAACGCGTCGCGGGTCCGGGTTTCCTGCGCAATCGTCCAGCTCCTTCCCGGGTCGGGCAGCCGGCGATCACGCCATCCCGCACGCCGCCGCCCTGCATGCCTGCCTCCCGGTCCATGGTGAAAGGAAAGTGGACGCATGTCAAAGTGTCGCCATCGCGATGGCACACCTGGCTGGAGCCCGGCGGGGCGGCGTGCCATGCCGGCCAGCGCCCGCCGGGGCTGTGCGGACGCCGTCGGATCGAAGGTCGCGCGCCGGGGTTAGTCACGCATGCAGATGATCTGGCACGCGAGCACGGCCGAAGAGGCGTTCGCTGCCCTCGACAGCGGGTCTGAAGGACTCTCGCCGGACGAGGCGACGAGCCGCTTCGCGGCCGTGGGCGCGAACGCGCTGGAAGTCGCACCGCCGGTGTCCGTCCTGTCGATCCTGCTCGCGCAGCTGCGCAGCATCGTCGTGCTGCTCCTGTTCGGGGCCGTGCTGCTCGCACTGCTGCTGGGCGATGTCATCGAAGCCGTCGCCATCTTCGCCGTCCTCGTCGTCAACACCACGATCGGGTTCCTGGTCGAGCTGCGCGCGCGGCGCGCCATGGAGGCGCTGCTCGGGCTGGAAGTGACGCACGCGACGGTCGTGCGCGACGGCCAGGCGGCGACGATTGCCGCGCGCGATGTCGTGCCGGGCGACGTGATCGTGCTGGAGGCCGGGGCGGCGGTGCCCGCCGATGCCCGTGTCCTGGAGGCGGCCGAGCTGCGCGTGATCGAGGCTGCGCTCACCGGCGAGTCCGTGCCGCGCAGCAAGGCGGCGGAAGCCGTGCACGACGCGGCGACGCCGATCGCGGAGCGCACGAACATGCTGTACAAGGCGACGACCGTGGCCGCCGGCCACGGTCGCGCGCTGGTCGTGGCAACCGGAATGCAGACCGAAGTCGGACGCATCGGACGCATGACCGGCGGCATCGAAGACGAGAAGACGCCGCTGGAGATCCGGCTGGACGCCCTGGGCCGCCGACTGGTCTGGATCACACTGGCCATCGCGGCCGCCGTGATCGGCCTCGGGCTGCTGCGCGGCCTGGATACGCTGCACATGATCGAGACAGGCGTGGCGCTGGCCATCGCCGCCGTGCCCGAGGGGCTGCCCGCCGTCGCCACGATCGCGCTGGGCCTGGGCCTGCGACGCATGGCGCGCAGGCACGCGCTCGTGCGCAGGCTGCCGGCCGTCGAGGCGCTGGGCTCGGCCACGGTCGTGTGCACGGACAAGACGGGCACGCTCACCGCCGGCGAGATGATGGTGACGCGACTCTGGGTCCCGGATCTCGAGATCGCGTTCACCGGTCATGGCTACGCGCCGGAGGGCGGGCTCGAGCGCGCGGGCGAGGCCTCCGCTGTGGCGGGAGACGAGCGCGTTTCCACGGCGCTGCGCGTCGCCGCGCTCGCCAACCGCGCGCGCATCGAATCGACGGACGGTCAGTGGCGCGCGTTCGGTGATCCGACGGAAGCCGCACTGCTCGCGGCCGCCGGCAAGGCCGGCATCGTGCGCGAGGACGTCCTCCGGGAGTGGCCGGAAATCGACGCGATCCCGTTCTCGAGCGAACGGCGCTGGATGGCGACGGTGCACAGGAACCCCGCAGGCGGCACGACCACCATGCTGAAGGGCGATCCGGTCCGCGTGCTCGCGCTGTGTGATCGCGTGCTGCAGGAGACGGGTCCGACGTCACTCGACGACGCGGGCCGGCGCGCGCTGCTCGAACAGAACGAGCGGCTGGCCGGCCAGGGGTTGCGCGTGCTCGCGCTCGCCTTCCGCAACGTGGCCGGAACGCAGGGCGCGCGCACGGACGGGGCGGCGATCACGGACGCCACCTTCCTCGGGTTCATCGGCATGATCGATCCGCCGGTCCCGGGCGTCCACGAGACGATCGCGCAGTTCCACGACGCCGGGATCCGTACGGTCATGATCACGGGTGACCAGCGACCCACGGCGGAGGCCGTGGCGAGGGATCTGGGCGTGCTGCGCGCCGGGGACGCCGCCGTCGAGGGTCGCGCCCTGCGTGGCCTCGAAGGCGCTGCGCTGGCCGCCTGCATCAACGGGGCCGGCGCGTTCAGCCGCGTCGATCCGGAAGACAAGCTGCGCATCGTCACGGCGCTGCAGGAGCAGGGCCACATCGTCGCCATGCTGGGTGATGGCATCAACGATGCCGCTGCGCTCAAGAAGGCGGACATCGGCGTGGCGATGGGCGTGCGCGGCGCGGACGTCGCGAAGGAAGCCGCCGACGTCGTGCTCGGGGACGACCGGTTTCAGACGATCGGCGCGGCCATCGAGGAAGGCCGCGTCATCTTCGACAACATCCGCAAGTTCGTCTTCTACCTGTTCAGCTGCAATTTCGCCGAAGTGCTCGTGCTGACGACGGCCACCGTGGCCGGGCTGCCGCTGCCCCTGCTGCCGCTGCAGATCCTCTGGCTGAACCTGGTCACGGATACGTTCCCCGCGCTTGCGCTCGCACTCGAGCCTGCGGACCCGGATGTGATGCGCAGGCCGCCGCGCGACCCGGAAGCGGCAATCCTGTCCCGTGCGTTCCTGACCCGCATCGCCTGGTACGCCGCGCTGATCACGATCGTGAGCCTGGTTGCCTTCATCCGGGAGCTGGCCAGCGGCGCGCCGGTCGAAGAGGCGCGCACCGTCGCGTTCGCCACGCTCGCCCTCGCGCAGATCCTGCACCTGGGCAACGCGCGCAGTCACGGCGCCGTGCTGGCGCCGGCGCGGGCATTCGCCAACCGCACGGCACTGCTCGCCGTGGGTTTCACGGTCGGGCTCCAGTTCGTGGCTGTGCACTTCGCGCCGCTGGCGGACATCCTGTCGCTGCGGCCGCTGAGCGTGACGCAATGGGGACTCGTCATCGCGCTCGCCGCCCTGCCCGCGCTGGTCGGTCAGCTGGGCAAGCTGCGGCGCAGGTCCGACGGTGAGGTTTGATGCCCGGTCAATCGCCTGGTTGATCGCGCGTCAATCTCTCGAAGTACTTGCGCACCTCGATCACGATCGCGCGCAGCAGACCGGCGTCGCGCGCGTTCAGGTCGGCGCGGCGCAGGGCGGCGCGCAGCGAACGCATGACCATGCGTTCATTGCGTGACTTGAAGAACTCGATGGTGCGCAGCGCCGTGCGTGTGTCTTCGTAGAGCGCGTGCAGGCTGGCGGGCGTCGCGCGCCCGGCTCTGCGCTTGGGCGTGGGCAGCGCGCGCGCCGAGCTGGCGGCGAGCATGAGCTCGTAGCCGATGAGCAGCACCGCCTGCGCGAGGTTGAGCGAGGGGTGATCCGGATTCGTCGGAATCACCAGCAGGCGCTCGCACAGATCGAGTTCCTCGTTGGACAGGCCGCGGTCCTCCGGCCCGAACACGATCGCGATGGGGCCGGCCAGCGCCGGCAGCATGGCCAGCAGCTCGGGTGCGGCCTCGCGCGGGTGCGCCCAGACGTAGCTGGCCGTCCGGCGTCGCGCCGTCGTGCCGATGACGCGTCCACAATCGGCCGTCGCTGCAGCGAGCGTGTCGAAGAACTCGATCTTCTCGATGAGCGGTTCGGTGCCGTGCGCGATGCCGGCGATGCGGTGAGCATCGAAGATCTCGGGGCGCACCAGGCGGAGCCGCTCCAGCCCCATGTTCGCCATGGCGCGCACCGTGCCCGCGATGTTGACGATGTCCTGCGTCTGGTTCAGCACGATGACGAAATCGTGCGCGAGCCGCCTGTCCGGCTGCGCGACCCGCCGTGTGCCGGGCAGGCTGTCGCGGGGAGTCCCGTGCGGGTCGCTCATGGGAGGCCGTCCGCCCGGGCGGGCACGCGCAGCAGCAGGGCGCACGCGGCCAGGGCGAACCCCGCACCGGTCACGAAGGCGGCGGGCGCCCCGAACCTCTGCCAGAGGATCCCGAAGAGGAGACTTGCCGGCAGCGCCCCCACGCCGATCGCGAAGTGGAACGCGCCGAAGGCTCGCCCTCGTTTCGCCTCCGGCGCGAGCGCGGCGACCAGCGCCTTCTCCGGCGCCTCCGTCAGCCCGTAGAACAGGCCGTAGGCCAGGAACAGCAGCCACGCGTGCGTGGCTGTGGTCGCGACGGCGAAGCCGACGTACGTGAGCGCATAGACCGCCCACCCTGCCAGGATCGCCTGGCGCGCGCCGATCCGATCCGCGAGCAGCCCGCCCGGGACACTCCACAGCGATTTGCTCACGTGCAGCGCGCTCCACAACAGCGGCACGGCCGCGGCGGGGACGCCCAGATCGTGCGCCCGCAGGAGCAGAAACGCATCCGTCGCATTGCCCAGCGTGAAGACGAACACGGCGATGAGGTACCCGGGCAGGATGGCTCCCAGTCCGTGCAGCGACGGCCTTTCCTGCTGTCCCGTATCGGGGCGCGGACGTGCCGCCGGTGCCGGAACGTTTTCGCGAACGCGCAGCACGATGACGAGCACAGCGATCGCACCCGGAATCGCCGCGAGTGCGAAGACCGGACGCAGCGCGCCCGCGAAGACCAGCAGGAGCAGGGAGGCGAGAACCGGGCCGAGAACCGCGCCGGCGTGGTCGGCCGCGCGGTGGATGCCGAAGGCGCGGCCGCGCTCACCCGCGGCCACGGACGCGGCGAGCAGCGCATCGCGCGGCGCGGCGCGCACACCCTTGCCGGTGCGATCGGCGAGCCGGATGGCCAGCACGTGCCAGGGCGAGGCGGCGATCGCGATCAGCGGGCGCGCGGCTGCGGCCAGGGTGTAGCCGATCGTGACCAGCGGCTTTCTGCGGCCGAACCGATCCGAAACCCAGCCGCTGGCCAGCTTCAGCAGACTCGACGCACTTTCGGCAGCGCCTTCGATCGCGCCGAGTACCGCAGCACCGGCGCCGAGCGTACCCGTCAGGAAAAGCGGCAGCAGCGGATAGATCATCTCGCTCGCCGCGTCGTTCAGAAACGAGACGAGGCTCAGCCACGCGACGTTGCCTCGCAGCCACGCCGGGCCTCGCGCCCCGCCACCGCCGTCCGACCGGCCAGCTTCCTCACGCATGGGGGCGCAGCTTAACCGGTCGTGCGCCCATTGGACAGCCGAGCGGCGCCACCGCCTCTACGAACACCGGCCGGGCTGCCGGGGCATACGCGTCGACGGGGTGCGCGCGTGCGGTGTGGCGAGTACGTTGGGGCGATCATGGACAGGCGAAGCCCGGCGCTGTTCCGCCGCTTCCCGGCTGCGGAGCGCGCGATCCCGTGGATGTCGCTCGGTCAGCGACCCACAGCCGTCGAGACGGTGCGTCTCCCGTGCGACGGCGGCACGCGCACGATCCTGGTCAAGCGCGACGACCGCACGGCCGCACTCTACGGCGGCAACAAGGTCCGCAAGCTCGAGTTCCTGCTGGCGGAGGCCGTGCGCGTCG
Source organism: Longimicrobiales bacterium (assembly GCA_041568755.1). Classification (GTDB taxonomy): domain Bacteria; phylum Gemmatimonadota; class Gemmatimonadetes; order Longimicrobiales; family RSA9; genus JBFFZF01. Next base: position 22,417 of record JBFFZF010000013.1, on the reverse strand, counting down.
GGGCGCGCCGCCTGATCACCGCGGGCGCGGTCGGCTCCCACCATGCCCTGGCCACGACGATCTTCGGCCGCAAGGCCGGGTTCGATGTCAGTCTCGTGCTCTTCCCGCAACGGCTGACGGCGCACGTCCGCGACGTGCTGCTGATGGATGCGGGTTTCGGCGCAGATCTGCACTGGGTGCGCAGCGTCGCGCTGGTCCCGCCCGGCGTGCTGACCGCACGCTGGCGGTATCGGGCCGCGCACCCGTTCGTGATCGCGCCCGGCGGTTCGGACGCGAGGGGAACGCTCGGCTACGTCAGCGCGGGGCTCGAGATTGCCGAACAGATCGAGGCCGGCGACATACCACGCCCGTCCCGCATCCACGTCGCGGCCGGGACGCTGGGCACGGCCGCCGGACTGGCCCTCGGCCTGCACCTGGCCGGGTACGACATCCCCATCGCGGCGACGCGCATCACCAGCCGCATCATCACGAACGGGCGCGCCCTGCGCCTGCTCATCCAGCGGACCGCGGCCGTGCTGGGCCACGCCGGTGTGCCCGTCCCCGACGCGGACCGCGCCCGCGCATCCATCGAGATCCGGCACGGCCACATCGGCCGGGGTTACGGCGAGCCCACCGAGGCCGGCCAGCGGGCGACGCGCTCGTTCGAGGCCTACGGCATGCGGCTCGACCCGACGTACACAGCGAAGGCGGCAGCCGACCTGCTGGACACGGCCGTGGACGGCGGTGCACCACCGCTCTACATGCTCACGCTGAGCGCGAACGAGCCGCTCGGGCAGGCGCGCGACATCAGGCCCGCAGACCTGCCCGGCCCGTTCGCGGCCTACCTGGCGGACAGCCAGATGGCCCCGCACGAATAACCGCGTACAGAGGAATCACCCATGAGTCAGCTCGCCAGGTACATCGATGAACACGCCGACCGCTTCACCGAGGAATTGTTCGAGTTTCTGCGCATCCCGAGCGTGAGTGCGCGATCCGAGCACCGCGCGGACATGCGCAGTGCCGCCGACTGGCTGGCCGCGCGCATGCAGGAAGCGGGACTGGACACGTCGATCCACGAGACGGCCGGCCACCCGATCGTCCTGGGCGAGTCGCGCGACGCCGGGCCCGACGCACCCACCGTGCTCATCTACGGGCACTACGACGTCCAGCCACCCGAGCCGCTGGATCTGTGGTCCTCGCCGCCGTTCGAGCCGGAGATCCGCGACGGCCGGCTCTACGCACGCGGCTCCGTCGATGACAAGGGCCAGCTCTACCTCCACATCAAGGCGCTCGAGGCACACACGAAGGTCGCGGGCCATCCACCAGTCAACGTCGTCGTCGTGGCCGAAGGCGAGGAGGAAGTCGGCAGCGAGCACCTGATCCCGTTCGTCGAGGAGCATCGTGAACGGCTGGCCTGCGATGCGATCGTCGTGTCGGACACGACCATGATCGCGCCCGGCATGCCGACGATCGGCGCGTCGCTGCGCGGCATCGCCTACTTCGAACTGCGTGTGCGTGGGCCGGCCTCGGACCTGCACTCGGGCAGCTACGGCGGGGCCGTGGTCAACCCCGCAACCGCGCTGGCGCGCATCATCGCGTCCTGTCACGACGATCGCTGGCACATCACGATCCCGGGTTTCTACGACGACGTCCGTGAGCTGGCCGACTACCGCGCGCAGATTCGCGAGCTGCCTTCGATTGACGCGACGTTCCAGGCCGAGACCGGTGCGCCGGCGCTGGACGGAGAAGCCGGTTACACTCGCCTGGAGCGGTTGTGGGTGCGCCCGACGTGCGAGGTCAACGGGCTTCTGGCCGGCTACACCGGCGAGGGTTCCAAGACGGTCCTGCCGGCGAAGGCGATGGCGAAAGTCAGTTTCCGGCTGGTCCCGGATCAGGATCCGAAGAAGATCGCGACGCTGTTCGAGCGGCACGTGCGCAAGGTGGCGCCGTCAGGCGTCGAAGTGGAGATCATCGAGATGCACGGTGGCCACCCGTGGCGCGCGAAGCTGGAAGGCCGCCTGGTCGAGGCTGCCGCGCGTGCGCTCGAGTCGGCTTGGGGCCGGCCGGTCGTGTACGCCGGCGAGGGCGGCTCGATCCCGATCGTCACGGAGTTCGAACGCGTGCTCGGGGCGCCCGTCCTGCTCATGGGGTTCGGGCTGCCGGGCGAGAACGCGCACGCGCCGGACGAATGGATGAGCGTGGAGTGCTACGTGAAGGGCACACACGCCGCGGCCGCGCTGCTCGACGAGCTGGCGGCCACCGGCTGACGGGCGATGGGCGCCCGCTCGACGGGCCCGCTGTGGACCTGCCCGCGGTGCGGCGCGAAGTTCGTCACGAAGAACATGTGGCACTCGTGCGGACTCGCCACGCTGGACGACTGGAAGCGGCGCATGGGCCCGCGTGCGCGTGCGCTGTACGACCGGCTCGAGCGGATGATCGCTGCGTGCGGGCCGTATCACGTCGCACCCGCCAGAACGCGCATCGCGTTCCTCGCGCGCGTGCGTTTCGCCGGCATCACGAGTCTGTCGGAGCGAGGCATGACCTGCACGTTCGCCATGCCGCACCGCATCGCGGCTGCCCGCTTCGCACGGACGTGGGAGGTCGCGTCCGACTGGTGGGCGCACCGGCTGCGCATCACGGATCCTGATCAGCTGGACGACGAAGTCCAGACGTGGCTGTGCGAGAGCTATCGTCTGGTGGGCATGCAGGAGCGGTTGCGCGGATGAGGGAGGCCGGGCGTCCCGCTCGGGGGCGCCCGGCCTCGCGTGCCGCGGCTGCCTCCCCGCAGACGCGCGACACGCAGTGAACGAACGCGGATCACTAGAATCCGCAGAAGAGCCACGTCCCGTTGTTCGCAGGCACGAGCAGTTCCTCGCCGTCGCTGCCACGCACGAGCATCGCGAGCGTGAAGCGGGCTTCGCTGTTGAACACGCGCAGCGTGTGCGTCCAGCCCGCGCCGCCCAGCATGGCGTTCGCCATGTCGGCCCGGTCGTACAGTGTCAGCGTTTCCTTCTCCATCTCGACCCAGCCCTGGCCGGGTGTGAAGCGTACGTAGCTGAACTCGATGCGCACGCCCAGCGGGATCCACGTCCGTCCATCGATGGACGTGAGGGTGGCCTGGATCGGGCACTCGAGCTGCCACTCCAGCATGCCCTTGAACGGGATGCGGCCGCGCATGAAGACCGGTGCGGTCAGCGCGGGCGGCAGCCTGATGTCCGGCGGGCTGTCCCTCTCATCGTTGTCCTCCGCATCCAGGCAGCCGGGATCCGCCGGCCAGTCGATCCGGCCATCGCCGTCATCGTCGATGCTGTTCGAGCACTGCGGCAACGGCCGCGCGTTCTGCAGGTAGACGGGCACCTTCGTCGCCCCCACGTACACGAACGGGGGCGAGCCGCCCATCACCCGGAGCGTTCCGTCGTCACGCATCATCTCGATCAGCGTCGCGATGCCCTGCGGCAGCCAGCACTGCAGCGGGCAGCCCACGTCGTACCGGGTGGTGCCCAGCGCGATGGTGTAGGCGTTCCCGATCGGGTGGTGCGACAGGCCGTGCGAGAACGCGATCACCACCAGATCCTCTTCCTGCGTTCGGGCCGTGTCCTCCGGCCCGGTGGGCGCGTCGCACGCTGCGACGCCCAGGAAGGCACCCACGCTCAGAACCGTCAGAACGAGGCGTCTCATCTCTACCTGCCTTTCTGCCCCCGGCTGGGGCACTGCCTCATTCCACGTGTAACCATGCCACCCATGAGCGGGCCGCGCCGCCGGGCGGATCGTGACAGGCCGGCAATGTCTCTGCGTCCCGCAAACGTAGACTTCCGGCTTGACAGGACCGCCCTGCTTTACCCTCCTGACACTCCGGCATAGATTCGCGACGCATGAGCGACCTGCCCGCGAAGCGCCGCTACAACGAGGAGGAAGTCAGCCGACTGTTGCGTCGTGCGGCGGAGCTGCAACGTTCGACGCCGGCCGCGCCGAATCCGTCCGGCCTCACGCTGGCCGAGCTGGAGTCGATCGCGGCGGAGGCGGGCCTGGACTCCACCCATCTGCGGCAGGCGGCCATGGAGCTCGACTCGGGTGCGTCCCTGCACGCCGCATCGAGTCTGGGCCGGCGTCTGGCCGGCGCGCCGCTGCGCATCGTGCTCGAACACACCGTCCCGGTCGAAGTGCCGGCCGCCGTGTTTGCCAACCTGGTCGCGATCATCCAGATCGCGGCCGACGCGCCGGGGCAGGCCAGCCAGGTCGGCCGCACCCTGACCTGGCACTCGCAGAACCCATCCAATCCGCGCGCGTTGCAGATCCTGATCACCGTCCGTGACGGCGAGACGCACATCCGCATCGAGGAACGGTACGGCGGCCTGGCCGCAGCGCTCTTTGCGGGCGGCCTGGGTGGCGTGGGTGGCGGCCTGGGGGTGGGCATGGGCGGGGCGATCGGCGGCTTCCTGGGTTCGACGGCGATCGCGATCGCGTTGCCGCTGACGATCGCCACGGGCGCGTACGTCGGAGCGCGCGCCATCTACAGCTCGATCGTGCGGCGCCCCACGAACGTGCTCCAGCAGCTGATGCAACGCCTCACGGAGGAGTTGACGCGTGCCTCGCGCGAAGCGCTCCCGCCCTGACCGCCCCAGCGAGCGGGCCACGGCTGCCGCGGCCCGACGCGCGTTGCGCGAGATCGCCGATCCCGAGACGGCTGCCGCCTCCGCGTGGTTCTTCAAGACGGGTCCGGGCGAATACGGCGAAGGCGATCGCTTCCTGGGCGTGCGCGTTCCGGACATCCGCACGCTGGCGCGCCGCTTCGAAGCGCTGTCCATCGACCAGATGAGCAGGCTGCTGCGCTCGCGCTTCCACGAGGACCGCATGCTCGCGCTGCTGATCGCGGTCCGGCAGTACCAGAAGGGCGACGAGGCGACGCGCCGCGCGATCCACGATTTCTACATGGCCCACCTCGAGCACATCGACAACTGGGATCTCGTCGACGTCACGGCCCCGCACGTCATCGGCGCGTACTACCGGGACCGCGACCGAAAGCCCCTGTACCGGCTGGCGCGATCCGCCGTGCTCTGGCACCGTCGTATCGCGATCATCGCGACAGCGGCCTTCATCCGGGAGGACGACTTCACCGACACGCTGGCGCTGGCCGAGCGTCTGCTGGATGACCGCGAGGACCTCATGCACAAGGCCGTCGGCTGGATGCTGCGCGAGGTCGGGAAACGCGATGTGGGCGCGCTGCGCACGTTCCTGGGCGAGCACCATGGCCGCATGCCACGCACCATGCTGCGCTATGCCATCGAGAAGCTGCCGGAGCCCGAACGACAGCGCTGGCTGGGCCGGAAGAAGGGTGCGGTCAGCGGCGCGTCGCGAGGTGATCGGCCAGGCGCAGCGCGAGCGCGACGATCGTGAGCGTGGGGTTGGCGAAGCCGGCGGTGGGGAAGACCGATGCGCCCGCGACGTACAGGTTGTCCACACCGTGCACGCGCCCATACGCATCCGTCACGCCGTGCGCCGGATCGGCGTGCATGCGCGTGGTGCCGGCATGGTGATGCGCGTTCGGGTCGGGGCGGGAATCGGCCATGTGCACGCGGCCGAAGCCGGAGGCCTCCAGCGTGCGCGCGATCAGGGATCGCAGTCGCATGAGCGCCGCGTGTTCGTCCGCACGCCAGCGCCAGTGCAGCGCGGCGCGTGGCACGCCGAACGCATCGTGCGCGTCCGCCAGGACGATCCGGTTCCGCGCGTCGGGTCGCTGCTCCAGGTTGATGAGCAGCCGGAACCCTTCGAACAGCGCTGCCGGATCGCGCGCTGTGGACCAACCGTACCCCTCGGTCCCGCGGCGCCGCCCCAGCAGGCGCAGCCAGGCCAGGGCGCGGGCAGGCACGCCGCCAGGACGGCCGGCCGATCGGAGTCGGGGCAACAGAGTCACGGAGGCGTTGGGGACATCCAGCGTCGACGTGACGCCGTCCGCGAGCGCGAGGCGCCCGCCGATCGTCGTGCCGTCCGCACTGCGGTGCCGGTCGTAGAACGACGCGGCGTCGTAGAACGTTGCCGATGAAGGCACGAGCGTGAGCGCGTGATCGCGCGGGTGCTCCATGAAGCAGGTGCCGATCGATGCATGGCCCGGCAGCCGTCGCTCCGGATCGGAAACGAGCAGCAGGCGCGCGTTCTCGATGGCGCCGCCGGCCAGGACGACGACGCGCGGCCGGACCTCGAACCGCTTACCGGCCGGATCCGCGACGGACAGGCCGGTGACCCGCCCGTTGGCCAGCGTGAGGGCGCAAGCCGTGGCGTACGTACAGACGCGCGCGTTCGCCGCTGCCGTCAGCTGTTCGAGCAGCGGTCCCGCCAGCCGTCGCGCCGCGCCGAACTGGTACACGCGATGGACCAGCGGCCCGTCGGCCAGCGCGGGCGTCCGCTCACGCCGCCAGGCGCCCGCGTCCCACGCCGCGGGCCCGAGGCCGCACAGGCGCAGGGCGCGCGCATAGAACGGCTCGAGATGCGCCAGGTCGAAGGGCCAGCCCGTCGGGACCGTGGCGCGAACCGGCGCGAAATCCCACGCATCGAGAGGGACGTACTTGGCACCGGACGCGCCGTCCACGGGCGTGTTCCACAGGCGCATGGTGCCGGACAGCCCGCGCGATCGTGTCGTGGCCAGCCCCGCATACGCGTCGCCCGTGACCGTCCCGTCGTTCAGCGCGGACGCGACGTCCTCACCGTCCGGTCCGCCGCTCTCGAGCAGCAGCACGTCGACGCCGGTCCCGGCCAGGTGTGAGGCGAGCGCGAGGCCGGCGGGCCCGGCCCCGATCGTGCATACGTCGGTTTCGAGTACGGCGGCACCGTTCAGCTGCCGTGCGTCCATCAGCATGGTCGGTCCCTTGAGTGAAGCGGTCAGTGTCATAATGCCGACGCGGGGCCTCGCGGGGCGAGCCGGGGTCCTGTGGCGGGCCATCGACAGCGTGCTGGGGCAGGAGCGCATCCGCGCCTGCCCGATCCTCGTCCTCAACGGCAGCGGGGCCGATCCGGATCTCGTGCGCGCGCTGAACGCGGACGCGCGCCTGCGCGTCATCACCGTCGAGCAGGAAGGCCTCCCCGCTGCGCTGCGCGTGGGACGCCAGCATGTGCACACCGCGTTCTTCGCCACGCTCGACGATGACGATGTCCTGCTGCCTCACGCCCTGGCCACGCGCCTGGAGGCTGCCCGCCGCGACCCCGGCCCGGACGTGGTGGTGACCAACGGGCTGCGACGCGGCTCCGATGGCGATTTCCCGCACGTCAGCGACCCGGACGCAGTCCAGCGCGATCCGCTGGGCGCGCTCGTCGGCATGAACTGGCTGCTGCCGGGTTCGTGGCTGTGCCGCAGCGACGCGGCCGACGCCACGCTCTTCGATGGCATGCCGGCACACCTCGAGTGCACGTATCTGGCCCTGCGCTTCGCGTCCGACCTGCGCATGCAGTTCCTGAGCGAGCCGACCGTCATCTGGGACACGACCTCGCCCCAGTCGGCATCCTCGTCGCCGGCGTTCCGGCTGGGGCAGGCCGCAGCGATCGAGACGCTGCTCGAACTCGAGATGCCGCCCCGGCTGCGCGCGAGCTTCGAGCGACGCCTGCGCTACGCCTGCCACGCGAACGCGGAGCACTTCCTGGCCATGGCGGACCTGCGGCTCGCCTGGTCCTGGCATCTGCGCTCGTTGCGCGCGGACGGCGGCTGGCGGCACCTGCCCTTCACGCGCAAGCTGCTGTTCCCGCCGCGGGCACGCTGAGCCGTGCCGGCATCGACCGACCTCCTCGTGCTGGGCATCGACGCCGCCCGTCCGGAACTCATCGAGACGTGGAGCGCGGATGGGACGTTGCCCGTGCTCGGCACGCTGCGCGGCGAGGGATGCTACGGCGGCACACACGGCATCGACGGGTTCTTCATCGGTTCGACCTGGCCCTCGCTGTGCACGGGCGTTTCGCCCGCACGCCACGGCATCCACTACATGGTGCAGCTGCAGCCGGATGCGTACAGGCTGCACCGGCCGGCCGACGCGGACTGGCTGCGGCACCGCCCGTTCTGGCACGCGCTCGCCGCCGCGGGCCGCCGTATCGCGATCCTGGACGTGCCGCTGAATCGCCTGGACCCCGGACTCGACGCGGAGCAGGTCGTCGAATGGGGCGCGCACGACGCCGTGTTCGGGTTCGACGCGTGGCCGCCCGCGCTGCGTCACCACATCACGACGCGCTACGGGGCGCATCCCGTCGGCACGTCGTGCGATGGCGTCCGTCACGATGCGGACGATCATGCCCGGTTCATCGACCGGCTGATCGAGGGCATCGAGGCGAAAGCCGGGTTGACGCGCGAGCTGCTCGCAGCAGGCGATCGGGATTTCGTCATGCAGGTCTTCACGGAAGCGCATTGCGCAGGACACCAGTTGTGGCACCTGCATGATGCGACCCATCCCGCACACGACGTCCGCATCGTGGCGCACACCGGCGATCCGCTGCGACGTGTCTACCAGGCCATCGACCGCGCGATCGGCTCGATCCTCGAAACGGCCGGAGCGCGCCGCGTCGTCGTGCTCGGCGCGCACGGCATGGGGCACTGGTACGGGGCGCAGTTCCTGCTGCCACGCATCCTTTTCGCACTCGGCGCAGCGCAGCCGCCGGCCGACGCCGAGCGGCGAGGGCAGGCGGTCCACGGGCTGGCGCGCGCACTCTGGCGACGTCTGCCCCGGCGCACGCGGTCTGCGCTGGCACCGCTGCGCGCCCGTGCGCTCGGCGAGCGGCCGCCCGGAGCGCTGCCCGGCCTGGGCGTGGACCTGGCGAGCAGCCGGTGCTTCGTCGTACCGAACGGGCTGGCCGTCGGCGGCATCCGACTCAACCTGGCCGGCCGCGAACCGGCGGGGCTGCTCGAGCCCGCGCGGGCCGACGTCTTCTGCAGCGAGCTGAGCGAAGCGCTCCTCGAGATCGTCGACGAGCGCACGGGCAGGCGCGCGATCCGTGAGGTTGTGCGCACAGCCGAACGGTTCCAGGGCGAACACCTCGACCTGCTCCCCGACCTGCTCGTCCACTGGGACGACACGACGCCGACGGGCAGCACCGCCGTTGCGGGCGGGACCGCGTCCCGCGTGCGACTCCGGTCGCCCCGCATCGGCACGATCGAGGGTGCCAACACCTACGGCCGGACCGGGGAGCACCGGCGTGACGGCTTCTTCATTGCCGCCGGTGCCGGCATCCCGACCGGCCCGGTCGCCGGGCCCGTCTCCCTCCTCGACTTCGCCCCGACCCTCGCCGCCATGCTCGACGTGCCCCTGCCCGGCGTCGACGGGCGGGTGCGGCCCGAGCTGGCCGGCGAACGCTGACGCCCCGGAGCCGTCGGAAATCTCCCCACAGCATTGCCGCAATCCTCCCATCGCGTGGCTCCCCGCAGGATCGCACCGTGACTGCGTGCACAACGGCAAGACCGCGAGACGCGAGTCCGGATCTGTGGACACGGGACGGCCCGCCGGGCCGGCCGCCCAGGTGGCAGGGACACTCCTGCTCACCGCACTGGCCGCGGCGCCGCTCGCCTACGTCTGGGAGACGCTGAACCGGCTGTTCGCGGGCAGGGTCGAGCCGGGCCGGCTGGCGTGGAGCGTTCCGGCGCTCGCAGTCCTCATCGCGATCCTGATGCTGATCGCCCGCGCTGCACGACGCTGGACCGCGCAGGAAACACACACGCAGAACGGCAGGGGGACGTCATGATCCTGACCATGGGAACAGGTGCGTCGGATGGCTACGGCGATGATCCGCTGACCGAGCTTGCGCCCGGCGAGGAGCCCACGACGACCGGTACTGTCTTTCTCGTGACGGTTCTACTGGTCCTCATCGTCGCCATCTGGGTGATCATGTATCTGCGACTCCTCGATCGTTGAGCGGAGTCGAAACATGCGGATCCATCAATACGAGAAGGCATTTCTCGCGGCCGGCGCCATCGTCCTCATCCTGTGCCTGGGCGCGCTGGCCTGGACGACGTTCGTCATGGGCATCCACCTGCCCGGCGCAGCGGGGCGCATCCATCCGCAGGCGGTCCGCACCACGCCGCCGTTCGACCAGCCCGGTGTACGCGAGGTCGCGCCCGGCCGATACGAGGCGGTCGTGATCGGTGCCGCATGGCGCTTCGAGCCGGCCGAGATCCGCGTCCCCGCCGGCGCGGAGATCACGTTCGTATCGACGTCGACCGATGTGCTGCACGGGTTCAACATCGAGGGCACTCGCCTCAACATGATGCTGATCCCCGGGCAGATCTCCCGGAACACGTACACCTTTTCCGAACCCGGCGAGTACCTGCTGATCTGTCACGAGTACTGCGGATTGAACCACCACGCGATGGCGGGCAAGGTGATCGTCGAACCGGCCGCGCGCGCTGCCAATCAACCCTGACGGACCCGGACCCGCATGACCGCGTTGACACCGATCGTCGATCGTCCGGATGGCTTCGTGCTTCCGGACGCGCAGCGCCGTGTGCTGCGCTGGACCATCTACATCGGGTACGCCGCGCTCGTCGCCGGCGTCTTCCACGGTCTGGCCAACGCGCTGGCGTACGCCGGGATCAGCATCCTGGGCTGGTTCCCGGGGCTGGACACGTACTATCAGGGGCTGACCGCGCACGGCGTGGCGAACGCGTTGATCTTCACGTTCTCCTTCAGCAACGCGTTCCTGCCGCTCATGACGGCACGCTCGATGGCGAGGCCGCTGCATGGCGGTCTGCTGTGGACCAGCTTCGCCCTGCTCGTCACGGGCAACGTCATGGTGGTGTGGGCGATCGTGACGGGTCAGGCCAGCGTGCTGTACACGGCGTACGCCCCGCTGCAGGCGCACTGGGCACACTATCTGGGGCTCGCGCTCGTCGTCGTCAGCACGTGGGTCGCGCTGCTCAACATGCTCGTGGTGCTGCGCGGCTGGCGGAAGGAAAACGCAGGGTCGCGCATCCCGCTGCTGGCCTACATCAGCCTGGCCAGTTACCTGATGTGGTTCCTGGCCTCGCTGCCCATCGCGGTCGAATTCCTCGGGTTCCTCGTGCCCTGGTCGGCCGGACTCGTGCCGAACACGGACCCGCTGCTCACGCGCACGCTCTTCTGGTTCACGGCGCACGCCATCGTGTACGCATGGCTGCTGCCCGCGTACGTGTCGTGGTACGCGCTCGTGCCGCGCCAGGTCGGTGGCGTACTGGTCAGTGACTCGTACACGCGGGTGGTCTGGATCCTGTTCCTGCTGTTGTCCATCCCCACCGGGTTCCACCACCAGTACACGGATCCGGGGATCAGCACCGGGATGAAGGCGGCGCACGCGGTCCTCACGTTCGGCGTGTTCTTCCCCAGCCTGGCGACCGCGTTCTCCGTGCTCGCGTCGCTCGAGATCGGCGGGCGGCGCAAGGGCGGACGCGGGCTCGTCGGCTGGTTCGTCAAGCTGCCGTGGCGCGATCCGTCGGTGAGCGGCCAGATCCTGGCCATGCTCGTGTTCGTGCTGGGCGGCGCGACCGGCCTGGTCAACGCCAGCTACACGATGAACCAGGTCGTGCACAACACGACGTGGGTACCGGGCCATTTCCACATGACCGTCGGCACGGCCGTCGCCCTGACCCTGATGGCCGTGGCCTACTGGCTGATCCCGTACCTGACCGGCCGCGCTCTGTTCAGCCCGCGGCTGGCCAATGCGTCGAACTGGCTCTACACGATCGGTGTGCTGATCTTCGCCCGCGGCATGATCTCGGGCGGGCTGGACGGGATGCCTCGCCGCACGTTCATGGCGGAGGCAACGTACTCGAGTCCCAACTGGGAGCTGCCCGGCATGTTGACCGCCGTCGGCGGGTCGATGATGTTCGTGGCCGTGATGCTGTTCTTCGTGACGATCGGGCTGACGCTCGTGGTCGGGCGGAAAGGCGAGGCGCCGAAGGACATCCCCGTGTCGAGGACGCTGACGCCGCCCGCGACGACCGGCTGGGAGCCGCGCCTGGACCGGCTCGGCTGGTGGGTCATCGCCGCGATCGTGCTCATCCTGATCGCCTACGGGCCGTTCTTCCTGGGTTACGAGCCCAACTTCGTCTCGCCGGGGTTCCGCCTGTTCTGAGCCCGCGCGACCACCGGTCCGTCGACGCGGGACACCGCCCGGCCAGCCGCCAGGCGGTCGATCCGCGCTTCGTTCGCGGGCGTCCTCAGCAGCAGCAGGAACGTGTCGCCCTCTCCGGGTCCGAAGTCGAAGCCGCCGAAGAACGCCGCGAAATCCGACCATTGCACGCGTGGATCCGACCCCTCGATCCAGTTCCAGTGCGCCTCGGGGATCGGCGCCAGCAGACGGCTGGAGATCCACACGTTGGATCCCCGGTTCCAGAAGCGCTGCACACGCCGGGCGAATAACTCTCGCCACTCGTCGACCTGCGGGGCGCCGAACTGGACGAGGTACCCGGTCTGGACATCGACCCCATCCACCAATGGCTGCAGCGGAAACGCATTGGCAACGCGCAGGACATCATCCTGGATGTGTGAGACCCACAACAGATCATCGACGGACGCGACCCCGCGCACCGACTCCAGGCGGTGCGCGACGGCGCCGCGCTTCGCCTCCGCAGCGAACCGCGAGAGCCCGACCAGGTTGTTGACACTCATGAACACGAGCCCCACGGCCACGACCCACCGGATGCGGCCGGCGCCGTTCCCCTCGAGGATTCTGGCAAACAGCAGAAACACGAACGGGTAGAGCGGCATGTAGCGTTCGATGTCGCCGCCCTGCCACGCGATCGCCCAGATCATGATCGGGACGGCCGCGATCGTGAACACGGCCAGCAATGGACGGTGCTCCCGGCGTCGCACGAGCCGGAGGAGAAGGAACAGGCCGACGCCCCAGATGATGCCGATGAGCCAGATGCGCGTGACGAGCAGGCGCGGCAGACTGACCGGAGCGTAGGGATCGCCCTCGAGATAGCGGCGCATGATCGCGCCATCATCGCCGATGTAGAGGAACGACCGGCCGAAGCCGAGAAGGGCGCGCGGGACCCCCGAGATTCCCGTGATGCCGTGGGTCGCTGCCGTCAGCATCGCCCAGAACTCGGACGGTGTGCGCGCGCCCAGCGCGATCGCGGTGCCGACGAAGATGACGATGCCTGCGCTGGCGGCACCCGCTGCGACGGCCAGCACCGGGCCGATTCTGCGCTGCGGGCCCAGCACACCGGCGGCCAGGCCGAGGGCTGGAATGACGAACACGTAGGGAAACCAGAACGCCGCAGCCAGCGCTCCGCACAGGCCGGCCACGAGGCAGGAACGCAGCCAGCGGTCCTGTGTTGCGCCGCGCACGGCGAAGTAGAGGCCCGCGGTCAGGAAGAAGAGGCCCGGGACGTATGAGGTTCCGGTCTGTGCGTAGTCGAGAACGCCTTGCGTCAGCAGAAACGCGAGCGCCAGCGCCGCCGCCAGGGTGACGGAGACGCCGAGTCGGCGGAGCGTGCCCACGAGGAATATCCCGGCGCCACCGCCGGCCAGTACGTTGACGGCGACCAGCGGTCCCAGTGTGGTGACGCGGGGATCGGCGGTGCCCAGGAGGCCGCCCATCAACCGTGCGAGATACGTTCCCGCAGGGCGCCAGAAGAGGTGGCCGAATTCCCAGTAGTTGTAGTCGCCGCCGTGGAGTCGCGCCGTGATCGAAGCGATGTAGTCGGCGGTGTCACCGGTGGTGACGGGGTGCGTCAGGAGAACTGCCGCAGCCCACGCCACGGCCAGAGCGGCGTACGGCAGGATCGTATCGCGCGCGGGTCGCGCGGAAGAATTCACCGGCACGCTGATTTCGAAGTGCCCGCCGGATTGCGGTCGCGAGCGGTTGTAACGTCAGCGGCCCGACAGGCTGCAACGGACGCACCAAGGAACCGGCCGGCGTGGAGAACTCGATTCCCCGGGCGCCTCGGCGTCTGCATGCCGTCGGCCCGGGAGAACGGGCGAATCGTGGGCGGACCCGCTGGATCGGCCCCGAACAGGATGCAACGTGCCATCCGGGCCATTATAGGCAGGCCGGGCATCGGGCACCACCGGAGCGGTGCGGGCGCCCCGGGCGGGTCGCCGCAACGCCGGGTCCTGCTGTCGCGGCCGCGCCCGGCGCGCCGTTCTCCGGACCCGCGCGCGCGTGCGCCCGCCACGCCCGCGACTCACGTTCCCGGACCGCCTGCCGACAATGTCCAGCCGGCCGGCACGGCTGGCCGCCGGCCCGCCGGCACAGGCGGGTCTCATGCATGGATGTCCGATTCATGTTCACGACGCTGACACCCATAGAGTTCGACGAAGCCACGTTCCTGCAGGACGGCAACGTCACGCTGCCTCCCATGCCGGCCGTGATGACCGCGCTGATGGAGGCGCTGCACTCCGGCCGCACCTCCACCCGCTACGTCGCGGACCTGATCCGCATGGATCCCGGCATCACCGCGCAGGTCCTGCGCGTCGTGAACTCGGCCTACTACGGTCTGCCCCGGCCCATCAGCGACATCACGCACTCGGTCGCCTGCCTGGGATTCGGGGAGGTCTACAGGATCGTGATCACGCTGTCGGTCATGGGCGCGCTCAAGCCGGACGATCGCCAGGCCTTCGATCGCATCTGGGAACACTCGTACCACACCGCGCTGGTCGCCAAGCTCGTGCTGCGCACGCACGAACGGGCCATCGAAGGGACGGACGTCCACACCATGGCCGTCCTGCACGACGTCGGCAAACTCATCTACCAGCGCTACTATCCCAGGCACTACGAGGCCATCGAGGACTACGCGAAGTCACAGGGCGTGTTCTCCGTCGACGCCGAGACGCACCTGGGACTGCCGTCGCATACCACCTTCGGCCGTCTGCTGTGCGATCGGTGGCGACTGCCCAATGCCGTACGCGACGCCTGCCACATGCACGAACTGCGTCACCTGCCACAGCTGATGGCGAACGACGCGACCACCTCGATGCTGCGTGTCGTCGGTGTCTCGAATCTGCTGGCCCGCCTCTCCAGCGGCGAGCTGTGCGACGCGAAGAACAGCGCCATCATGCGTGCCGTCGAGAATACCCTGCGCTGCTCGCGGGACGAGCTGCTCCTGCTGATG
This sequence comes from Longimicrobiales bacterium, assembly GCA_041568755.1. Taxonomy (GTDB): domain Bacteria; phylum Gemmatimonadota; class Gemmatimonadetes; order Longimicrobiales; family RSA9; genus JBFFZF01. The sequence continues at coordinate 7,380 of JBFFZF010000013.1, read as the reverse complement.
GGGTCCGTGCTCGAACTGCGCGGTGAGGTGCGCCGCTTCCTCGATGAACACTGAGCCCGGCCGGGCCGGGGCTCAGCTGATGTTGCCCTGCACGTAGTCGCGCAGGTAGCGGTTCTCGGATTCGAGGCCTCGCCGCAGCGCGTTCACGACATCACCGATCGACAGGATCCCCGCGAGCCGGCCGTCTGCAATGATGGGCAGGTGCCGTACTCGGTTGCGGGTGAGGACTTCCATGACGTAGTCGATCTCGTCATCGGGCTCGCCGACGACGAGATCCCGCGTCATCTCGTTGGCCACGGTGAGCGAGCCCAGCCGGGCCGCATCGCGATCGGCGAGCCGCAGCACGTCGCGCTCACTCAGGATCCCGCAGACGTCTCCCGTCCGGTCCACCACGACGACAGCGCCGATCCGGTGCTGGCACAGGAGGCGGATGGCCTCTCCGACCGTGCTGTCGGCGAGGATGGTGGCGACGTCGGTGCCCTTGCTGCGGAGAATGTCCTTGACCTTCATGCGGGCCTCCCGGTCGGGGGGTCCTCCCAGAGTACGCGCCGCCTCCGCTTCGCACAACCTTCGCACGAGCCCGCAACTCAGACGCCGCGCAGCACCTCGAGCGGATCGGCGCGCGCGGCCCGGCGCGCAGGGATGAGTCCGGCGAGCAGGGCCACGGCCAGCAGCACGAGGGCGGCGGCCAGATACGCGGGCAGGTGGATCGGCGGCACGCCGTAGAGCAGTCCACGCAGCAGGCGCGCTGACGCGACGGCCAGCAGCAGGCCCAGCGCCACGCCGGCGATGGCCGGTGCGAGCGCCGTGCGCAGCGACTCGCCGAGTACGTCACGCGCATCCGCACCGAACGCCATGCGGATGCCGACGTCCGGCATGCGGGCACCGATCAGGTGTGACATCACGCCGTACACGCCGATGCCGCCCAGCAGCAGCGCGAGCAGACCGAACGCGACCAGCACGAGCATCACGAAACGACGCTGCGCGACGGACCGGTCCAGCACCTCGGCCAGCGGACCCAGGCGCACGATCGGCACATTGGCGTCGATGGACCGGACGACGCGCCTCGCCTCCGCGGCCAGTCCGAGCGCGCCGGGCCCCTCGATCATCAGAGCCAGCTGCGCGCCGTTCGACCACTGCGGCTGCGGCACGTACATCTCCGGCCGCGGATCACGGTCGAGCGCATGCTGGCGCACATCGCCCACGAGGCCGACGACGCGGTGCGCGATGCTGCCGAACACGCGGATCTGCCGGCCCAGCGGATCCTCGCCGGGCCACAGCGCTTCCGCCATCGCGCGGTTGATCACCATCACGCGCTCGCTGCCCGGGCGATCGGCCCACGTGAACACTCGTCCCGCCAGCACCGGCTGGTCGACCGCGTCGAAGTACGCGGGCGTCACGATCCGGATGTTCGCGCTGGGCAGCGGTGCACCCGCAGGCGGGTCGTGCCCATCCGCCAGATACGGGAAACTCCAGTTGTTGACGGTGAAGGGGAGCAGGTGATTGCCGCCGACGGCGGTCACACCGGGCAGGGCCGCGAGCTGCTCGATCATGCCCTCGTAGTACGTACTCGCCCGCTCGCCCGTGTACTCGTCGGCCGGCGGCAGCAGCTGGACGACGAGCACGTCGTCGACGTCGATGCCGGGATCGACCGAGCGCAGCACGGCGAATCCGCTGAGCACGAGCCCGGCGGCAGTGACCAGGACCGTTGCGAGCGCCAGCTCTCCGGTCACGAGCGCGCGATTGAGCCGGTGCGTGCTCCGGCCGCGGCTGCCGCCGCGCGCACTCGCCAGCGTGGAGTCGCCCACCCCGGCCGTCGCGCGCAGCGCCGGCAGGATGCCGAAGATGGCCAGCGCGAGGAGCGTGACGCCCAGCGCGAAACCGAGCACACGCACGTCGGGCGTGAGGTCGGTGATACGGGGCAGCCCTGACGATTCCGCGACGCCCACGGCGCGCACCAGCAGCCAGGACAGGCCGATGCCTGCCGCGCCGCCGAGCAGCGCGATCAGTCCGCTCTCGATCAGCTGCTGACGGACCATCTGCCAGCGCGTAGCGCCCAGCGCCGCCTGCACGGCCAGCTCGTGCCGCCGTTCGGAGGCCCGCGCCAGCAGGATGTTGGACAGGTTGCCGCACGCGATGAGGAGGACCAGGCCCACCGCCGCGAGCAGCGTCCACAGCAGGCCGCGCACATCGCCCGAAATCGAATCGCGCAGGCCGACGACCGTGGCCTGCTGCACGATCTCGTCGTCCAGGAGGCCGGGATACTCGGTCTTGAGCCTCGCCGCCGCGGCGACGAGTTCCGCATCCGCCGAGCGCACGGTCGCGCCCGGGGCGAGGCGCGCGACCATCCAGTTCACGTACCACGTGCTGTCCGTCCCGAACGTGCGTCCGGCCGGGAGCTGCAGCGGAATCCAGGCGTCGGCGGACTGGAACGGACCATCGTGACCCGCCGGCATCACGCCAATGACTTCCCGCGTCTCGTGATCGTAGCCTGACAATCGGATGCGCCGGCCCACGACCGACGGATCGCCGCCGAAGCGGGAGCGCCAGAACGCGTGTCCGAGCAGCACGACGCCCGCGCGCGCCGGCTCCGTCTCTTCCGCCAGGAACGGTCGACCCAGCAGCGGACGCACGCCGAACGTTTCGAAGTAGCCCGCGTCCACCGCCGCCGCCTCGACCACGACAGCCTCGCCCTCCCCCGTCAATGTCAGCCCCCACTGCGACATGCCCACCGACGACGACAGCGACGGCAAAGCATCGCCGAGCGTACGCGCCAGGGAGATGTTGTAATTCTGCGCGGGCCACACCCGAACCAGCCGGTCACTGTCCGGATACGGCAGCGCACGCAGCACGACCGCGTTGAGCACCGTGAACATCGCCACCGTAGCGCCGATCCCCAGCGCCAGTGTGAGCACCGCGACCAGCGCGTAGCCCGGACTGCGACGCAGCCGGCGGCCCGCTATACGCACATCGCGCAGCCACCCGCCCCGGCGCGCACGCCGCCGCTCCAGCCGACGCCGTTCCACACGGATGTCTCGCAACTCCTCACGCACCCGCTCGACATCACCGAACGCCGACTCCGCCCGCCGCCTCGCCTCGTCCGCAGAGAGCCCGAGCGCCATCAGTTCTGCCGCCCGCTCCTCGAGATGAAAGCGGACCTCCTCGTCGATCGACTCCCGATCCCCAGGTCCCACCGGTCCGTTCGTCATATCCAGCACCTCGTGGCCTCGATGCTACCGCCCCGATCGTCGTCGTCCTCCCCATCCCCATCCCGACCCCCATCCCCATTCCCGCCGTTTCCGTCCCCGCTACAACGCCTCATCCGGATTCAACACCACCCTCGCCACCGCCCGCACATGGGCCTTCCATGTCGCGCGCTCCCGGCGCAACCGTTTCCGCCCCTTCGCCGTCAGCCGGTAGTACTTGGCGCGCCGCCGCCGCTCCGACATGCGCCACTCGGCGACGACCAGCCCATCCCGCTCCAGCCGGTGCAGGGCCGGGTACAGCGCGCCTTCCTCGATGCGGACGGCGCCGGCCGTGACCGCCTCGATCTCGCGGCGGATCTCCAGCCCGTGCCGTTCACCGTCCTCCAGTGCGCGCAGCAGCAGCAGGTTGAGCGTCCCGTAGAGTGTGCTCGGCTCGATGCTCGTCATGTCATGGTCCCGCGTGGTTGGGCGAGTCGTCCGGCCGTCCGGCCGGCGTATTGTGCCCTCAGCGAGTTATATAATCTGCTTATGCCAAGCGGTCAAGGCTGGCCCGGGCAGGGGGCGCCGCGCCGGCGCGCGCGGTGCGGGCTAGAGTAGCCCGGGGGGAAAGCGGTGCGCTCGGGGGAAGCAGGCTTCAGAGGTCGTCATCGTGCACGACCCAGGTCTCGGCCATACGGTCGTGCCAGCCGCGGTGTTCGGGGTCCGAGCGGATGGCGAGGAAGCCGAGGCCGACGGCCAGAGCCGAGATGGCCTTGCCGATCGTCTCGCGGAAGGCCATGCGGAAGAAGCCGGCCGGCTCACCGTCTTCGGTGACGACGGTCAGACCGAGCCAGCGCTTGGCGGGGGTCGTCCCGCGTGTCCACAGGACCAGGGTGAGCGCGCCGTAGAGGGCTGTGAGCACGGTGATCATCGTGCGCGCGGCGCCGGGGGGCAGGACGGCGGGCCAGAGCAGGGGGCCCAGCAGGCCGCTGTCCTTCACGAACTCATCGAGCAGCGCCGCCCCCAGGCGCCGTTTGGGCGAGGCGAGCGTGCCGGCGTCGGGGGACACGAGGTGGGTTCGGCACGCCGGACAGAAGTGCGCGCCGTCCGGCGCGGTGTTCGAGCAGGCGGCGCAGACGACGGGGTTGGCCGGGGCTGCCGCGTCGCGTGTCGCGGGTGGGTCGGCCGGGACGGGCTCGGGCTCCGGTGTCCGTGCCGGATCGTGCGCGTTCACGCTCCGCCTTCCGGTCCGTCCGATGGTGGTGCGCCGGGCGCGACGGCGTCGATCCGTGCGCGGACGGCAATCCAGTTCTCGACGGCTTTCCCGGGCGAGTACCGGCGGAATGCGCCTGCGGCCCCGGCCGCGGCATCGGCGCGGTGCGCGTCCGTGATACGGGCGCCGCCGGCCAGCAGCCGGTCGACCACGCGCGTGGAGCCTCCGACGATGGCCCAGCCCAGGGGGCTGTTGTGGTACATCTTTCCGGAGAGCGGATCGAGCGTGGCGCCGCCGTCGAGCAGGGCCTCCGCCGCGTGCGCCGCGTCGTGCCACGCCGCGGTGTGCAGCGGCGTCGCGTCATCGGCGCCGCCGCGCACGTCGGGGTCCATACCCCTTTCGATGAGCAGCGCCACACACCGTGCGGCATCGCCGGTGGCCGCAGCGTGCAGCGGCGTCGCACGCGGGCCGAATGAGTAGGCGTAGTTGTGCAGCGCATCGGACTTGCGCGTCACGAACGGCTCATCGCCGATGCGGCGGTGGACCGCTGCGGGATCGGCGTCGAGGAAGTCGCGCAGCCCATCCACGTCGTCCAGCCAGGCCAGGGCGAACGCATCGGGCGGCGCGCCGTTCTCCAGCAGGAAGCGTGTGGTCTCGCGCCAGCGGGGGCAGACCCACTGCAAGGGCGTGGACTCGTGGTCGATGTCGCGCATCTCGAGGTCGGCGCCGCGTTCGAGCAGCAGGGCCGCGATCGCGGGGGTGCGTGCGAAGTGCAGCGGTGAGCAACCGTCGCCGCCGCGTGCGTGTACGAGTTCGGGGTCCTCATCGAGCAGCTCGCGCAGCACGTCGATCCGGCCCAGGCCGGCCGCCGCGTGCACGTCGATCGTCGCGCCGTGCGCGATCAGCGCATCAGCCAGCGTCTCGCGGCCGGCATCGAAACAGTAGTGCAGCGGCCGCCAGCCGCCGGCCCACCAGTCGCTGGCGGCGTCGATGTCGGCGCCCAACTCCATGAGCAGATCGATCATGGCCAGGTCGCCGCCCTGCGCCGCAACGCTGATGGGCGTGGCCCGGAAATGACGCGCGGAGCGAAGCGTCACGCGCACCGGTTCCTCTTCGATGAGGCGCCGGACCGTATCGCGATCGCCGGCCACGATCGCGTCGAAGAAGCTCGTTTCGACCGGATCGATCTGCGGTTCGGGATCGGGCATGCACCTCCATGGATCAGGCCGTGGTCGCGCAGGGGTCGCTGGAACCCGCACCGGGGTGTCGGATTCCCGGCTGTTGCGCCGGGCCGCGCAGCAATGTAGTAGAACAGCCGGCGCGCTGCGCGCCCGTGCCCGCCGTCCGTCGCCGGAGCGAGGCCGCTGCGCCTGCGGCGGGCGCGAGAGACGAGTCCGGGGTTGCGATCCGAAACACGATCCGGAGGGAGGAGCAAGGATGGCGGAGAAGAAGATCGTTGCCGTGGTCGGTGCAACAGGCACCCAGGGAGGCGGTGTGGTGCGCGCCATCCAGCGCGACGTGAAGGGCCCCTTCACCGCCCGCGGGCTGACCCGGAACCCCGCTTCGGACAGGGCCGGCGCGCTGCGCGATCTCGGCGCCGAAGTCGTTGCCGCAGATCTCGATGATGTCGAAAGTCTGAAGCACGCGTTCCGCGGGGCGCACGGCGTGTACTGCGTCACGAACTTCTTCGAGCATTTCGCACCGGACCGTGAGATCGCCCAGGCCGGGAACATGGCGGCGGCGGCGAAGGCGGAGGGCGTGGCCCACGTGATCTGGTCGACACTCGACGACACGCGCGCCTGGGTGCCGCTGAGCGACGACCGCATGCCGACGCTCATGGGGAAGTACAAGGTCCCGCATTTCGATGCCAAGGCGGAGGCCAACGAACGGTTCACGGACGCGGGCGTGCCGGTCACGTTCCTCTACACGTCTTTCTACTGGGATAACTTCATCTACCTCGGCAGCGGCCCGAAGCCGCGTCCCGACGGCGAGCTCGCGCTCACGTTCCCGCTGGGCGATGCGCGGCTCCCCGCGATGGCGGCCGAGGACATCGGGAAATGCGCGTACGGCATCTTCCGCGCGGGGCAGGAGTACATCGGCAGGACGGTCGGCGTCTGCGGGGAACAGCTCACGGGCAACGAGATGGCCGCAGCGCTCACCCGCGCCCTCGGCCGGACCGTGCACTACAACGATGTTCCGCCCGAGGTCTACCGCAGCTTCGGCTTCCCCGGCGCCGAGGACGTCGGCAACATGTTCCAGTTCATGCGTGACTTCAACGAGGACGTCTGCAGGTCACGCGATCCGGCCACCGCGCGCGCCCTGAACCCCGAGCTGTTGACGTTCCAGGACTGGCTCGACCGGTACGCCGATCGGATCCCTCTCGACTAGGGTCGAGGCCAGCGGGGCAGAGGTCGTCGCGTTTTCATTTTTTCAACCGCGGAGAGCGCGGAGGGCGCGGAGAACGGATTGTTCAAGGGCACATCCGGGGAAAGGCGACTTCCATGAAGGCACATCCAGAAGCAACAAATCAATAAGAGACATCTCGAAACAGCAGATGGAATTCGCCACGTAGCATCAGGAAATCATGGCTCGGGATCCAACCCGACAACGTCGCCGAAAGCCCGGCTACGAACCTGAACCCCGGTGTGGGCTGGATCAGCAAACGGCGTCCGCCGCCGTCCTCCGCGCTCTCCGCGGTTGAATTGTCGTTCGTGCGAACTTCAGCAACTCCGGCAGGATCCAGAAGTACACCTCCGGCAGTGAACTCGTCGTTCACGCGAACTTCGGCAGCTCCGGATGCCGGCCGCGGAACGCCTCGTACAGGCCGGCGTCCGTGTAGTCGCGCAGCTCGCAGATCCGGTCACCGCGGAACCGGATGATGACGCACGTACGCTGGTCGATCACGTCGTCGGGCGCGTGCTTCAGCCAGCTGCGCTCGCGGATCTCGACGATCACGCGGTCGTCCGCATCGTACCAGTCGCG